>JBIQJM010000085.1:0-14405 GCA_044507525.1 Burkholderiales bacterium
GGTTCACGCGGCGCGCCTTCGAGATCGGCCGGCAGTCGATCAAGCTCGAGCGCACTTTCGCCGGCCTCGTCGCGAAGGGAATCGGCCTGTGGATCGGCGTGCAGGCCTTCATCAACATGGGCGTGAACACGGGGCTGCTGCCCACCAAGGGACTGACGCTGCCGCTGATGAGCTATGGCGGCAGCGGCATCCTCGTCAACTGCGTCGCGGTCGCGGTCCTTCTGCGGGTCGACTGGGAGAACCGGAAGCTGATGCGGGGTCTCGCGTGACCGGCCGAACCATCCTCATCATGGCCGGCGGCACCGGCGGCCACGTGATGCCCGGGCTCGCCGTCGCCGCCGAGATGCGCGCGCGCAACTGGAGCGTCGTCTGGCTCGGCAACCCGGCCGGCATGGAGGCGACGCTCGTGCCGAAGCACGGCATTCCGATGCAGTGGGTGCGCGTCGGCGGCGTGCGCGGCAAGGGGCTCCTCACGCGGCTGCTGCTGCCGTTCACGCTGCTGCGCGCCTTCGCGCAGAGCGTGCGCGCGCTGCGCACGACGCAGCCGGCGGTCGTGCTCGGCATGGGCGGCTACGTCGCCTTTCCCGGCGGCATGATGGCTTCGCTGCTGAACCGTCCGCTCGTCGTGCACGAGCAGAACTCGGTCGCCGGCCTGACCAACCGGCTGCTGTCGCGCGTCGCCGACCTGGTGCTCGAAGGCTTTCCGGGCACCCTGCCGGGCGCGCGCTTCTGCGGCAATCCGCTGCGTGCCGAGATGATCCGCGACGACGATCCCCTCGAGCGCTACGCGCGGCGCAGCGGCCCGCTGCGCCTGCTCGTCGTCGGCGGCAGCCTCGGCGCGCAGGTGCTCAACGAGGTCGTGCCGCAGGCGATCGCCGCGATGCCCGAAGCGGTGCGTCCGCAGGTCGTGCACCAGAGCGGACGCGGCCGGCGCGATGCGCTCGAGGCGCGCTACCGCGAGCTCGGGCTTGCCGCGCACGTCGTCGAGTTCGTCGACGACATGGCGGGTGCCTACGAATGGGCCGACCTGCTGGTCTGCCGCTCGGGAGCGATGACGATCGCCGAGATCGCGGCGGCCGGCGTGGCGAGCCTGCTGGTGCCCTTTCCGCACGCGGTCGACGACCACCAGACCGGCAATGCGCGTTTCCTGGCGGACGAGGAGGCAGCGCTGCTCGTTCCGCAGGCGCAGCTCGACGCGGCCTCGCTCGCGCAGCGGCTCGCGTCGCTCGACCGCGTCGCGCTGGCGCGGATGGCAGCCCGTGCACGCGCGCTCGCGCGCACGGACGCGACGCGCCGCGTCGCCGATTCCTGCGAGGAGGCCGCGCGCCTGCGCGGCGTGCACGCATGAAGCATCGCGTCAAGCACATCCATTTCGTCGGCATCGGCGGCTCGGGCATGAGCGGCATCGCCGAAGTGCTGCTGAACCTCGGCTACCGGATCAGCGGCTCGGACGTCGCCGCGGGGGCGACGACGCGCCGTCTCGAGGCGCTCGGCGCCACGGTGTGCAGCGGGCACGAGGCGGCGAACATCGACGGTGCCGACTGTGTCGTCGTGTCCACCGCGGTGCGCGGCGACAATCCGGAGGTGATCGCCGCCCGCCAGCGGCAGGTGCCGATCGTGCCGCGCGCGATGATGCTCGCCGAGCTGATGCGCCTGAAGCGCGGGATCGCGATCGCCGGCACGCACGGCAAGACGACGACGACGAGCCTGGTCGCTTCGGTGCTCGCCGCAGGCGGCCTCGACCCCACCTTCGTGATCGGCGGGCGCCTGAACAGCGCCGGCGCCAACGCGCGGCTCGGCGCCGGCGAGTACATCGTCGTCGAGGCCGACGAGTCGGACGCCTCGTTCCTGAACCTGTCGCCGATGATCGCCGTCATCACGAACATCGACGCCGATCACATGGAGACCTACGGCCACGACTTCGCGCGCCTGCGCCAGGCCTTCGTCGAGTTCACCCAGCGGCTGCCGTTCTACGGCGCGGCGGTGCTGTGCCTCGACGACGCGCACGTGCGCGAGATCGTGCCTTTCGTCTCGCGCCCCGTGCTCGGCTACGGGCTCGCCGACGACGCGCAGGTCCGTGCGGTCGACGTGCGCGCCGAAGGCGCGCAGATGCACTTCACCGTGCTGCGCCCCGACGCCGCGCCGCTGCCCGTCGTGCTGAACGCGCCCGGACTGCACAACGTGCGCAATGCGCTCGCCGCGATCGCCGTCGCCGACGAACTCGACGTCGGCGACGAAGCGATCCGTACCGCGCTGGCGCAGTTCACCGGCGTCGGGCGGCGCTTCCAGTCGTACGGCGCGGTCGCGGTACCCGCCGCCCACGGGGGCGGGCGCTTCACGCTGATCGACGACTACGGCCACCACCCGGCCGAGATGGACGCGACGCTCGCTGCCGCGCGCGGCGCCTTCCCCGGCCGTCGCATCGTGCTCGCGTTCCAGCCCCACCGCTACACGCGCACGCGCGACCTCTTCGAGGACTTCGTGCGCGTGCTTTCGGGCGCCGACGCGCTGCTGCTCGCCGAGGTCTATCCGGCGGGCGAGGCGCCGATCGTCGCCGCCGACGGGCGGTCGCTCGCGCGCGCGCTTCGCGTCGCGGGCAAGGTCGAGCCGGTCTTCGTCGACGACATCGCCGCGATGCCGCGGGCGATCCTCGACGCCGCCCGCGACGGCGACGTCGTCCTCACGATGGGCGCCGGATCGATCGGCTCGGTCCCCCAATCGATCGCGGAGATGCAACCATGAACACGCTCCCGGATCCGAAGTCGATGGGCAAGGTGGCCGTGCTGTGCGGCGGCCGCTCGGCCGAGAGCGACGTCTCGCGGATGTCGGGCGCCGGCGTGCTGGCGGCGCTGCGATCGTCGGGCGTCGACGCACACGCGTTCGACCCGGCGCAGCGCCCGCTCGACGACCTCGTGCGCGAGGGCTTCGCGCGCGCGTTCATCGCGCTGCACGGCCGCTACGGCGAGGACGGCACCGTCCAGGGTGCGCTCGAGCTGCTCGGCATCCCGTACACGGGCAGCGGCGTGATGGCCTCGGCGATCGCGATGGACAAGGTCTACGCGAAGCGCATCTGGATGACGCACGGGTTGCGCACGCCCGACTTCGTCCTCGCGCGTTCGGCCGGCGACGTCGCCGACGCGGTGGCCCGGCTCGGCCTGCCGATGGCGGTCAAGCCCAGCCGCGAAGGATCGACGATCGGTTTCACGAAGCTGCTCTCGGCGGACGAGGCCGCCGCCGCCTTCGACGCGGCGCGCGCGCACGACGTCGACGTGCTCTGCGAGGAGTTCGTCGACGGGCGCGAGCTCACGGTGGCGGTGCTGGGCAGCGGCGACGAGGCGCGCGCGCTGCCGGTCATCGAGATCGTCGCGCCCGGCGGCAACTACGACTACCAGAACAAGTACTTCACCGACGACACGCGCTACCTCTGCCCCGCGCCGCTGGAAGCGGCGCTGGCCGCTTCGATCGGCGAACTCGCCCTGGCCGCCTATCGCGCAGTGGGCTGCGAGGGCTGGGGCCGCGTCGACGTCATGCTGCGCAAGGGCGACGACGCGCCCTACCTGCTCGAGGTCAACACCTCGCCCGGCATGACCGGGCACTCGCTGGTGCCGATGGCGGCCCGCGCGGTCGGCATCTCCTACGAGGCGCTGTGCCTTCGCATCCTCGCGTCGGCGAGCCTGAAGATCGGAGGGCGCGCTTGAGCAGCCTGTGGCACGACGCGCGCGCGCTGAACGCGCTGGCCAACGCGCTGTTCGCCGCGACGCTGCTCGCGTCGCTGACCGCGGGGGCGTGGTGGGTCTCGCAGCGCCCGTTGTTCACCCTCTCGCACGTGCGCATCGCGCCGGCCGAGGGGCACGAGCTGCAGCGCGTGTCGTCGGCGCAGCTGCGCTCGGCCGTCGCGCGCGAGGTCAGCGGCAACTTCTTCGCCGTGAACCTCGACGCGGTGCGCTCGATCTTCGAGTCGGTCCCCTGGGTGCGCCGGGCCGGCGTGCGCCGCGTCTGGCCCGACGGCCTCGAGGTGTCGATCGAGGAGCATCGCGCGCTCGCGCTGTGGGGCGACGGACGCATCGTCAACACCTTCGGCGAGCTCTTCGTCGCCAACCTGGCGGAAGCCGAGGAAGACGGTCCGCTGCCCGAGTTCTCCGGACCCGACGGCACCGTGCGCCAGGTGGCGCGCCGCTACGCCGAGCTGCGCGAAGCGGTCGCCGCGCTCGACGTCCAGCCCGAATCGGTCTCGCTGTCGGCGCGCCACGCGTGGACGCTGCGGCTGGACGACGGCACGACGCTGCTGCTCGGGCGCGACCAGGGCATCCCGGTGGAGCGACGCATCGCGCGCTGGGTGCAGACCTGGCCGGTCGTCGTCGCGACGCTCGAGCGCCGCGCGGAAGTCGTCGACCTGCGGTACCCGAACGGCTTCGCGATCCGCTCGCTCGCGCGCCTCGACTCCCGGGCCGAGGACTCCGAATCGATCCACCCGGCCGCGCATGCCGCGCGGCCCCGCGCCCGAGACGGGCGCCAGCACGACCTGCGATAACAAATGACCAGAGACGCGAAGGACCTGATCGTCGGACTCGACATCGGCACGTCGAAGATCGTCGCGATCGTCGCCGAGATGAGGCCCGACGGCCACTACGAGATCGTCGGTCTCGGTCAGCACGACTCGCGCGGGCTGAAGAAGGGCGTGGTCGTCAACATCGAATCGACGGTCGCGTCGATCCAGCACGCGCTCGAGGAAGCCGAGCTGATGGCCGACTGCAAGATCCGCACGGTCTACACGGGGATCGCCGGCAGCCACATCCGCAGCTTCAACTCCAGCGGCATGGTGGCGATCAAGGACAAGGAGGTCACCGAGGCCGACATGGCCCGCGTGATCGAGACCGCCAAGGCGGTGAACATCCCCACCGACCAGCAGATCCTGCACGTGCTCGCGCAGGAATTCATCATCGACGGCCAGGAGGACATCCGCGAGCCGATCGGCATGAGCGGCGTGCGCCTCGAGGTGAAGGTGCACATCGTCACCGGCGCGGTGTCGGCCGCGCAGAACATCGTCAAGTGCGTGCGCCGCTGCGGGCTCGAGGTGAACGACCTGATGCTGCAGCCGCTCGCCTCGAGCATGGCGATCCTCACGCAGGACGAGAAGGAACTGGGCGTCGCGCTGGTCGACGTCGGCGGCGGCACGACCGACATCGCGATCTTCACCGGCGGCGCGATCCGGCACACGGCGGTGATTCCGATCGCCGGCGACCAGATCACCAACGACATCGCGATGGCGCTGCGCACGCCGACGCTCGAGGCCGACGACATCAAGCTGCGCTACGGCATCGCCAAGCAGGTGCTCGCCGACCCGAACGAGAAGATCGAGGTGCCGGGCCTGGGCGAGCGGGCGCCGCGCACGCTGTCGCGCCAGGCGCTCGCCGCCGTGATCGAGCCGCGCATCGAGGAGCTCTTCTCGCTCGTGCACCAGGTGATCCGCGAGTCGGGCTACGAGGAGCTGCTCTCGTCGGGCGTCGTGCTCACCGGAGGCACGTCGCTGCTGCCCGGCATGGTCGAGCTCGCCGAGGACATCTTCCTGAAGCCGGTGCGCATCGGCATGCCGGCATACACCGGCGGGCTCGCCGACGTCGTGCGCTCGCCGCGCTATTCGACGGCGGTCGGGCTGCTCGAGGAGGCGCGCCTGCAACGCCTGCGCGGCCGCAAGGTCGCCGAGCAGTCGGGTTCGTTCAAGGAAACGCTGCGAAGGATGAAGGAGTGGTTCCTCGGCAATTTCTGAATTCCGTTCACGTCTCGAAGAAGAAGCCTTTCACAACCAAGAATCGTCGTTTTCATTCACCGGGAAGGGTCGACGTCTTCCCACCGTCCTGGAGAAAAGCACCATGAGTTTCGAACTGATCGAGCAGGAAGTCGAAGGCGCCGTCATCAAGGTGATCGGCGTCGGCGGCGCCGGCGGCAACGCCGTCAATCACATGATCAACCGCGACGTGCAGGGCGTCGAGTTCATCGCGGTCAACACCGACAAGCAGGCGCTGCGCCGTTCGCTCGCCGAGCACACCATCCAGCTCGGCGAGATGGGCCTGGGCGCCGGCGCACGGCCGGAGGCGGGTCGCGCCGCGGCCGAGGCGATGCGCAGCGAGATCCGCGCGGCGCTCGAGGGCTCGAACATGGTGTTCCTGACCGCCGGCATGGGCAAGGGAACGGGTACCGGCGCTTCGCCGGTCGTCGCCGAGATCGCGAAGGAGATGGGCATCCTCACGGTGGGGGTCGTCACCAAGCCCTTCGACTTCGAGGGCGCCAAGAAGCTGCAGATCGCCGAGAACGGCATCGAGCAGATGGTCGAGCACGTCGATTCGCTGATCGTCGTGCTGAACCAGAAGCTGTTCGAGGTGATGGACGACGACGCGAGCCTCGAGGACGCCTTCAAGCGCGCCGACGACGTGCTGCACAACGCCGTCGCCGGCATCGCCGAGATCATCAACGTGCCGGGCCTGGTCAACGTCGACTTCGCCGACGTGAAGACGGTGATGGGCGAGCAGGGCAAGGCGATGATGGGCATCGGCGAATCGTCGGGGCTCGACCGTGCGCGCATCGCCGCCGAGCAGGCGGTGTCGTCGCCGCTGCTCGACGGCGTCGACCTGCAGGGCGCGCGCGGCGTCATCGTCAACATCACCGCCGGGCGCAGCCTGAAGCTGAAGGAGACGAACGACGTGATCAACACGATCAAGGCGTTCTGCGCCGACGACGCGACGATCATCCACGGCACCGTCTTCGACGAGAACATGGGCGATCGCCTGCGCGTCACCGTCGTCGCCACCGGCATCGGCCGCCGCCCGGCCAAGCCGATGCTGGTGCCGCAGACGCAGATGCGCACCGGCACGCACGACGCTGCACCGCTGCAGCAGCCGAACTACGAGCAGTTCGAGCAGCCCACCGTCTGGCGCAGCCCCCGCGCCTCCGCCGCGGCGCAGGTCCAGGCGCTCGAGGACAGCGGCGTGGAGCGCTTCGACATCCCTGCCTTCCTGCGCAAGCAGGCCGACTGAGGCCGGCGGGAAGCGGGAAGGCCTGCAGGCGGGCCTTCCCCTTCCCCTTCCGTTCTCCCCTCCGTCCGGCGCAGGCAGCCGGGGTCCCTTAAAATGACAGGTTCCCCGCTTGCACCACCGGCGCGCAGCGCAGACAAGGAGGCGCACTCAGATGATCGAAAAAGGCCAACGCATCCCCGACGCCACCGTCCAGGAGTACGTGCAGACCGAAGGGCCGGGGTGCTCGATCGGCCCGCGCAAGCTGAAGGTGCTCGACGAGGTGCGCGGCAAGCGCGTCGTCGTGTTCGGGCTTCCGGGCGCGTTCACGCCGACCTGCTCGGCGAAGCACGTTCCGGGCTACCTGGAGAAGTACGACGCGCTCAAGGGCAACGGCGTCGACGAGATCTGGTGCGTCTCGGTGAACGATGCGTTCGTGATGGGCGCGTGGGCGCGAGACCAGGGCACCGGGGACAAGATCCGCATGATCGCCGACGGCGGCGCCGAGTGGACCCGCGCGCTCGGGCTCGACGCCGAGATCCCCGGGATGGGCACGCGTTCGAAGCGCTATTCCATGCTCGTCGAGGACGGCGTCGTCAAGGCGCTGAACGTCGAGCAGCCCGGCAAGTTCGAGGTCTCGGACGCCGACACGATGGTGAAGCAGGCGTGAGTCCCGCCCGCATGCCGTCGATGACGGATCCGCCGCGATGATGCGACAGCGAACCATCGGCTCGCTCGTGCGCACCACGGGCGTCGGCTTGCACTCCGGCGAGCGCGTCGAGCTGACGCTGCGCCCGGCGGCGGCCGACACCGGCGTCGTCTTCCGGCGCGTCGACCTCGAGCCGGCGGTCGAGATCCGCAGCACCGCCGAGCGCGTCACCGACACGCGGATGGCGTCGACCCTCACGGCGGCCGACGAAGGCGCGCTCGCGCAGGTGCGCGTGGCCACCGTCGAGCACCTGATGTCGGCGCTCGCCGGCATGGGCGTGGACAACGTCCACGTCGACGTCACCGCGCCCGAGATTCCGATCCTCGACGGCTCGGCCGGGTCCTTCGTCTACCTGATCCAGTCGGCGGGTATCGTCGAGCAGCGCGCGGAGAAGCAGTTCATCCGGCTGCTCGAGCCGGTCGAGGTGCGCGACGGCGACAAGTGGGCGCGGCTCGACCCGCACTTCGGCTTCAAGCTGCGCTTCTCGATCGATTTCGCGCATCCGGCGATCGACGCCACCGAGCAGGTCGTCGAGGTCGATTTCGCGAAGGTGTCGTACGTGAAGGAGGTCTCGCGCGCCCGCACCTTCGGCTTCATGCAGGACGTCGAGACGCTGCGCGCGCACGGGCTGGCCAAGGGCGGCAGCTTCGGCAACGCGATCGTCATGGACGAATACCGCGTGCTGAACGACGACGGGTTGCGCTTCGGCGACGAGTTCGTCAAGCACAAGATCCTCGACGCCATCGGCGACCTGTACCTGGTCGGCCACCCGCTGCTCGCCGCCTACAGCGCGCACAAGTCGGGCCACGCGATGAACAACCGGCTGCTGCGCGAGATGCTGGCCCGCGAGAGCGCCTGGGAACTCGTCGGCTTCACCGAACGGCGCGACGCGCCCCGACCCTTCGCGCTCGACTGGAGCCATGCCTGAGCGCGCGGCGCTTCGCCGCGCGCTCGCCGGAGCATCGCTGCCCGCGCCCTGCGGCGCGGCACTCGCGCGCCCACGAGCTCGACCGCGTGCTCCGGCGCGTGCGCAGGCGACGGGGCGGCCGCGGTGATCTTCCTGCGCATCCTCGTCATCGTATTGCTCGCCGCCGTCGCCTATTGCGCGCTCGGCTACGTCTTCACGCGCGAGCGGCGCTACCTGCGGCTCGCCTGGCGCCTGCTGCTCGCCGGGCTGCTCGCCGCGCTGGTGTTCTTCGTCGTGCTGATCGTCGAGCGGCTGACCGCGCCGGGGCCGGTCGCGACGCAGCGCCTTGCGCCCTCAGCGCGAAGCGCGGTGGTGTCGCACGAGGCGCTCGAGCGCGGCGCCGAGCGCGGGGGCGTCGGTGGATCCGCGCAGCCGGTCGAGCTCCTGCAGCGCGGTTGACGGAATCGCCGCGCGCGGCGCGGGCACCGGGGCCGGCGCCGAGTCGCGCGCGCGCTGCGTGACGATCCGGATGCGCTCGACGCCCGCGAAGTCCGCCTGCAGCGCCTGCAGCATCGTCGGCGCCGACTGGCGCAGCCGCGCCACCCACGCGGCGTTCGGCGCGCGCAGGCTCAGCGTGCCGGCGTCGAGCGTCACCACCGTCAGCGGCACGTTCGGAAAGCGCGCGGCGAGCAGCGACTGCAGCTCGACGAGCCGGTCGACGCGCAGCGCGAGCGCGCGGAAGGCCGCTTCTTCGTCGAGCCACGCGGCGGCCGCACGGGCGGGGGTCGATTTCATCGGGGCACGGTAGCACGGCCCGGGGCGTCCGGCCGCCCGCATGCTAGACTGTGCCGGTTTCGCGTGCGCTGACGCCGTTTCCCGCGTCGTTCCGCCGGTTCGAGGCGTCGTACCGCGCCCCGTGCGGTGCCGAGCGCGCCGCCCCTCGGGGTCGGTCGCATCGCCTCCCGTCGATCCGCCCCTGGCCGAATGCTCCAGAACTACCTCACCCGGATCTTCGGCAGCCGCAACGAGCGGTTGCTGAAGGGCTACCGCAAGACGGTCGCGCAGATCAACGCGCTCGAGCCGCAGATGCAGGCGCTCGACGACGGGCAGCTCGCGGCGAAGACGGTCGAGTTCCGCCAGCGCATCGAAGCCGGCGAGACGCTCGACGCGCTGCTGCCCGAAGCCTTCGCGGCCTGCCGCGAGGCCGCCGTGCGCACGCTGGGCATGCGCCACTTCGACGTGCAGCTCGTCGGCGGCATCGTGCTGCACTCCGGCAAGATCGCCGAGATGCGCACCGGCGAGGGCAAGACGCTCACCGCGACGCTCGCCGTCTACCTGAACGCGCTCGCCGGCAAGGGCGTGCACGTGGTCACGGTGAACGACTACCTCGCCGCGCGCGACGCCGAGTGGATGGGCCGCGTCTATCGCTTCCTCGGCATGTCGGTCGGCACGATCCTCTCGCAGCAGGCGACGGCCGACAAGAAGAGCGCGTACGCGGCCGACATCACCTACGGGACGAACAACGAGTTCGGCTTCGACTACCTGCGCGACAACATGGAGTACGCGGTCGGCGACCGGCGCCAGCGCGGGCTCTTCTACGCGATCGTCGACGAGGTCGACTCGATCCTCATCGACGAGGCGCGCACGCCGCTGATCATCTCGGGCCAGGCAGAAGACCACACCGAGACCTACCAGCGGATGAACGCGGTGCCGCCGCTGCTCGAGGAAATGGCGTCCGAGCCGAAGTCGGGCGAGGAGGAGCCGCCCGGCGACTACTGGGTCGACCGCAAGGCGCACCAGGTCTACCTGTCCGAGGCCGGCCACGAGAAGGCCGAGCGCATCCTCTCCGAGATGGGCCTGCTGCCCGAGGGCGCGAGCCTGTACGACGCGAGCAACATCGGCCTGATGCACCACCTGATGGCCGCGCTGCGCGCGCACACGCTGTTCATGAAGGACCAGCAGTACGTCGTGCAGAACGGCGAGGTCGTCATCGTCGACGAGTTCACCGGGCGGCTGATGCCGGGGCGGCGCTGGTCCGAGGGCCTGCACCAGGCGGTCGAGGCGAAGGAGGGCGTCGCGATCCAGGCCGAGAACCAGACGCTCGCGTCGATCACCTTCCAGAACTACTTCCGCATGTACGGCAAGCTCGCCGGCATGACGGGCACGGCCGACACCGAGGCCTACGAGTTCCAGGAGATCTACAACCTCGAGACGGTCGTGATCCCCACGCATCGTCCGATGATCCGCGACGACCGCCAGGACCAGGTCTTCCGTACGGCGAAGGAGAAGTTCGACGCGATCCTCGCCGACATCAAGGACTGCTACGAGCGTGGCCAGCCGGTGCTGGTCGGCACGACGTCGATCGAGAATTCCGAGTTGCTCGCCGGGCAGCTGCAGCGCGCGAAGCTGCCGCACCGCGTGCTCAACGCGAAGCAGCATGCGAGCGAGGCCGAGATCGTCGCGCAGGCCGGCCGGCCGAAGATGATCACGATCGCGACCAACATGGCGGGCCGCGGCACCGACATCGTGCTCGGCGGCAACGTCGACAAGCAGATCGACCTGCTGCGCGCCGACCCCTCGGTGCCCGAGGAAGACAAGCAGGCGCGCATCGACACGCTGCGCGGCGAGTGGCAGTCGCTGCACGACCAGGTCATCGCCGCCGGCGGGCTGCACATCGTCGGCACCGAACGCCACGAGTCGCGACGCATCGACAACCAGCTGCGCGGGCGCTCCGGCCGGCAGGGCGATCCCGGCTCGTCGCGCTTCTACCTGTCGATGGAAGATCCGCTGCTGAAGATCTTCGCCGGCGACCGCCTGAAGGCGATCATGGATCGGCTGAAGCTTCCCGAGGGCGAGCCGATCGAGGCGGGCATGGTCACGCGCTCGATCGAGTCGGCGCAGCGCAAGGTCGAGGCGCGCAACTTCGACATCCGCAAGCAGCTGCTCGAGTACGACGACGTCGCCAACGACCAGCGCAAGATCGTCTACGCCGACCGCAACGCGCTGCTCGAATCCGAGGACGTCTCCGAGCGCGTCACCGAGTTGCGCCAGCGCGTGTTCACCGACCTGTTCCGCGAGTACGTCCCGGCCGACTCGGTCGAGGACCAATGGAACCTCGAGGGACTGGAGAACGCGCTCGCGAACGAATGGCAGCTGTCGGTGCCGCTGAAGCGCATGCTCGAGGAGAACGAGCAGCTCACCGACGACGAGTTGCTCGAGGCCGTGCTGAACGAGGCCGAGAGGACGTACCGCTCGAAGGTGGAGCAGGTGGGCGCCGAGGTGTTCGCCGGTTTCGAGCGCTCGATCCTGCTGCAGACCATCGACCAGCACTGGCGCGAGCACCTGTCGTCGCTCGACTACCTGCGCCAGGGCATCCACCTGCGCGGCTACGCGCAGAAGAACCCGAAGCAGGAATACAAGCGCGAGGCCTTCGAGATCTTCGGGCTGATGCAGGAGCGCATCCGCTCCGACGTCACCCGCATCCTGATGACGGTGCGCATCCAGTCGGCCGAGCAGGCCGAGCAGGTCGAAGAGAAGATGCAGCCGCAGTACACGAAGGTCAACTACACGCACGCCGACTTCGACCCGGGCGCCGCGGAAGTGGCCGGCAGCGATCCCGAGGCGGTCGCGCTCGCCGTGCAGAACGCGCCGCGCGCCGCCGAGGCGCCGGCGCAGCAGCCGGTGCGCCGCTTCGGCCAGAAGATCGGACGCAACGATCCCTGCCCCTGCGGATCGGGCAAGAAATACAAGCAGTGCCACGGCCGGCTGGCGTGAGCGCGACGCGCGCGCGGCCGGCGGGCGCGCCGGCACCGGCGCGCCCGCTCGTGTTCGCATCGAACTTGCGGAGGGCCCGATGCCCGTGAACCTCGAAGCGCCGCGGCGCGACGCGCTGCTGCCCGTGCCCGGCGTCGACATCGGCACCGCGCGGGCGGCGATCCGCAGGCCCGACCGGCGCGACGTGCTCGTCCTGCGGCTGGCCGAGGGCGCGAAGGTCGCGGGAGTCTTCACGAACAATCGTTTCTGCGCTGCCCCGGTCGTCGTCTGCCGCGAGCATCTCGCGAAGAGCGGCGGTGCGGTGCGCGCGCTCGTCGTCAACACCGGCTGCGCCAACGCGGGCACCGGCGGGCAGGGGCTCGAAGACGCGCGTGCGAGCTGCGCCGCGCTCGCCCGGCGGCTCGGCGTCGGCGACGACGCGGTGCTGCCCTTCTCCACCGGCGTCATCCTCGAGCACCTGCCGATGCAGCGGCTGCTTGCCGGAATCGACGCGGCGGTGCAGGGGCTCGGCGAGAGCGACTGGCTCGACGCCGCCGAAGCGATCATGACGACCGACACGGTGGCCAAGGCGGCCTCGCGGCGCATCGACATCGGCGGCAGGCCGGTCATCGTCACCGGCATCGCCAAGGGCGCCGGGATGATCCGTCCCGACATGGCGACCATGCTCGGCTTCATCGCCACCGACGCGGCGGTGCCCGCCGAAGTCCTTGCGCGCTGGGCGCGCGAGGCGGCCGACGCGAGCTTCAACCGTGTCACCGTCGACGGCGACACGTCGACCAACGACTCCTTCGTGCTCGCGGCCACCGGCGTCTCGGGCGCGACGATCGACGCCGCCGATGCCGACGGTCCGGCGGCGGCGGCGCTGCTCGAGGCGATCGTCGCGGTCGCGCGACAGCTGGCGCAGGCGATCGTGCGCGACGGCGAAGGCGCGACGAAGTTCATCAGCGTGCAGGTCGAGGGCGCGCGCGACGACGCGGAAGCCGCCGCGGTGGCGTTCACGGTGGCGCACTCGCCGCTCGTGAAGACCGCCTTCTTCGCCTCCGACCCCAACCTGGGCCGCATCCTCGCGGCCGTCGGCCGTGCCGGCGTCGCAGATCTCGACGTCGATCGCGTCGACCTCTTCCTCGACGACGTGCACGTGGCGACGCGCGGCGGGCGGCACCCGCAGTATCGCGAGGAGGACGGCCAGCGGGTGATGAAGAAGGCCGAGATCGACGTGCGGATCGTGCTGGGGCGCGGAGGCGCATCGACGACGGTCTGGACCTGCGATCTCTCGCACGACTACGTGTCGATCAATGCCGACTACCGATCCTGATCCCCGCGCCGGCGTCGATCCGGCCGCGCTGGCGCGCGTCGTCGAGCGCGCCGAGTCGCTGCTCGGCCGCTTCGAGCAGCTGTTCGGCTCGGCGCCCGCGCCCGACTGGGACGCGGCGATCGCCTGGCGCTGGCGTCGCCGTCCGACGGCCTTCGGCGTGCAGGCAGGGCTGCAGCCGGTGCGGCAGGTTGCGCCGATCCGGCTCGACGACCTGAAGCACGTCGACGAGCAGAAGCGGGCGATCGAGCGCAACACGCGCCAGTTCGTGCAGCGGCGCCCGGCGAACAACGTGCTGCTCACCGGTTCGCGCGGCACGGGCAAGTCCTCGCTGATCAAGGCGCTGCTGAACGAGTACGCGCCGCAGGGAATGCGGCTGATCGAGGTCGACAAGGACGACCTCGTCGACCTGCCGGAGATCGTCGATTGCGTCGCCGGGCGTCCCGAGCGCTTCGTCGTCTTCTGCGACGACCTGTCGTTCGAGGAGGGCGAGCCCGGCTACAAGGCGCTCAAGGTGGCGCTCGACGGCTCGGTGGCGACGCAGTCGGAGAACGTACTGATCTACGCGACGTCGAACCGCCGCCACCTGATGCCCGAGTACATGCACGAGAACCTCGAGGCGAAGCACCAGTCCGACGGCGAGATCCACCCGGGCGAGACGGTCGAGGAGAAGATCTCGCTGTCCGAGCGTTTCGG
>JBIQJM010000086.1:0-10469 GCA_044507525.1 Burkholderiales bacterium
GCACGTCGCTGGCCGCGACGTCGGGATCGGTGCCGAGGCGAAAGCGCACGGTGATCCGGCTCTCCTCGGGCTGGCTGCTCGAGGTGAGCGACTCGATTCCCTCGATCCCCGAAATCGAGCCCTCGAGGATCTGCGTGACCTGCGTCTCGATGATCTCGGAGCTCGCCCCCAGGTACTGCGTGCGCACCGAGACGATCGGTTCGTCGATGTTCGGGTACTCGCGCACCGTCAGCCGCGAGTACGAGACGATGCCGACGAGCACGATGAGCAGGCTCAGCACGGTCGAGAAGACCGGTCGGCGCACGAAGAACTCGAACGCGTTCATCGTGGATCTCCGTGCACCTCAGACACCCGGGTCGGCGTCGCGCCGGGGCGCGTGCGTGCCGATGACCTCCACCCGCGCGCCGTCCCGCAACTGCTGTTGCCCCGCGCGCACGACCGTGTCGTCGGCGTCGAGTCCGCTGCGGATCTCGACGCGGCCGGGCCGGCGCTGGCCGAGCACGACTTCGGTGAGAACGGCGCGCTCGTCGACGATCCGATAGACGAAGCGCTTCTGCCCGCGCGAGAACACCGCCGACTCCGGGATCACGATCGCGTCTTCGCGGCGGCCGACGACGACGTCGACCCGGGCGAACAACCCGGGCGAGAGCTCGCCGTCCGGGTTCGGGATGCGCGCCCTCAGGCGGATCGCGCGGCCGGTGACTTCGACGAGGGGGTCGATCGCGTAGATCGTTCCTTCGAAGGACCTGCCCGGGCGCGCGTCGACCGTCACGCGGATCGGCTGGCCGGCGCGCAACTCGGACAGCGCGAGCTCCGGAACGCGGAAATCGAGCTTGATCGGATCGACGTCGGCGAGCTCGACGATCGCCTGTCCCGGCGTCACGTATGCGCCGACGCTCACCGAACGCAGGCCGACGACGCCCGAGAGCGGCGCGCGGATCGTCGTCTTCTCGAGCCGCGCCTCGGCGAGCGCGAGCCCGGCCTCGGCCGATCGCAGCGCGGCGAGCGCCTCGTCGCGTGCCTGCCGCGCGGCCATGCCTTCGCGGCTGAGCGTCACCATCCGCTCGTGGTTCGCGCGCGCCAGCGTCAGGTCGGAGCGGAACTTCGCCAGCTCCGCGCGCAGGATCGACTTGTCGAGCTCGACGAGCACGTCGCCGGCGGCGACCTTCTGTCCCTCGCGAAAGGCGATGCGCTCGATGCGCCCGGCGATCTCGGGTGCGACGGTGACGGCTTCGTCGGGGGTCAGCGTACCGACCGCCTGCAGCTCGTCGACGACGGTCGCCACCTCGACGCCGGCCGCCTCGACTGCGACGCGCGCGCGCTCGGCCGCCGGCACCCCGTCGGGGAGCGCGCGGGCGCGGACGTCGCCCAGCGCCTCGCGCAGCGTCGTGGGCCCGGCGTGCTCGGAATACCAGTACACGCCGGCCGCTGCGCCGATCGCGAGGATCGCCAGGATCGACCAGAAACGGGCTTTCGCCATGGGCGGACTTTATACGGATCCGCATCGAACCCGGCGGCTTCGAGCTATAGTCGGCGCCGACCCAGCGATGGGAGGCAAGGCCTTCCCGCTGGCGAAAGGGGAGCCGAGGCAGACCGCATGCACACCGATTCGCATCCGTTCGACGCGGCGATTCGCCTCGTGCCGAACGGCGAGAACCGCTTTCGTGGCGCCACCACTGCCGCCTACGCAAACATGGTGGGACCGTACGGCGGCATCACCTGTGCGGTGATGCTGCAGGCCGTGCTCGCGCATCCGCGGCGGCAGGGCGATCCGATCGCGCTCACGGTCAATTTCGCCGCGCCGATCGAAGACGGCGCCTTCGACGTCGAAGCGCGGGCGGCGCGCACGAACCGATCGACGCAGCACTGGACCGTGCGGTTGTCGCAGCAGGACGCGGTCGCGGCCACGGCCACCGTCGTGCTCGCGACGCGACGCGAAACCTGGTCCGCACCCGAGGCCGCGCCACCCTCGCAGATGCCTCCTGCTTCCGAGCTGCCGCAGACGTCGCTCCCCGGCGCGCCCGCCTGGGTGCGCGCCTACGACCTGCGCTTCGTCGAAGGCGGCATGCCGAGGTCCTTCGACGCCCGTGAACAGCCGCACTCGCGCACGGAAGCGTGGGTGCGCGACGACCCGCCGCGCCCGCTCGACTTCGCCTCCCTCGCTGCGATCGCGGACAGTTTCTTTCCGCGCATCTTCCTGCGCCGTCGCACCTTGACTCCGGTGGGAACGGTGTCGCTCAGCACGTTCTTCCATGCGGACGCGGCGATGCTCGGCGCGCAGGCCGACCGCCACGTGCTCGGCGTCGCGCGTGCGCTCAATTTCCGAAACGGTTTCTTCGACCAGAGCGCGGAGATCTGGAGCCACGACGGGCAGCTGCTCGCATCGAGTCACCAGATCGTCTACTACCGCGAGTGAGTCGAAGGCAGCCCCGCGCCGGATGATCGGTATCCCCGAGGTCGTCATGGCCTCGATCCCGATGCCGATCGCGTCGCTCAAACTGACGGACCCGCGCGGTAGCTGACAAGCCCCGGGGACGGCGCATAGAATCCGTGGGCGCCGACAGCCCGGAAACCCGAACAGGGGAAGCGGATGGCCGCATCCGACGGAAAGATGTCTCGCCTCCAGCTGACCGCGATGGTCATCGGCAGCATGGTCGGCGCGGGCATTTTCTCCCTTCCCCGTACCTTCGCAGGCGCGACCGGGCCGCTGGGCGCGGTCGTCGCCTGGCTCATCGCCGGCACCGGCATGTACATGCTGGCGCGCGTGTTCCAGTTCCTGGCCGAGCGCAAGCCGCACCTGGATGCCGGCGTGTTCGCCTACGCGCAGGCGGGCTACGGCGACTATCCGGGCTTCCTTTCCGCGTTCGGCTACTGGATCGGCAGCTGCATCGGCAACGTGTCGTACTGGGTGCTGATCAAGTCGACGCTCGGCGCGTTCTTTCCGGTGTTCGGCGACGGCAATACGGTGCCCGCGATCCTGATCGCATCGGCCGGCATCTGGCTGTTCCACTTCATGATCCTGCGCGGGATCCAGCAGGCCGCCGTGGTCAACACCATCGTGACCTTCGCCAAGGTCATCCCGATCCTGGTGTTCATCCTGATCCTGTTCTTCGCGTTCCGGCTGGAGATGTTCCGCTTCAACTTCTACGGAGCGGGGCTGGAAGGCGGAATCTTCGAGCAGGTGAAGGCGACGATGCTGGTCACGGTGTTCGTGTTCCTGGGCATCGAGGGCGCCAGCGTCTATTCGCGCTACGCGAGGGTTCGCAAGGACGTCGGTTTCGCCACGATCGTCGGCTTCCTGTCGGTCACCGCGCTGATGGTCTTCGTGACCCTCCTGCCGTATGCCGTGCTGGTACGCGAGGAGATCGCGGACATCCGCCAGCCGTCGATGGCGGGGGTCCTGGAAGCCGTGGTCGGTCCCTGGGGCTCGGTGTTCGTGAGCATCGGCCTGATCGTTTCGGTGCTGGGTGCCTACCTGGCCTGGTCGCTGATCGCCGCCGAGGTGATGTCGGCGGCGGCGCGGAACAAGGACATGCCGGCGCTGTTCGCGCGCGAGAACCAGGCCAAGGTTCCGTCGGCCGCGCTGTGGGCGACCAACATCGTCGTGCAGCTGATCGTCATCACGACCTACTGGTCCAACGACGCGTTCGCGCTGATGCTGAACCTGACCAGCGCGATGGCGTTGATCCCGTTCCTGCTCGTCGCCGGCTACGCGCTCCAGGTGACGCGGCGCGGCGAGACCTACGCGGAGCTGCGGCCGGACGAGCGGACGCGCGACCTGTTCATCGCCGCCGTCGCCACGGTCTACACCGCGTTCCTGCTCTACGCCGGCGGCATGAAGTTCATCGTGTTGTCCGCGATCCTGTATGCACCCGGCAGCCTGCTCTACGTCTGGGCGCGCAGGGAGCGGGGCATGCCCCTGTTTGCCCGCGTCGTCGACAAGGTGATTCTCGGCGTCGCCACGGTGTGCGCGGTCATCGGGGTCTACTGGATCGCGACCGGCTATATCGTGCTGTAGTGGGATCCGGAGCGTCGCGGGCTCGCAAGACCAGGAGCAGCAGATGTCGACACAACGGCCGATGTACGGGGTCCATTCCGAAGTAGGCGTCCTGCGCAAGGTGCTCGTGTGCTCGCCCGGCACCGCACACATGCGACTGACTCCGCGCAACAAGGACGACCTGCTGTTCGACGACGTGATGTGGGTCGACAACGCCAAGCGCGACCACTTCGACTTCGTCTCCAAGATGCGCGACCGCGGCGTCGATGTGGTCGAGATGCACCAGCTGCTGGCCGAAACCGTCGCGCTGCCCGAGGCGCGCAAGTGGATTCTCGACCACCAGGTCAATGCCAACGAGGTCGGCATCGGCGTGATGGACGACGTGCGCGCGTACCTCGAGAGCCTCTCGCCGCAGGAGCTCGCCAACACGCTGATCGGCGGACTGAGCGTGCTGGAGATCCCGGACGGATTCGCCGGCCCCGTCCTGCGCGCCTCGCGCACGGTGCCCGACATGTTCGGCTACCTGCTTCCGCCCCTGCCGAACATGCTCTACACGCGCGACACGACCTGCTGGATCTACCGGGGCGTGACGCTCAATCCGCTGTACTGGCCGGCGCGCCACGAGGAGACCATCCTCACCGCGGCCATCTACCGGTTCCACCCCGACTTCGCCACGGCCGGCTTCCCGATCTGGTACGGCGATCCCACGATCGACCACGGCAACGCGACGCTCGAGGGCGGCGACGTGCTGGTCGCCGGCAACGGCGTGGTCCTGGTCGGCATGAGCGAGCGCAGCTCGCGCACGGCGATCTCGCAGCTGGCGAGCTCGCTGTTCGCGAACGAGGCCGCCGAGCGGGTGATCGTGGCGTCGATGCCCAAGCTGCGCTCGGCGATGCACCTCGACACCGTGTTCACCTTCGCCGATCGCGACGTGGCGACGTATTTCCCGGACATCGTCGACCGCATCACGCCGATGTCGCTGCGCCCCGCAGACAAGTCGCCCGGATTCGAGCTGACGGTGGAGAAGAAGCACTTCAACGACGTGGTCGCCGAGGCGCTGGGTTTCCGGAAGCTGCGCATGGTGGCGGCCGGCGGCGACCGCTACGCCGCGGAACGTTCGCAGTGGGACAGCGGCAACAATCTCGTCGCGCTGTCACCGGGCGTCGTCATGGCCTACGACCGCAACGTGACCACCAACACCGCGCTGCGCAAGGAAGGCATCGAGGTCATCAGCATCGTGGGCGCCGAGCTCGGCCGCGGCCGCGGCGGCGGCCACTGCATGACCTGCCCGCTGATCCGCGACCCCGTGGATTCCTGATCGTCGCGGCGGCGGCAGAAGCCCCGTCATGGCGCGAAGCCGTGTGCCTGGCGTGACCCCGGCGGCGCCCCGATGACTGCGGCCGGCCAGAAGCTCAGCCTGCCCGCGCTGATCTCGCTCGTCATCGGGTCGATGATCGGCGCCGGCATCTTCGCGCTGCCGGCCGCGTTCTCGCGGGTCAGCGGCGCCGCGGGCGCGATGATCGCGTGGGCCATTGCCGGCATCGGCATGCTGATGCTGGCCTTCGTCTTCCAGACGCTGGCCCTGCGCAAGCCCGAACTCGACGCCGGCATCTACAGCTACGCGAAGGAGGGTTTCGGTCCCTACGCCGGCTTCATATCGGCCTTCGGCTACTGGATCGGTGCCTGCCTGGCCGACGTGGCCTGCCTGGTGCTGATCAAGGCCACGCTCGGGAAATTCTTTCCCGTCTTCGGCGACGGCACGACGGTGACCGCGATCGTCTCCGCCTCGTTGCTGCTGTGGGGCGTCCACTTCCTGGTCCTGCGGGGCATCAAGCAGGCTGCGACGATCAACACCATTGCGACCGTCGCCAAGATCATTCCGCTGGGCCTGTTCATCGTCATCGCCACCCTCGCATTCCAGCGCGACCTGTTCGAGCTGAACTTCCGGGGCGGGCCGGACCACGGGCTCGGCAGCGTCGGCCAGCAGGTGCGAAACACGATGCTGGTGACGGTGTTCGTCTTCGTCGGCGTCGAGGGTGCGAGCGTGTATTCGCGCTATGCGAAGCGGCGCGAGGATGTCGGTCTCGCGACCGTGCTCGGATTCCTCGGCGTGCTGTCGCTGATGGTCCTGGTGACGATGCTGTCGTACGGCGTGCTGCCGCGCGCGCAGATCGGCGCCTTGCCCGATCCCTCGCTGGCCGGCGTGTTCTCCTCCATCGTCGGCCCCTGGGGTGCGGTGTTCATCAGCGTCGGGCTGATCGTCTCGGTGCTCGGCAACTACCTTTCGTGGGCGCTGCTCTCGGCCGAAGTGATGTACTCCGCGGCGAAGAACGAGAGCATGCCGCGATTCCTGGCGCGGGAGAACGAGCGCAAGGTGCCCGCCGCCGCGTTGTGGATGACCAACGCGGTGATCCAGGTGTTCCTGCTGGTGAGCTACTTCGCGGAATACGCATTCCTCCTCGCGCTGAAGATGACCGGCGCCATGATCCTGCTGCCGTACCTGCTGGTCGCGGCCTACGGCCTGAAGCTCGCGCACACGGGGGAGACCTACGCCGCGCAACCGGCCGAACGCCGACTGGACTGGATGCGGGGCGCGGTCGCGACGCTCTACACGGCAGCCATGCTGTCGACCGGCCCGAAGTACGTGCTGCTCTCGACCCTCATCTACGTCGTCGGAACCTGGCTGTTCTTCAAGGCGCACCGCGAACAGGGGCGAGTGGTCTTCTCGGGTGCGGAGCGGTACGGCTTCGCCGTGCTGCTGGCCGGGTGCGTCGCTGCCGTGTGGGCGCTCGGCACCGGCGCGATGCGACTCTGACGCAGGCGGTCATCGGGTCGGGGAGAGATTCACAGCAGCCATTCGATGGGCAGCAGCGACAGGATCCAGACGCCGAAACGCTCGAGCAATCCGGCGTTGGGCTCGACGTCGTGGCGGATCTGCCCGCCGTCCCGCTGCTCGATCCAGTAGAGGCGGCCGTCGTCGTCGAGGTGCACCGCATAGGCATTCAGCGGGATGATCTCCTGGAAGGAGTCGTCGATGCGGGAGGCCAGCGATTCGCTCTCGATGATGAAGCCGAGCTCGGTGTTCAGGTGCGCCGAGCGCGGGTCGAAGTTGAACGACCCGATGAAGACGCGGGAACGATCGACCGAGAAGGTCTTCGCGTGCAGGCTGGAGCCCGAGCTGCCGAACGGACCGGCGTGCTCGACGACGTCGAGCGCGCCCGCCGGACGGCGCATCTCGTAGAGCACGACGCCGCCGCGCAGCAGGTCCTTGCGCCGCCTGGCATAACCGCCGTGCACGGGAGCGACGTCGGTGGCCTCCAGCGCATTGGTCAGGACACGCACCTTCACGCCCGCCGCTGCGTATCTCCTGAGCGCTTCCGTCCCCTTGACGGCCGGGACGAAATACGGCGACACCAGGTCGATGCGGTCCGAAGCCGAACCGACGACGTCGCTGATCTCGTGGAGCACCAGTGTCTCGCGGGGCTGCGCGACGAGCCCCTTGGCCGGGTCGTCGCTGATCATGCGCGTCGGCGCCCAGTAGAGCGTCAATTCGCCCTGCGCCAGCCGCTCGATCAACGGCGTCTGGTTCATCGCCTGCATGAAGGCGGCTGCATCGGGGTCGATCTCGACGCGGGATGCCTGCGCGGCGAGCGCATCGAGCCGATCGACGGAAACCGCGGGCAGGATCAGCGCAACGGGGTAGCTCGACGCGCTGGCCCAGTAGCGATCGAAATCCGCCGTCACGTCCTGGACCACCGGGCCGACCGCCAGGACGTCGAGATCGGCGAACAGCAGCCCGTTCGCGGCGCCGAAGTACTCGTCGCCGACGTTGCGTCCGCCGATGATCGTCGCCTGATTGTCTGCGGTGAACGACTTGTTGTGCATGCGACGGTTCACGCGCGAGAAATCGGTGACGAAACCGATCCACTTCGGGCTGCGGATCCGGAACGGATTGAACAGTCGCACCTCGATGTTCGGGTGCAGGTCCAGCGCCATCAGCTCTTCGTCGAGGCCGGCCGTGCCGTTGTCGTCGAGCAGCAGGCGCACCCGCACGCCGCGATCCGCGGACAGGTGCAAGGCTTCCAGCAGCAGCGTGCCGGTCATGTCGTTGCGCCAGATGTAGTACTGGATGTCGAGCGTGCGCTCGGCGGCGCGCGTCAGCAGCATGCGCTTGGCGAACGCGTCGCGGGCATCGCCGAGGGTGAGCAGTCCGGTCAGTCCGGGATGCGCGTCGACGTACGGTTGGGTCGCCCGTCCCAGAGCGGTCGATGCCGCTTCGGCCGCAGGCAGGCCGCCGGAGGGGGTGCGCTCCGAAAGCGAGGGCAGGGTGCCGCACGCCGTGGACAGCGACAGGCACGTGAAGGTCAGCAGTCCGGCGGCGGCGCGCGCAACCCTCATCGCGCCGTTCGCAGCAGCAGCCGGTAGCGGCCGAAAACCCGTGCCTTGCCCAACGACGGACACCTTCTACTCGACGTCGACGAAAGTCCCGGTGCGCACGTCGCCGCTCCGCACGTAGCGGGTGATCAGCACACCACCGGACGTCGCGGTCGAGTGCGCCAGGCTGAATGCCGACGGGTGCGCGTCGTCGCCGAACAGGCGCTTCCCGCCGCCGAGCAGAACGGGATGGATCATGAGCCGAAGCTCATCGACGAGCCCGGCAGCAAGCAGTTGGCGAACCAGGTCGCCGCTACCCCAGGTCAACAGGTTCGCGCCGTCCCGGCGTTCGAGCGCGCGCACCGCGTCGGCGAGGTTGCCTTCGAGCGCGTGACTGTTGTTCCAGTCGAGCGTCTCCGGACGGTGCGTGGCCACGTGCTTGCGCACGCCGTTGAACTTCTCGGCGATGGCATGGCTCGGCGACGTCGGCTCCACGCCAGGCCAATATGCCGCCCAGATATCGTAGGTGCGGCGCCCCAGCAGCAGCTCGAACGGCCGCGAGTGCAGGTCGTGCACGGCCTGCCCGATGGCCTCGTCCGAATAGGGAACCTGCCAGCCGCCGAAGCGGAATCCGTCGCTCGTGTCCTCGCCCGGCGCTCCCGGGGCCTGCACGACGCCATCGAGACTGATGAATTCGGCAACGAGGAGCTTGCCCATGCGCTTCTCCCGGTTCGTTCCGTCTCGGCCGCTGCACGATTGTGCGCCCCGGTGCTACACCGCCGCGTTCCGCCGCGCGGGCCTCGCGACCGCCTGCCGTCACGACCGCGGGGAGCGGACGTCGAGGCGCTTATCCGACCTGAATGTCCAGGGTGGCCGCGCCCGGATCGGTGCAGCCGACCGGGGAGTGCGAACACGCCCACTCGACCAGTGCTTCGAGGTCCTCGGCGGAGGCGTCCCGAGCGCTGATTCTCACCTTCATGTGCAACGGCCTCATTGCCGCCGAAACGTCGTCATCCAGCCCGAGAATCCCGCGGTGATCGGTTTCGCTGGAAACCGAGACTTCGAGCTCGGTGAGCTCGATCCCCAGCCTTGCCGCTCGCATCGCGATTGCGGTGGCGTTGCACGAGGCCAGGGAAGCTCTCATGAACCAGGCCGGATTCGGCGCCGATGCGTCTCCGCCCATGCTGCTCGGCATGTCGGTATGGAGGAGCTCGCCCGCGGGACCCGTCACCCGGCATCGGAGCCCATTCTCGAGCAACGCGGTCGCAGGGGCATTGCGGAAGCGTGCCTTCTCGGGGTTCTTTGCAACGCCTTCCGCAACCTTTGCGAGTGCTTCGCGAATCCGTGCGGTCATGGCAGTCTCCTCGATGCTCCGGGCTGATGACTAACGTAAGTCGAGCGGCCCGGCGCAGCAAGAGGGCAATCGGGAGCCGAGAAACTTTTGGTCCGGACCCCGACCGAGCAGTTTCGTGTACCAGCCTTCGGCCGCCGCAAGGTCTGCAGTGCGCAAGGCGGTGTAGATCTTCTGCAGGTTCATTTCGTCGTCTCCTGGCGAGAGCGATGGGTCAGGTTGCACCTTGGCTGCCACCAAGGAGTTCTCGTGCCGCGGCAGCGACCTCCGGCGGGCACTCGATGGGCCGCCGGGTGTCCCGGTCGATGCACACGGCCGTACGCTCCCAGGTGGCACAGACCTCCTGCGTCTCGATGCTGACGAGCTCGTGCCGCATGGTCAGCCGCCTGGCCTGGACATCGCGATCAGCTTCGATTCCATGACACCCGCACGCCCGGTGGCCTCGTCGGTTTGGTGCAAGAGGCTGCGCGCCATCCACATGCCCGATATGGAAGTCAATGCGAAAGTCGAGAGCATTCGGGCCGTTTCCCGAGATCTCGACGTAGTCGGCCCTGCTCCCCATCCGCTGCAACGCTTCGGCAGCCGCGAAGCTGGCCTTCGCCTGGCTGGCACCTACGAAGACGATGACCTTGAAGTGTTCCTGGTGCGCCTGCGCTTGCGCAGCTCCGCAGAGCAGCAACTACACCACTGCATTCTGCTTCGCCGTCTCCCGAAACCAGTGACCGCTCATCTTTGGCGTGCGCTTTT
>JBIQJM010000086.1:10569-13985 GCA_044507525.1 Burkholderiales bacterium
TTCTGCTTCGCCGTCTCCCGAAACCAGTGACCGCTCATCTTTGGCGTGCGCTTTTGCGTCTTGAAATCGACGTACACCATCCCGTAACGGTTGCCGTAACCCCTGACCCACTCGAAGTTATCCATCATGCTCCAGTGGAAGTAGCCCTTGACCGGCACCCCGTCGGAAGTCGCGCGTTGCAGCTGCGTGAGATAGGCGCGCAGAAACATGATGCGCTCCGTGTCGTAGACCTGGCCGTCGTCCGCAAGCACATCCTCGCCCGCGCAGCCATTCTCGGTGATGTAGATCTCCTTCGCCTTCCAGAGTGACTGCACGAACTTCGGCGCCCAATAAAGCGAAGTGGGGCCTAGCGGAACATTCGAGATCGCCGCTTTCGCATGGCCTTTGGAGAATCCCACTTCGCGCCAGCCGGGCGCCTGATCGGACGCCAACACGTACGTCTTGCCGGTGTAGACATTGATGCCGACGAAGTCGAGCGGACTGGCGATGATCTTCAGATCCTCGTCCGTGAACCTGGGAGCGTCCTTTCCGGTTTGCTTCAGATAGTCATCTGTGTATCGACCTTCCAGCATGACCGTGAGATAGGGCGCGTTGAATTCACGCGTCGCCGCCTCAGCGGCCTTGATGTGCTCCGGGCCCTCGATCAGGGGCACGGCAAGTTCGATGTTTTCCGCAGGCCCGATCTTCGTTCCCTGTCGTCCCTTGGCGCGAATCGCCTGGACCGCGAGGCCGTGAGCCAGCACTGCGTGGTGACATACCTGGTGGAATTCCTGCGCCGGCAACTTCAGGCCCGGCGCGAGAAAGACCGTTCGGGTTCCGCCCGGAGACGGGATCTCGAAGCCTTTGTATCCGGCCTCGGTGAACGAGCGGAACTCGTTGATCGTGAAAAAGTGGCGGATGCGATCGGAGAGTTTCTCCGCAACGTAACCGGCATAGTCGGCAAACGCCTGCGCCGTATCGCGCGACTGCCAACCTCCCTTGTCATGCAGCGCCTGCGGCAGATCCCAGTGATACAGCGTTGCAAACGGCTCGATGCCCGCGCCTTTCAGTTCATCGACCAGGCGACTGTAGAAGTCCAGCCCTTTCGAATTCGGTCGACCGGTTCCCTGCGGAAAGATTCGCGGCCACGAGATCGAGAACCGGTACGCCGTTGCGCCGATATCCTTCATCAGCGCCACATCCTCCTTGTAGCGATGATAGTGATCGTTGGCGACGTCGCCGGTGTCGCCATTGCTGATCTTGCCGGGGGTATGGGCGTACGTATCCCAAATGGATGGCCCCTTGCCGTCCTCGTTCCATGCGCCCTCGATCTGGTATGCCGAGGTCGCGACGCCCCAGAAGAAGCCCTTCGGAAACGAGCCATTCCTCTCGCGCGGTGCTGATGTGTCTTGCGTGGTGTTTGGCGATGCTTCATTCGGCTGACTTCGCGCGCAGCCTGCGAGGGCAACCGATGAGAGCGCGGCCGCTTTCGCGAAATCCCGACGAGAAATACGGGTCGCCATCTCTTCCTCCTGCGAAGATCACACGATCGCATTGCGCCGGGCTGCTTCGCGATACCACTGAGCGCTCAGCTTGGGCGTCCGCTTCTGCGTCTGGAAGTCGACGTAAACCAGGCCGAAGCGGTCGCTGTAGCCGTTGATCCACTCGAAGTTGTCCATCGTGCTCCAGTAGAAGTTGCCCTTGAGTGGAACGCCTTCGGCGGTGGCCCGTTGCTGCCACATCATGCCGTTGCGCAAGTACATCATTCGGTCGTAGTCGTAGACATTGCCGTCCTTCGCAACCTCATCGGCGGCGGCGCAGCCGTTCTCGGTGATGTAGATCTCCTTCGGCTTCCAGATCTCGTGCAGCAGCCGCGGCGACCAGTACTGCGACTCGGGAACCAGTCGATGCCAGTCCGAGAACATCTTCGGATGGGAAACGCTGAATGGCACCTCCTCGTAACCGGGCGGCTGATCCGACGCCTTGACCGCGAGCGCCGGGATATAGACGTTGATGCCGACGAAGTCGACCGGCGAGGAGATGATCTTCATTTCGTCTTCGGTGAACTTCGGCGCGTTCCTGCCGGCCTTCTCCAGGTACGCGTCGTCGTACCGCCCCTCCAGCATGGGGATCAGAAAGTAGTTGTTCAGCTCGCGTGTCGCCGCCATGGCGGCCCTCACGTGCTCCGGCGAGTCGATGATCGGGATCGCGTGCGGCATGTTCTCCGCCGGGCCAGCTTTCGTGCCGGCACGTCCATTGGCGCGGATGGCCTGCATGGCCAGACCATGTCCAAGGACCGCGTTGTGCCGTACCTGGTTGAGTGGCCCGTCCTCGAGCAGAATTCCGGGAGCGCTCATCAGGCGGACGGTCTTGCCCTGCACGTGCAACTCGACGCCGCGGTACGCGGTTTCCGTCACCTGCTTGAACTCGTTGATCGTGAAGAAGTGCCTGACGCGGTCGCTCAGAGCCTTCGCCATGAGGCCGCTGTATTCGCCGAAGGCCTTCGCTACCTCGGAGGACTGCCAGCCGCCGTATCTGTCCTGCAGCGCCTGCGGCAGGTCCCAGTGGTACAGCGTCGCGAACGGCTCGATCCCGGCACCCTTTAGCTCGTCCACCAGCCGGTCATAGAAGTCAAGCCCCTTGGCGTTTGGCTTCCCGACTCCCTCGGGAAAGATGCGCGGCCAGGAGATGGAGAAGCGGTACGCGTTCGCGCCGATGTCGTTCTTCATCAGCGCGACATCTTCCTTGTAGCGGTGGTAATGATCGTTGGCTACGTCGCCGGTGTCGCCGTTCGCGATCTTGCCGGGGGTGTGCGCGAAGGTGTCCCAGATCGACGGCCCCTTGCCATCCTCGTTCCACGCCCCTTCGATCTGGTAGGCGGAGGTAGCGATCCCCCAGAAGAAGCCCTTCGGGAATTGCCGAGCCAACGGATTCTGCGAAGACGTGGCGGGAGATGACGCGGCGTTCGCCGCCGGTACACTACTTGCCAGCGGCGCCCCCAACGTCAGTGCACCGGTGAGCTTCAGAACATCACGCCTGGTGTGAATGGTTTGGGTCATGGCTACCTCCTAGCGATCGTCACCAATCGGAACGCGTGCAGCCCAACGTAGCCGCACAAGCCTCGCCCGCATGTCGTAGTACTGCTGGCAGTTCGGAGGAACCGTTCTCGTTCGTCCAGTAGGCGACTTCGTTCCAGGTGAGCGTGCCCTCAACCCGCCATCAGTTCCCGAACAGACGAGAGCCGAGCTGCGTTTCCGCGGTGAGCACCGGCGCGCCGGCAGACCTGGCCAGCGCAACCTCGTAGCTTCCGCCATCGATGCGCCATTGCTGCGCCTCGCCGTCGAAGCGCGCAAGCAGGCGCGGGTCGGCCGTCACCGTCACTTGCTTCGATTCGCCCGGCTGCAGTTCGACGCGCTCGAAGCCGAGCAGGCGCAGGC
>JBIQJM010000008.1:0-71868 GCA_044507525.1 Burkholderiales bacterium
GGAAGAACGCCATCATCGCCGTGACGAAGTCGGCGTAGGCGATCTTCCACGCGCCCGAATGACTCGCGTGCTTGGTCTTGCGCACGCGCTTGACGACGATCGGCTGCAGCTTGCGCTCGCTCACCTGCGCACCCGCCGATCAGGCCTTCTTCTGCTTCACGTGCGACTCGAGCTCGATGAAGCTCGGACGCTCCGTCGAGAACAACACCTTGCGCCCGAACTCGACCGCGATCGTCGGCGCGTAGCCCTGCATGCTCGCCAGCAGCGTGACCTTCACGCACTGCAGCTCCTTGGTCGACTCGTCGGCCTTCTGCTCGAGCAAGGTGGCGAGCGGCGAGACGAAGCCGTAGGCGAGCAGGATGCCGAGGAAGGTGCCGACGAGCGCGTGCGCGATCATCTGGCCGAGCTCCGACGGAGGCCGACCCACCGAACCCATCGTGTGCACGACGCCCATCACCGCGGCGACGATGCCGAACGCGGGCAGCCCGTCGGCCACCTTCTGGATCGCGTGCGACGGCACCATCGCTTCGTGATGGTGCGTCTCGATCTCGTTGTCCATCAGGTTCTCGAGCTCGAAGCTGTTCAGGTTGCCCGAGACCATCATCCGCAGGTAGTCGGTGATGAACTCGATCACCTCGTGGTCGGCCGTGATCGCCGGATATCGCTGGAAGATCGCGCTGTCCTGCGGCGCGTCGACGTCCGACTCGATCGCCATCAGCCCTTCCTTGCGCGCCTTCTGCAACAGGTCGTACAGCAGCGCCATCAGCTCCATGTAGCGCGCCTTCGTGTACTTGGAGCCCTTGAGCAGGCCCGGCAGGCTGCGGAAGACGGCCCTCAGGACCTTGATGTTGTTCGAGACGACGAAGGAGCCGACGGCGGCGCCGCCGATGATCAGCAGCTCGAGCGGCTGGAACAGCGCGCCCATGTGGCCGCCGGCGAGCGCGTACCCCCCGAGGACCGAGCCGACGACGACCAGATAACCGACGATAACGAGCATGCGCGGCGGGGACCGGGGGAGGAGGAGTCGGTCGGGACCGACGGGCTACTCATGGGTTTTCGGTCCGCGGGCGCGGTTCTTGAGTAGCGGGGCCGCGCCGGCGAAGCCGGGAAGACCCGGAGACAGCGGGAGCTCGTCGTCCCGCCGGGCCGCGACCGGCGTCGGCCGGCGCGGCAGCCGGCCGCGCGGGGCGGCCGCGTCGGGCTCGCGCGGACGAGCCCGAACTTCGGTTTCAGTGGATCGCGCCGCTGCGCCGGCCCTTGCCTGCGCGCGCCGGCGGCTCGCACAGCCCGCAGACGAAGTTGCGCTCGATCTCGTGCGGATGCGTGACGAAGTGGCCGCCGCATCGGCTGCATTTCGTCGTCCCGAGCATGCCCGCATCGACGAAGCGCACCATCCGCCACGCGCGCGTGATCGACAGCAGCGGCTCGACGCCCAGCGACTCGATCTCGGCCGCGTAGAGCCGGTACGCCTTGATGATCGCCTCGACGTCGTCGAGCGGACTCGTCTTCAGCAGGTAGCCGTACAGGTTGTAGAAAAGCGACGCATGGATGTTCGGCTGCCAGGCGACGAACCAGTCGGTGGAGAAGGGCAACTGCCCCTTCGAAGGCGAACGGCCCGCCACTTCCTTGTACAGGCGCAGCAGGCGTTCGTAGGGCAGCTCGGTCTCGGCCTGCAGCATCTGCAGCCGCGCACCGAGCTCGATCATCTCGATCGCGCGGGCGATCTGGCGATTGTCCTCGAGCAGGCTGCGACGCGCGGCAGTCGTCGAGCTCGACGCCTTCGCCACCGACGCCTTCGCCACCGATGCCGCCCTCACGGCTGCGCCTCGGCGAAGTTGCCCGCCATCAGGATGCTCGCGTGCAGCCGCCGCGCGCTGCCCTCGTCGCTCTCGGCGGCACGGCCGTGGTCGGCGAGCAGCGACCAGACGATCTCGTCGTCGAAGCGGAACCGGCACATCAGCTGGTTGCCGGCGGCGATCTTCAGCAGCTGGCTGGGCGTGAGCGCCTCCAGCAGGTCGGCGACCTCCTCCGACACGCCCAGGCGATACAGCGCCTGCGCGCGGTCCTCGCGGATCAGCCGCTGCGCCAGGATCAGGTACGAGAGATTCGTCTCGCGAATCTCCGACATCCAGCGTTGTTCCTTGTTCATCCCGTAACCCCTGTCGTTCTTCGTCGGCAACCGGCGTCGCCGGCGCGTGGTCGTTCTCGGTGTCGACCGTGGCGCCAGTGTCGGCCGGGCGCGGGGGTTCTTGAATCGGAAAAGGGAGGCAGCGGGGGACGGAAGAAGTCCGCGACGCGTAGGAAATCGTCCTACAACGCGTGCAGCCCGACCGGCATCGAGGCGACCCAGGCGATGGTCGCATGGGCCAGGGTTCTGGCAACGCGAGTCGATCGCCCGACGACGTCGGCGGCGCCGGGGCACCGCCTCGATCGTCCGATCCGGCCGATGCAGGCCCTACAGCGGCTCCGACGGCGCGAACATGCGCGTGCCGAAGTACAGGCTCACGCGGAAGGCGGTTTCCGCCTTGCGATAGAAGAGGATGTATTTCTTGCGCGGCCCCCCGCGGGTCAGTCCGATCTCGGGCGTGCGGAAGTCGACGAAGCAGCGCGCGTTGGCAGCCATCTGGATCAGCGACAGCGGTGTCCAGTAGGCAACGTGGCCGGGGACGAAGGGGTACATGTGGCGACGGATGTCCGTGCCGTCGTAGACGTTGGAGCTGCAGATCAGGATTCCGTCGTCCTCGAGCAGCCGGAACAGCGACTGGAAATGCTCGACCGGGTCGGAGAAATGCTCGATCACTTCCGACGCAACGACGATGTCCGCGGGGGTGGCCTGCGAGATCTCCTCGAAGTGGGATACGCCCTGCAGGTTCTCGAGGTCGACGAGCGTGACCTGGATCTCCGGATGCGCGCGCTGCAGCCACTGCCAGTCGGTATTGAGGCCTGCGCCGAAGAAGACCACGCGAGCATCGGGTCGACCGAGCATCTCGACGCCCATCTGCGCCATGTGGAACTCGCGCCCGGGCCGTTCGTCGTTCGCATTGCGAAAGGATCGCAGATCGCGCTCGGCGCCCGCGCCGGGGCGGACCTCGAAGTGGCCGACGTTCTCCGGGAAGCGCAGCAGTCCGCAACCGAGGCAGCGCATGCCGCGCTGGTGCTTGCCGACGTACGGCTGCACCTCGCAGACGAACTCGACCTTCTCGCTCGGCGTGCCGCACACCGGACAAGGCTCGGGAAGCGACGACGATGCGGACACTTCGGCCGCGGACGGCGATGACATATCAGACACGAGCGATGACTCCTGTATCGTTTGTGCTCATCAGCTTGGCCGCGACCAGCGCCACCTCGTACGGACTGAGCAGGGTCCGGGTGTTCTCGCCGGAGAAGTTGCTGCGGCGCATCTCGGTATCGGTGCGCCCGGGAACGACGCAGTTCACGCGAATGCCGTCGGAGACCCATTCCTCCGCCAGCGCCTGGGTCAGGTTGACCACGCCCGCCTTGCACGCCGAGTAGGCCGCGTAATCGGCGCGGCCGCGCGTGAACGACGACGACGAGAAGTTCAGCAGCATGCCGCGCGACGCCTTGAGCGCCGCATGGCTGCACTGAACGATGTTGAGTGCGCCCAGGAGGTTGACCGAGACCTGCCGCGCGACGTCCTCCGGTGGCTGGTCGGCGAGCGGCCCCTTCTTGAGCAGGCCGACGGCATTGACGACATGGTCGATGCGGCCCCACGCGCGTCGTGCATCGGACACGGCGTCGGACACCTGCGCATGATCGGCCACATCGCAGCCGCTGCTGCGCGACAGGCTCCTGACCGTGCAGCCGGCGTCTTCGAGCACCCGCACGACGGCCTTGCCGATCCCCATGCTGCCGCCGAAGACCAGGGTGTGGCGACCCTTCAGGTCCAGTCCGTTCAGGTGCGGCGTGAGCCGCTGCTGGCGGATGCGGAACAGCTCGTCGGCCAGGATCAGATCGGCCGCGTCGGTGATCTTGATGTTCTCGGCACTGCCCTGCACGAGGCGCACAGGACCCAGCGGATTGCACGCCAGGTAGATGCCGCAGTCGTCGGTGAACTCGGCGAGGCGCTCGACACCCAGTTCCTCGTAGCAGCGCAGCAGCGTGGCATAGCGGAACGCCTGCGGCGTCTGGCCGCGATACAGGCGATCGCGCCTGGGAATGCTCTGGACGAAGCCGTCGCGCTCGACGATGATCGTGTCGGCCGTCTTGATCGCGACATCGACCGCATCGCATCCGCGCAGCGCGTCGATCACGTCGTGCAGGATCTGGTGATCGAGGAACGGACGCGCGGCGTCGTGCAGTACGACGTAGTCCGGCGCGTGCTCCTTCAGGTGGCGCAGCGCCGCCCACGCCGACTCCTGTCGCGAAGCGCCGCCGACGATGATCTCGGCCGCGCTGCCGCGAAACAGTTCCGAGACGAAGGCCAGCGAATCGGCGGGCACCACGATCACGATCCGCGACTGCGGCGCGAAGCTCGACAGGCACGCATGACTGTGCTCGAGCACCGTCTTTCCGGCCACGCGGACGAACTGCTTGGGCACGTGTGCGCCGAGCCTGCTCCCGCTGCCGCCGGCCAGCAGGACGAATGCGGTCTGGTTCAGCACGGCATCGCTTCCTTCTGCACGGACGCGGATGCCGGTGCCTCCTCGTCGAGCGTTTCGCTCAGGCCGTACAGCGACTCGATCAACGCCGGACTCATGCCGCAGGGTCGATGTCGATGGCGCTCCAGCAGGTGCAGCGTGCGACGGATCCGGTCGGGCTTCGCATGGCGAACGGCATTCAGGCAGGTCAGGCGGCCGACGATCTGGTACACCACGCCCCCCACGTCGGTGGTCGACGGCGACTCCAGGTGCGAGATGTAGTCGGGGTCCGGGACGCGCCAGTTGCCGAAGTTCTCGGTGAGGTTGCGGTCGACGTCGTCCGGAACGTCGACCTCGACGCCGAGGAAATCGACCTGCTTCAGCCCGAAAGGGCTGAACGCGAAGTTCTGCACGTAGCCGAAGCGGCTTTGCACGCCGGTGACGAGCTTGCCGTTTTGCGGGTGATAGATGAAGACGTCGATGTCGGTGTTGGTGGCGAGATGCTTCGTCGGGATGTGATAGGTCTGCTCGCCGCGCAGGGTTCGGGTATCCACCGCGAACTGCCGGCTCTCGAGCAATGCCCGAACGAGGTCGAACTGGCTCTCCCAGTCGATGACCCCGACGTCTATGTCCTTGTCGTGGCCGAGAAGCTGCCCTTCTCGCGCATAACCCAGCAGCGTCCCGGACACCAGGAAGGCCTTGTGCCCGCTCGCGGCCAGCGTCTCCTGCAGCGCGACCAGCGCCCTGGCCGCAACGACCGGATCGAAGGCCGGCTGGAACTGCTTGCGCAGTTCGGCGACTTCGCGCGCCTGCCGGAACTCTTCCTGGAGGTGCGCCAGCCCCGCTACGCCGAGCGCCTGGTCCAGCCACTCGATGCTGCCCGGCAGGTCACCGGCGTGGCAGTGCGCTTCCGCGAGCACGACCATCCTGGCCCACTCGTGGCCGGGTGCCGTTGCGAGCCTGGCCGACCCGATGGCGTGGTCATGCTCCCCCGACTGCAGGAAATACTGCGCGGCGTGCACGGCGAGCGCACTGCGGGTGGCCGTGGTGGCGGGAACGACCGGCAGGCACTTGCGGATGCGCACGAGGCTTCGCCCCAGAGGCGCGATGTCGCGACACGACTCGAGCAGGGCCCGGCGTTCGACCAGGCTGCGAATCACGAGCAGCCACTCGTCGACAGGCGCCTTCTGCGCGAGCCGGCACGCGGTCAGCTGTTCCACCAGATCGAAGCGGCGCCGGTCGACCGCGAGTTCGAACGCGGCCGCCCATGCGGCCGGCGCTCCCTTGCATCGACGCAACGACTTGAGGTCCGGATCGCCGCCGGCGATCAGGTTGCGGGCGACCCACTTCACCGGCAGCCTTTGCGGAAGGGCCTGCAAACCTTCGGTCTCGGCTTGTCTGCCAAGCGATCGATAGACTTCCAGCCAGGTGGCGCAGTCGCCGGCAGCGGGCAGGTTCTCCACGACCAGCGTGGCCAGGAGGATCACCGTCGGCGTCAGGTCCAGGGCGCGCGCCGCATCGACGGACGCCGTCGTCAGGAACCCGTGATCGAACAACTCGCCGACGACGCGCTCGAGCTCCTCGTGACGTTGTTCACGCAGGAGCTGATCGATGATGGACAACCGTTGCCGGTCCCCTTCCGTCACGAACACTGGCTTTCCTCCAGAGCTGCCTCTAGTTCCGGTTCGCCGATCATCCGCCTGCGCGCCGCGCGCGATTGCGGGAACAGGCGCGATTTGCAGCCGCTTCTCGCTGTGCGGCGCGGCTTCTAAAGTCACTGTCCATGCGGCCGATAACGCAGGGACCGGGGACACTCCCCGCAGCCCGGCGAGGCCGTAACCCCGCCGAACAAAACTTCACGATCACGGCAGGAGCTCGGCAAAATGGCTCAAATCAACACGAACGTCATCTCGCTCAACGCTCAGCGAAACCTGAGCACAACGCAGAACGCGTTGGCCACTTCCATCCAGCGACTGTCGTCCGGTCTGCGCGTCAACAGCGCGAAAGACGACGCGGCGGGCCTGGCGATCGCCGAGCGGATGAACGCGCAGGTGCGCGGGATGAACGTCGCGATCCGCAACGCCAACGACGGCATCTCGCTGGCGCAGACCGCGGAAGGCGCGCTCGGCAAGGTCGGAGACATGCTCCAGCGCATGCGCGAACTGGCGGTGCAGTCGGCCAACGCGACCAACAGCGCCGACGACCGCGCGAGCCTCCAGAAGGAATTCGGCGAACTCCAGAAGGAAGTCACCCGCGTGCTGGAAGGCACGAAGTTCAACGGAACCGCGCTGTTCACCGGAAGCGGATCGCTCACCTTCCAGGTCGGCGCCGGAACGTCGACGCTGGACCAGATCGACGTCACCAATGCGAACCTCACCGGCGGTAGCGCCGGCACGACGGGTGCCGCCCTGGGAACCGCGAAGATCGCGCTCGCGACCGTGACGACCGCGTCCTCGATCGCCGGAAGCGGATCGGTCGGAGCGGCGGCCGCCCGCAACGCGATCGCCGACATCGACAAGACGCTCGACTTCGTCAACTCGCAGCGCGCCACCTACGGTGCCGTGCAGAACCGCTTCGAGTCGGCGATCGCGACGCTGCAGGTGAACGTCGAGAACCAGGCGGCCGCCCGCGGGCGCATCATGGACACCGACTTCGCCGCCGAAACGGCGAACCTCTCGCGTGCCCAGGTGCTGCAGCAGGCCGGCATGGCGATGCTCTCGCAGGCCAACGCGGTGCCGCAGAACGTTCTGTCGCTGCTGCGCTGAGCGGCGCGCGGGACGAAGGGCCGATGACAAGCAGCCCGTCGCCCCGCGACCCCGGCTGAACGGAAACGGCCGGCGCCGATAAGCGCCGGCCGTTTGCCGTTGATCGGTCGTTCGCCGCCGCTTGACGCCGGTACAGTCGCCGGCATCGACCCGGCAGCGGTTCCGCTCCGTACGGAGCCGTCCGCCGCGTCCCGAGACAGGAGTCAGCATGGCCACCATCAGCGGTACGTCCAACCTGGACGTCACCGGAATCGTCTCGCAGCTGATGCAGATCGAGCGACGTCCGATGCAGTCGATCGAGCGCACGCTCTCGGGCATCCAGACGCAGCTCTCGGCGTGGGGTCGAATACAGTCCGCGCTTTCGACGCTGCAGGATGCCGCCCGCAAGCTCGGACGCAACGACACGTGGAAAGCCGCCAGCGCGACGAGCGGCGACGAGGCCGTCGTGAAGGCGACGGCCGGCAGCGGCGCGATCGCAGGGTCCTACTCGATCGAAGTGCTCGCCCTCGCCGGTCACCAGACGCTGGCCAGCGGAGCGTACGCATCGGCAGACGCCGTCGTCGGCGGCGGCACGCTGCGCGTCCAGTTCGGCACGCTCGCCGCCGACGGCACGAGCTTCGCCGCGAATGCCGAACGACCCGAAGTGTCGATCGCGATCGCGAGCGGATCGACGCTGGCACAGGTGCGCGATGCCATCAATGCCGCCGACGCAGGCGTCAGCGCGACGCTCGTGGCGGACGGCACCGGCCAGCGCCTGATGCTGCGCAGCGCCGAGACCGGAGCCGCGCAGGCCTTCTCGATCGCGGTCGACGACCCCGGCGCCACCGGCCTGTCGGCGCTCGCGCACGACCCGGTGTCGGGCAGCGGCATGCAACGCACGCAGACGGCGAGCGACGCGTCGGTGAAGGTCAACGGCCTGACCGTCGCCGCCGCGGGCAATCGACTCGAAGGCGTGATCCAGGACGTCACGCTCGAGCTCAAGCGCGAGACCGCCGCGCCGGTCGAGATCGGCGTCGCCAGCGACGCGAAAGCGCTGCGGGAGTCGATCGACGCGTTCGCCAAGGCCTACAACGATCTCAACCGGCTGATCACCGACCAGACCCGCTACGATGCGGCAACCAAGTCGGCGGGCCCCCTTCAGGGCAACCAGAGCGCCGTACGCGTGCAGCAGCAGATGCGGGAGTTGCTGCGCACGACGATCGGCGACGGCCCGCTCGACAGCCTGAACGCGATCGGCCTGGAGTTGCAGCGCGACGGCTCGCTCGCCGTCTCCGAGGCGAAGATGAACAAGGCGCTCGCCTCTCCCGAACGGCTGCGTGCGTTCTTCGCCGCCGTCTCGGACACGCCCGAGCAGGAAGGCTTCGCGCACCGTCTCGTCGCGCGGATCCGCAACCTGCTCGACCCCGAAGGCGCGCTGCCGGCGGTGACCGACTCGCTGAAGGCCCGCCAGCGCAGCGCCGAGCAGCAGCAGGAACGCCTCGAGGCGCGCCTGTCGGACATCCAGAAACGCCTGATGCGCCAGTACACGGCGCTCGACGCGAACCTGTCGCGAATCGCCGGCTCGTTCGCCGGCGTCGACGGGCTGTTGAACAACCTGAACAACTCCCGGAACTGAGCCGGGCGCAGTCGACGCGCAGCAGTCGGGGACCATCGACGCGTCAAGACGAGCGACGAGCGGCCGATAACCGGTACATCGGTCATCGCAAGGACGCCGTCGCATGTTCTCCCCGCCGCGCAGTTTCGCCGCCTCCGCCTTCGCTTCCTCCTACCGCAACCTCGAGCTGGAGACATCCGTGGCACAGGCCGATCCGCACAGACTCATCGAGATGCTCTTCGACGGTGCGGCAGCCGCGATCCTGCAGGCGCGCCAGGCCCTGCGCGAAGGGCGCATCGCTGCCAAGGGGGAAGCCACGGGACGCGCGCTGCGCATCCTGGACGAAGGCCTGAAGGCCTCGCTCGACCCGCGCGGCGGCGACCTGACGACGAACCTGAGGACGCTCTACGCCTACATGACGCACCGCCTGCTCGAAGCCAATCTCTCGAACGACGACGCGAAGTACGACGAAGTGAGCGGCATGCTCGACCAGTTGCGCGGCGCATGGAGAAGCATCGGCGCCCAGGTGCGCGCGCCGGCGAACGGCAAGGCGCTCGCACCGGCATGATCGCGGCGAGCCGGCGGATGCCCCGACGTTCCCGCCCTGCGCGGCACCGATCCCCCGGAATGTCGCTGATCGACCGCTACCGCGAGATCGAAGGGGTCGCCGCCGAGATGCTCGAAGCGGGCCGCGCCGGGAACTGGGACCGGGTCGGCACCCTGGGCACGACGATCCGCTCGCTCGCCGACGGCGTCGCCCGCGCGGGGGGCTGCGACGGACTGGACGACGAGCAGCGGCGCGAACGGCTGCGCATCCTGCGGCGGCTGATCGTGCTCGACGGCGAATTGCGGCGCATGTCCGATCCGGCCAGCGCCTGGCTCGACGCGATGTTCGACGCCCGCCCGAACGAAGGGAACTCCCCCCGCGTCGCTTGACAGCACGCGGCCCAGGGGAAATCATCCGGCGCTCGTCCCCCGAAATGCCGAACGCCGCCTCCTCCATCGGCCCGGACCTCGCCGGTTCGCTGAGCCCCGAATACCGCATCGAAGGCGAATTCGCGGTACGGGCGGTGCTGCGCGAGCTGATGGCGCGGCGTTCGCTCGTCACGCTGTACCCGGAGGGCCGGGTCGACGACGCGCTCGTCACGCGCATCGTCCACGTCGCGCCCGACGGCGTGGAACTGGACGCATCGGGGCAGCCGCAGAGCCGTGCGGCGCTGCGCGACGCCCGCTTCGCCATCGGCGTCGCGTTTCCCGAGAACGTGAAGACGCAGTTCCGTCTCGACGCAATGTCGCTGGCCGAGGAATCGACGATGCCGAACTCGGCGGAAGGGCCGGTCGCCACGGTGACGACGCTGCAGGCACCGGTGCCGAGCGAGATCTACCGGCTGCAGCGCCGGGAGTCCTTTCGCGTGCGCCCGCCGGCGGAGGACGACGTCCACTGCGTGCAGCGCGTCGCCATCGGCCGCGAGGTACGGCACCGCCTGATCGATCTCAGCGCCGGCGGGCTGTCGATCCGGATGGCGGCGGACGAAACACCGCCCGCACCGGGACGCATCTGGCGCCAGAGCCGGATCGAGACCGCGACCTCGCTCGTCATCCCGTGCGAGCTCATCGCACGCGGCGTCTACGAGGATCCCGCGCTCGAAGGCGCGCGTCGCGTGGCCTTCGCCTTCCACGCGATGCCGAGCGACGTGCTGCGCCGCGTGCAGATGTACGTGATCGACATCGAGAAGCGCCTGCGGCGCGAGGAACCGCGTTCCTCCGGCTGAGCGGACGCAGGAAGAAATTCACGGCCCATCTTCGCTGCAGGACGCGGCATCCTCTCCGGGGCAGCCGTCGCCGCGGCCGGACCGGGACGCTGCCGGGCCCTACACCGGCATGTTCATGATGTCCGTGTACGCCGCCACCAGCCGGTTGCGCACCGTGAGCGCCGCCTGGAACGCCACCTGCGACTTCTGCATCGCCATCATCGTCTGCTCGAGGCTCGCGCCGTCGGCGCCCATCAGGAACTGGCGCTGCAGCGATACGCTGTCTTCCTGTAGCCGGCTCACGCCCTGAAGCGCATCCTTCAGCGCGCCCGAGAACGAGGCCGCCGCGTCGGCTCCGGGTGCCCCGCCCGGCTGCGCAAGGGCACCGGCGGAGCCCGACGCACCGGTCGTCGGGAATTGCTGGAAAGCGGGAAAACGTACGTCCATCGTCGACTCTCGGCTCGGCAGCGACACCCGGATCTTGAGCCCGTTCGGCTCCTGCCGGAGACCGAAATAGCGGCATCGGCACCCGCTATTTGCCGCTTGAGTCCGCCCGCCTCCGTCCGATACTGCGCCGCATGGATGCTGCCGTTCGAACCCTTCCGACCCCCGCGACGCCCTTTGCCGCGTTCGCCGCGGTTCCGACCCGGCGCAAGTGGATGGCCGCCGGCGGCGTCGCCGCGCTGATCGCGATCATCGCCGTCTCCATCCTCTGGTCGCGCACGCCCGAGTACCGCGTACTGTTCGCCAACACCTCCGACAAGGACGGTGGGGCGATCATCGCCGCGCTCACGCAGCTGAACGTGCCGTACCGCTTCGCGCCCGGCGGTGCCGCGATCCTCGTTCCCGAAGACCGCGTGCACGACGTGCGACTGAAGCTCGCGTCGCAGGGCCTGCCGCGCGGCGGCACCGTCGGCTTCGAGCTGCTCGAGAACCAGAAGTTCGGCGTCACGCAGTTCCAGGAGCGGCTCAACTTCCAGCGCGGGCTGGAAGGCGAGCTCTCGCGCTCGATCCAGTCGATCGCCGCCGTGCAGAACGCACGCGTGCACCTGGCGCTGCCCACGCAGAACGGCTTCCTGCGCGAACAGCAGAAGCCCTCCGCCTCGGTGCTGCTGTCGCTGCACCCGGGGCGACAGATCGACCGCGCGCAGGTTGCCGGCATAGTCCACCTGATCGCTGCCTCGGTGCCGAACCTCTCGCCGAAGCAGGTGAGCGTCATCGACCAGACCGGCTCGCTGCTGTCGTCGGAGGGCGACGCCGCCGCGAACGGCCTCGACGCGAAGCAGCTGAACTACGTGCGCAACATCGAGGCGACGCTGAACCGGCGCGTGCTCGACATCGTCGAGCCGATCGTCGGCGCCGGCAACGTACGCGCCCAGATCACCGCCGACATCGACTTCACGCAGAGCGAATCGACCGCCGAGCAGTACCGGCCGAACCAGGGCGAGGAACCGGCCGCCGTGCGCAGCCAGCAGAAGATCGAAGCGCCCACCGGTGCCTCGACGCTCGTGCAAGGCGTGCCCGGCGCACTGTCGAACCAGCCGCCGCAGGCGACGACCGCGCCGGTGAACGGACCGGCGCAGGACACGCGCGCCGCGAACCCCCAGGCCGGCGACAGGGGCGCGGCGAGCACGCGCCGCGAATCGGTGACGAACTACGAGGTCGACAAGACCGTCCGCGTCACGCGCAACGCCACGGGGACGATCAAGCGGCTCAGCGCGGCGGTCGTCGTCGACCACAGGCGCTCGATCGACGAGAACGGCAAGGTCGTGCTCACGCCGCTCACCGCCGAGGAACTGGGCAACGTGCAATCGCTGGTGCGCGAGGCGATCGGCTTCAACGGCGAGCGCGGCGACTCGATCAACGTCGTGAACGCGCCCTTCACCGACATCGAGGCGCCGAAGGAAGTCGAGGTGCCGCTGTGGCGCCAGCCGGAGAACGTCGCGCTCGCCCGCGACGTGGGCAAGCAGCTCGGCCTGGTCGTGCTCGCGCTGATCGTGATCTTCGCGCTGATCCGCCCGGCGCTGAGGGCGGCGACGCGCCCGTCCCGCGCCGCGGGTATCGCCGAGCAGGTCGACGATCCGCTGCAGTTGCCCGAGCCCGCTTCGACACCCAAGGCGCTGGCGCACGAAGGGGCGCGCCACGAGGACATCCTGAAGACCGCACGCGAGAACCCGGCGACCGTCGCCAACGTCGTGCGCAACTGGATCGCCGCCGAATGACGTGCCTCCCGGGGAAGCGAGCGTGATGAACGAACAGGGACTCGTCGACAGCGCGATCCTGCTGCTGGCGCTCGGGGAAGACGCGGCCGCCGAGGTCTTCCGGCACCTGGGTCCGAAGGAGGTGCAGAAGCTCGGCGAGACGATGTCGCGCACGCGCACGACGAGCCGGGACCGGCTGCAGTCGGTGCTCGACCGTTTCCACGCCGACGCCGGCGACCTGAGCACGCTCGTCGAGGACAACGACGAGTACATCCGTTCGGTGCTGCGACGTGCGCTCGGCGAAGACAAGGCCGGGCTGCTGATCGAACGCATCCTGCAGGGCGGCGACGTCTCGGGCATCGAGAGCCTGAAGTGGATGGATCCGCAATCGGTGGCGGAGCTGATCCGCAACGAGCATCCGCAGATCCTCGCGTCGATCCTCGTCCATCTCGAGCGCGACCAGGCGTCCACGGTGCTGATGCACCTCACCGAGCGGCTGCGCAACGACGTGATGCTGCGCATCGCGACGCTCGACGGAATCCAGCCGAACGCCCTGCGCGAGCTGAACGACGTGCTCACCAAGGTGCTCGCCGGCGGCGAGAAGCTCAAGCGCAAGAAGCTCGGCGGCACGAAGGCCGCAGCCGAGATCCTGAACTTCTTCGGCAGCTCGAACGAGGCGATCGTGCTCGATGCGATCCGCGAGCAGGATGCGGACCTCGCACAGAGCATCGCCGACCAGATGTTCACCTTCGAGGACCTGAACCGGCTCGAAGACCGCGCGATCCAGCTGCTGCTGCGCGAGATCCCGAACGAATCGCTGATCGTCGCGCTCAAGGGCGCCGACGCCGAGGTGCGCGAGCGGGTGTTCCGCAACATGAGCCAGCGCGCCGCCGATACGCTGCGCGACGACCTCGAATCGAAGGGACCGGTACGCCTGTCCGAAGTCGAGGCCGAGCAGAAGGAGATCCTGAAGACGGTGCGTCGCCTCGCGGAGGAAGGGCAGATCGCGCTCGGCGGAGGCGACGATGCCTTCGTTTGACGCGCTGCTCGACCATCTGGCGGCGCGCGGACCGGCGGCAGTGGCAGCGGCTTCGGCGCGCGGCACGAGCCGCATCATCGCGTCGGAACGGCTCGACCGGTACACGCCGTTCTCGATGCATTCGCTCTCGCCGGCGCGCGACGAACCGATTCGCGACGAACCCGTCGCGGCGCCGGCCGCGCAACCGACCGAAGCACCCGACTACGCCACCGGCCACAAGGTCGGTCTCGCCGAAGGCTTCCGCCGCGGCTTCGAAGCCGGCGCCGCGCATGCGCGCGCCGAGCACGCCGAGCTCGAACGCCAGGGCGGTGCCCGCCTCGCCGAGCGCATCGAGGCGCTGGCCGAGGATTTCCGACGGCGACTCGAGGCGATCGAGCGCAACGCCGCCGACGAAGTCGTCGCACTGTCGCTGGAGGTCGCGCGGCATGCGCTGCGTGCGACGCTGGCCGTGCGGCCCGAGACGATCGTGCCGGTCGTCCAGGAAGCGCTCGCCTGCATCTTCGACGAATCGGTGCGGCTGCACCTGCACCTGAATCCGCTCGACGAGGCACTCGTGCGCGACGAGCTCGGCACGCGGCTCGCGCAGTCGAACTGCGAGATCGTCGCCGATGCGTCGATCAGCGCCGGCGGATGCCGGATCGAGACGCCGCGCGCCGAGGTCGACGCGACGATCGAGACGCGCTGGCGCAGGACGATCGCCGCGCTCGGGCACGACGGAAACGATCGGCCATGACGCTGGCCCCCGACTGGACGGCACTGTTCGCCAACCAGCGCGCACTGCTCGCTGCGGGGGCGCCGATCGCGGCGCACGGCCGCCTCGTGCGCGCCGCCGGCCTGGTGCTCGAGGCCTCGGGCCTGCGCCTGCCGGTGGGAAGCCTGTGCGTCGTCTCGCAGGACGAGGGACACGATCGATTGTCGGTCGAGGCCGAAGTGGTCGGCTTCTCGGAGGACCGGCTGTTCCTGATGCCGACCGGCGAGACGCTCGGCCTGTCGCCGGGCGCTCGCGTGATCCCGGCGCGTTCGCCGGTACGCGCGGCTCGCCTCGGCAAGCCTTCGCATCCCCGCCGGCGGGCGACCGACCGCATGCGGCAGTTGCCGATCGGCGACGGCCTGCTCGGGCGCGTCGTCGACGCGAGCGGCGTACCGCTCGACCGCCACGGACCGCTGCACGACGTCGAGATGCAGCCGATCAACGCACGCCCGATCAACGCGATGGAGCGCGAGCCGGTGCGCCAGCCGCTCGACACCGGCGTGCGCGCGATCAACGCGATGCTCACCGTCGGGCGCGGCCAGCGCCTGGGCCTGTTCGCCGGCGCCGGACTCGGAAAGAGCGTGCTGCTCGGCATGATGGCGCGCTACACGTCGGCCGACGTCATCGTCGTCGGTCTGATCGGCGAGCGCGGCCGCGAGGTCAAGGAGTTCATCGACGACATCCTCGGCGACGAGGGACGCCGCCGTTCGGTCGTCGTCGCCGCGCCCGGCGACTCGCCTCCGCTCACGCGCATGCAGGGCGCGGTCTACGCGACGGCGGTCGCCGAGCATTTCCGCGACCGCGGGCTGCACGTCCTGCTGCTGATGGATTCGCTGACGCGCTACGCGATGGCGGCGCGCGAGGTCGCGCTCGCCGTCGGCGAACCGCCCGCGACCAAGGGCTATCCTCCGTCGGTGTTCGCACGGCTGCCGCTGCTGATCGAGCGCACCGGCAACGGGCTGAACGGCGTCGGCTCGATCACGGCGTTCTACACGGTGCTCGCCGAAGGCGACGACCAGCAGGATCCGATCGCCGATTCCGCGCGCTCGCATCTCGACGGACACTTCGTGTTGAGCCGCACGCTCGCCGACGCCGGCCACTATCCGGCGATCGACATCGAGCAGTCGATCTCGCGCGTGATGAACAACGTCAGCACGGCGCAGGCGCAGGCGCGCGCTCGCCGCTTCAAGGCCTTGTGGTCGCAGTACCAGCGCAGCCGCGACCTGATCTCGGTCGGTGCCTACGTGCCGGGCACCGACCCGGAGACCGACCGCGCCATCGCGCTCCATCCGGCGATGCTGCGCTTCCTGCAGCAGGACCTCGCCGAACGATGCGACCTCGACTCCGCGCAGCAGGCGCTGGCCGCGCTGCTCGAGCCCGGCGCGACACGCAACGAATCGAACACGACGGGCAGGAACGGATGAAGAGACGGGCGCTGCAGCAACTCATCGAACAGACGCGCCGGGGACGCGACGACGCCGCCCTGCGCGTCGCCGGCGCGCATCGCGACGCCGACGGCGCGCAGCGCACGCTGGACACGCTGGCGCAGTACCGCAGCGAGCACCTGCGCAACGCGGCAGCCCGTTCGCACGTCGATCCTTCCGTGCTGCGCCTGCGCGATCGGTTCGTGCAGAAGCTCGACGGCGCGATCGGCGAACAGACGCGGGTGTGCGACTCGCTGCACGAAGCAGTCGATCGACGACGCGACGAGCTCGTCGATCGCCAACGCCGCCTGCTCGCCTTCGAGACGCTGCAGGCGCGCCGCGACGCCGCCAGCACGCGCCTGCGCGAACGCGCCGAGCAGCGCGACACCGACGAACGCGCCGCGCAACTCGCCCGCAGGCGCCGCGACCGGGACGATCGATGACGACCGAAGCGACGATGCCGGTGCGCAGCGCCGGCCCCCGCCCGCCGCTCGAAGCGGCGAAGGATTCGCGGACGACGAACGCGTCGCGCGCCACGCCTGCGCCCGGCCGGGACGGGGCACGCGCGCGCGACGCCGGCGACGACCCCGCGTCACGACCCTTCGCGGAATCGATGACGCAGGCGATGCGTCGCACGCAGTCGAAGCCGGCGGACGAGACGCGCGAAGCGGAGGAACGTTCCGCGAACGACGAGACGACCGCCGCAGGAAAGGAAACGGCGAGCGTCGGCGACGAGCCGGCCGCATCGCCGGCAGCGGCCCCGCCGGAGCTGCAGGCGGCGGCGCCGACGGTCGAGGAACCGACGACGGCCGCCACTGCGGACGAAGCGGCCACGATCGCGGCATCGATGGCGACGACCGGGAACGGCACAGCGGCGAGCGCGCTCGACGCGCACCGCGGCCCGGCGCCCGAGGCCCCGGCGACGCAAGGCGACGCTCGCATGGAAGCTGCGGCCTCGCGCGCGGCAGCCGCGGCCCCGGACGCCGCGGCCGATGCGTCGCCCGGGGACCCGCTGCAGTCCGCCGCCGGCGAAGCCGCGGAGAACGTCGCCGGCGATGCGCAGCCGCGTGCACCAGGCGCCGAAGCGCCGCAGCCACGTTCGACCGCCGACTTCGCCGCGCAGCTGGCGCAGTTGCGCGGCGCCGCGGCGACGACTTCTCCACAGCCGGCCGACGGCGCGGGAAGCGCGCCCACTCCCGCTCCGGCGGGCCTGCACCGCAGCGACGTGGCTGCGCCGGTCGGCGACGCGCTCTTCGCGAGCCGCTTCGCCGCCGAAGTCGCGCTGCTCGGCACCGCGGGCATCGAACGCGCCGAGATCCGGCTGCAGCCGCGCGAGCTGGGTCCGGTACGCGTCGAACTGTCGCTGAACGGCGAATCGGCGCGCATCGCGTTCTCCGCAGTCCATCCCGAAACCCGCCAGGCGATCGAGCAGTCGTTGCCGATCCTGAAGGACATGCTCGCCGAGCGCGGCCTGACGCTCGGCGAGACGAGCGTCTCCGACGGGCAGGCGGACCGCGGGTCGCCGGACCCGCAGGCGAGCCCGTCGCAGGCTGCATCGGATGGCAGCGCCGCTGCCGCCGGCGACGACCGGTCGTTCGCGGCCGGCGCACGGCGCAGCACGGCGATCCGCCGCACGCTGCTCGACGTCTACGCCTGAGGCGCCGGGTCGCGCGCACGCCGGCGCGATCCGCATCGGCGCGCGACACCGTCGCGAATAGCGCCGCCGCAGCTTCTCTTATCGCGCCTTGAATTGCCGCGGCGCGGCCGAGAATCGTCTCCGTAGTCCAGGACCTTCGCCGGTCCGCTCATCGGCCAGGAGTCACGATGTCGGAAGCATCCGCGCAGCCAGCAAGGAAAAAGAACCGCGGCAAGAAATGGACGCTGATCGTCGGCGCCCTCGTCGTACTCGCCGGTGCGGCGGGCGCGGCGGCCCAGTTCCTCGGCGTCGGCGAACGAGGCGTCGCCGGCGGCACGGCGCAGGCGGCAGTCCAGAAGAAAGCGGACCCGATCTTCGTTGCGCTCGACCAGTTCACCGTCAACCTCGCCGACGAGGGCGGCGAGCGTTTCGCGCAACTCGCCATCACGCTGGAGGTCGCCGACGAGAAGACCGACAAGGCCATACGCGCACGCATGCCGTCGATCCGCAACTCGGTGCTGCTGCTGCTGTCCTCGAAGAAGACCGCCGAACTGCTGACGCTCGAAGGCAAGAAGCAGCTCGCCTCCGAGATCGCCGCGCGCACCGGTGCCGCACTCGGCTGGCAGGCGCCGGCGCGGGCATCGGACGCAGCGGATGCGCCCGACGCGCCGGCCGCGCTCCCGAATCCGGTCGCAGCGGTGCACTTCTCGCATTTCATCGTGCAGTGAACCAGGCGCGCAGCCGAACGGGAATCGAAGGATGATGGCCGGCCAGTTCCTCTCGCAGGACGAAGTCGACGCACTGCTCGAGGGCGCGAGCGACACGCCCGACTCCGATGCCCCGGCGGCGCCGGGCGGCGTGCGCCCCTACGACCTGGCGACGCAGGAGCGCATCGTTCGCGGCCGCATGCCGACGCTCGAGCTCGTGCACGAGCGCTTCGCACGCAACCTGCGGGTGGGGCTGTTCAACTTCATGCGGCGCAACCCGGAGATCTCCGTCGGCCCGGTGAAGGTGCAGAAGTACTCGGCGTTCCTGCGCGACATCGTCGTGCCGACCAACATCAACGTCATGCAGGTGCGACCGCTGCGCGGCAGCGGGCTGCTGATCTGCGAGCCGCAACTCGTGTTCGCGGTCATCGACTCGCTGTTCGGCGGGGACGGTCGGATGCAGACGCGCATCGAAGGACGCGATTTCTCGGCGACCGAGCAACGCATCATCGAGCGGATGCTCGAGGTGGTCTGCGCCGAGTACCGCAAGGCATGGGCGGGCGTCTACCCGATCGAACTCGAATACACCCGCTCGGAGATGCAGCCGCAGTTCGCCAACATCGCGACGCCGTCGGAGATCGTCGTGACGGCGCGCTTCGATCTCGAGATCGGCAACGTCGGCGGCGCGGTGCACCTGTGCATCCCGTACTCGACCCTCGAGCCGATCCGCGAAACGCTGTACTCCACGTTGCAGGGCGACGCCCACACCAGCGACCGCCGCTGGGTCGTGAAGCTCTCGCGGCAGATCCAGTCGGCCGAGGTCGAGCTCGTCGCGGAGCTCGGCCATGCGCGGGCGACCATCGCCGACCTGATCCGCCTGAAGGTCGGCGATTTCATCGAGCTCGACCTGAACGAGACGCTCCAGGCCAAGGTCGACGGCGTCGCGGTCATCGAATGCCGCTACGGCGTCTCGAACGGCCGCTACGCGGTCAAGGTCCAGTCCTTCCTCACCGCAAACACCGAAGAGTCCCCCGGAGTCCCGCATGACGACCGATAACTCCAGCGAACCGAGCTCCGTCGACGACGATTGGGCCGCCGCGCTCGCCGAGCAGGGCGCCGCGGGCGCTCCCCGCACCGCGGGCGTGCAGGCGACCGAGGTCGAGCAAGCGGGCGACGCGTCGCGCCTGTTCCCGCGCCTGTCGGGCGCGGCACCGGACGCGCACAACGACATCGACATGATTCTCGACATTCCCGTGCAGCTCACCGTGGAGCTGGGCCGCACGAGGATCCCGATCAAGCACATCCTGCAGCTGGCGCAGGGTTCGGTGATCGAACTCGACGCGCTCGCCGGCGAGCCGATGGACGTGCTCGTCAACGGATGCCTGATCGCGCAGGGCGAGGTCGTCGTCGTCAACGACAAGTTCGGCATCCGGCTCACCGACATCGTCACGCCGAACGAGCGCGTGCGTCGGCTCAACCGGGCCTGAGAGCGACCGATGAGCTCGACCTGGCCGTCGCTCGTCGCGCTCGCGCTGATCGTCGTGGGGCTGCCGCTGGCCGCCTGGCTGATGCGCCGCGGCCCGGGCGCCCTCGCCGGCCGCAGCCCGGCGCTCGCCATCGTCGCCGCGGTGCCGGTCGGGGCGCGGGAGCGCATCGCGCTGGTTCGAGCCGACCGCAAGTGGCTCGTCGTCGGCATCACCGGTCACACGATCACCACGCTCGCCGAACTCGACGAGCCGCCCGCGGGCATCGATCCGGACTCGACCTCCGCCGGCGCTGCCGGGTTCGGCGAAGTGCTCCGTTCACTGTCGCAGCATGCAACGCTCCGCCGCTGAAGCCCTGCTCGCACGCGTCGCGTTCGCCCTGCCGCTCGTCGCGGTCGCCGACGCCTCGTTCGCCCAGGGGCTGCTCACGCTGAACTCCTCGAGCGGTCCCGCGGGCACGACCTATTCGGTGCCGATGGAGACGCTGCTGGTCTTCGCGGCGCTGTCGTTCCTGCCGGCGATGCTGCTGCTGATGACGAGCTTCACGCGGATCATCATCGTGCTCTCGCTGGTGCGCCAGGCGCTCGGACTGCAGTCGAGTCCGCCGAACCAGGTGCTGATCGGCATCGCGCTGTTCCTCACCTTCTTCGTGATGGGCCCGACGCTGGATCGCCTGTACGCCGAGGCGTACAGGCCCTACTCGGAACAGCGCGCGACGCTCGAGGAGGCGGTGGCGAGCGGAAGCGTGCCGCTGCGCGAGTTCATGCTGCGGCAGACGCGCGAGAGCGACGTCGGACTCTTCGCCCGGATCGCGCGCTACGAGCCGGCCTCCGCCGAGGAATCGGTGCCGATGCGCATCCTGATTCCCGCGTTCGTCATCAGCGAGCTGAAGACGGCCTTCCAGATCGGCTTCATGGTGTTCGTGCCGTTCCTGCTGATCGACCTGATCGTCGCCAGCGTGCTGATGTCGATGGGGATGATGATGCTCTCGCCGGTGCTGGTCGCGCTGCCCTTCAAGCTGATCCTGTTCGTGCTCGCCGACGGCTGGAACCTGCTGATCGGTTCGCTCGTCCAGAGCTTCGGTTGAGGATGCGATGACGCCCGAATCGGTCCTCGACTTCGGCAGGCAGGGCCTCGAGATCCTGCTCGCCGCCGGCGCGCCGGTGCTGCTCGCCGCGCTCACGGTGGGGCTCGTCGTCAGCATCCTGCAGGCGCTCACGCAGATCAACGAAGCGACGTTGTCGTTCCTGCCCAAGCTGGTCGCCATCGCCGCCACGCTGATGATCGCCGGACCGTGGATGCTCGCGCTGCTCGTCGACTACCTGCAGCGCGTGCTCACCGGGATTCCCTCGGCGATCCTCGGGTCGCCGATGCCGTGATCGAAGTCACGGAGGCGCAGCTGCTCGGCTGGCTCGGCGCGCTGCTGCTGCCCTTCTTCCGCATACTGGGGCTGTTCACCTCCGCGCCGATCCTGTCGCAGCGTTCGGTCCCGCTGCGACTGCGGATCGCGGTATCGCTCGCGATCGCAGCCCTGGTCGCGCCGCTGATGCCGGCATCCCCGGCACTCGACATCGGCGCGCCCGCCGGCTGGCTCGTCGTCGCCGGCGAAGCGCTGGTCGGCTTCGCGATCGGCTTCGTCGCCCGCGTCGTGCTCGCCGCGGTCGAACTCGCCGGCGAGGCGATCGGGCTGCAGATGGGTCTTTCGTTCGCCGGCTTCTTCGACGCCTACGGCGGCCACGTCAACGGCGTCAGCCGCCTGCTGAACACCCTGTCACTGTGGGCCTTCGTGGCAATCAACGGACCGGTGCTGCTCGTCGCAGCCGTCGTGCACAGCTTCGACGTGATCCCCCCGGCGACCGCGTTCGGCGACTGGATCGCGCGCATGCAGCCGGCGAGCCTGGGCTCCGGCATCTTCGAGCTCGGCGTGATGATCGCGCTGCCGTTCATGGCGCTGCTGCTCTTCGTGAACCTCGGCCTCGGCGTCGTCTCGCGCATCGCACCGCAGCTGAACATCTTCGCGATCGGCTTCCCGGTGACGATCGGCACCGGCCTGCTGCTGCTCGCGCTCGCGATGCCGCTGCTGCAGCAGCCCTTCCAGATCCTGTTCGAGCGCGTGCTCGGCACCTGGGCCGGCTGAGCGCCGCCATCGCGACCGGAGCACCGCGTCGCGCCGCGTTCGTCAACCCGTCGCGAACCGGCGGTACGTCTCCTCGCCCATCAGCAGCTCGGACAGGTGCCCGAAGCCCCATTTCGCGTTCGATTCGCGGCCGACGATGCGATCGGTGGCGCCCCGCGCGGCGAGATCGATGCGCTCGGCCGGCACCGGCATCGACTTGCGGATCGACCAGAACACCTTGACGCAGGGCTGTGCCGGAAGCTCGCGGTTCTGGTCGACGACGACCGCGAGCCGCTCGGACTGCATTCGCACCAGCGACCCGACCGGGTAGATGCCCACCGTGTTCGCGAAGGCGCGGAATACGTCCGGATCGAACTGGCCCGCCTTCGTCCAGGCCGCCATCTTCACCAGCGACTCGGCCGGATCCCACGGCTCCTTGTACGCTCGCATCGAAGTGATCGCGTCGTAGACGTCGCATACGGCGTTCATGCGCGCCGCGAACGGGATGTGCGCGCCGACGAGGCGCGCCGGATAGCCGTTGCCGTCCCAGCGCTCGTGGTGGTGCAGGCACGCGTGCAGCACCACCTCGTTGTGCGCGGCGTTGGCACGCAGCATCCGCTCGCCGATCTCGGGGTGGCGCTGCATCACCGCGAGCTCCTCGTCGGTGAGCCTTCCCGGCTTGTCGAGGATCTCGCGCGCGATGCCGGCCTTGCCGATGTCGTGCAGCAGTCCCGCGAGCGCCGCCTCCTGCGTGCGCGCGTCGTCGAAGCCGAGCTGGCGCGCGAGCGAGGTCATCAGTGCGCACACGGCCACCGAATGCATGAAGGTGTAGCTGTGATGCGTGCGCACGCGCGCGAGCGACACGAGTGCCGACGGGTGGCGCGTCGCCGACGCCGAGATCTGTTCGGCCACCGCAGCGCAGCGATCCAGCTCGAGCGCGCGTCCGAGACGCGCCTCGCGAAAGAGCGACCGGGTCACGCGGGCCGCCTGCGCGCAGACGACCGCCGCCTGCTCGATCTCCTCGTCGTAGCTGACGACCGACGCCGCGGCAGCGCCGTCGCGTTCCGGCGACCGGCGCCCTTCGACGGGCGCCGGTTGCGCCGGCTGCGCGGGAGCTTCGACCGGCGCCTGCGCCTGCCGGGCGGCGGCGCCGGCCTCCGGCTGCGGCGCGATACCCTTCGCGGTATCGATCCAGCACTCGGCGACGCCGCTTTCCTTCAGCGCCGCGAGACTACGCTCGTCGCGAATGACGAATCGCGTGCGCCAGAACGGATGATCGATCCATTTCCCGCACAGCGACTCGACGTACATCCCGATCTCGAGTCGGTCGACGGAGATTCGTTCCCGCATCGGCCCGGACACCGGATCGGCGTCTCTAGAACCCGAGATTCGCCAGGAGATCGTCGACCTCGCCTTGATTGGAGACGACGTCGGCGGCACGCTTGCGATCGACGACCGGGCCGGACAGCGCAGGCTCCGCGGCTTCCTGCGGCGGCGCCGGCGGCGCGACCTGCACGAGCAGCCGCACGAGGCTCTCCTCGAGTTCGCTGGCGAGCGCGACAACCTTCGAGACCACCTGGCCGGTGAGATCGTGGAAGTCCTGCGCGATCATGATGTCGGTGAGATGCCGATCGACGCGAACGCTGGCCTCCTCGACCTCGTGCACGAAGCCCAGCACGGCGCCGCTCGCGACCGCGTGCACCGGATCGGCGACGATCGCCTGCGCCATCGTGCGGGCCGACTCGCCGATGCGCGCGTGCTCGAGCTTGGCCTGGTCGACGCAGTTCAGCACCTTGTCGGCCGCCTCGCCGGTCTTGCGCGAGATGTAGTCGAGCCGGCTGCGCGCGTCGGGCAGTCCGTTCGCCGCCTGCTGCAGGCGCGACATCAGGCCCAGCTCGCGCAGCGAGTCGTGCAGCTCGCGCGTCAGGTGGCCGAGCTGCTGGAACACGTGCGAAGTGATCTCGGCGACCATCTTCGGCTCGACGTGCGGGTCCTCGCTCGCCACGTGGTTCATCGTTCCTGTCTCCGCTGGTGCGGCGCTCATGCGGCGGCGCGCCTCTGCATGATCTTGTCGACCTTCTCTTCGAGCGTCGCCTTCGTGAAGGGCTTGACGATGTACCCCGCCGCCCCGCTCTGCGCCGCCTGGACGATGTCTTCCTTGCGCGCCTCGGCGGTCACCATCAGCACCGGCAGGTGCTTGAGTTCGTCGTCCGACTTGATCGCCTGCAGAAGCTCGAACCCGTTCATGTTGGGCATGTTGATGTCGGAGACGACGAAATCGAAGGGCTGGGCACGCAGCTTCGCGATCGCCGCTGCGCCATCCTCCGCTTCGTCGGCATTGCTGTAGCCCATCTCCTTGAGCAGGCTTCGCACGATCCGTCGCATCGTCGAGAAGTCGTCGACGATCAGGAATCTCAGGTCGGTTCTGGACATCGTGTTCCTCGTTCAGCTACCGGTGGCGCGGGCCGCCTCGTGGGCGTCCGAGCCGTGATCGCCCGCCACGCCTTCGGCCTGCGACGCCGCATCGCGCGAAGGCAATCGGGAGACGTTGGTTGCACGGTTCGGGCCGCGGCGCTCCACGCCGATCTCGATCGGGTCGACCTCCGCGCCGGCCGCCGACGGCGCAGCGTGCGCCTCGTCCGCGCCGGCGCGCCGTGCGTCTGCGGCGAGGCGGAAGACCGCCACCGCGCGAACCAGTTCCTGCGCCTGCGTCTCGAGGCTCGCGGCAGCGGCCGCGCTTTCCTCGACGAGCGCCGCGTTGTGCTGGGTCGTCTCGTCCATCTGCGTCACCGCGTTGCCGACCTGCGCGACGCCCGCGCTCTGCTCGGTGCTGGCGGTGCTGATCTCGCCCATGATCTCGGTGACGCGCCGGATCGACGCGACCACTTCGTTCATCGTCGTGCCGGCGCGGTCGACGAGCTTCGTGCCGCGCTCCACGCGCTCGACGCTCGCGCCGATCAGCGTCTTGATCTCGCGCGCCGCCTCGGCCGAGCGCTGCGCGAGGTTCCGCACCTCGCCGGCAACGACCGCGAAGCCGCGCCCCTGCTCGCCCGCACGCGCCGCCTCGACGGCCGCATTCAGCGCCAGGATGTTCGTCTGGAACGCGATGCCGTCGATCACGTTGATGATGTCGGCGATGCGACGCGAGCTCTCGTTGATCTCCTTCATCGTGTCGACGACCTCGCCCACGACCTCCCCGCCCGACACGGCCACCGCGCTCGCACCGCGTGCGAGTTCGTCGGCCCGGTGCGCGTTGTCGGCGTTCTGCTGGACGGTCGCGCTGAGCTGCTGCATCGACGCGGCGGTCTCCTCGAGCGTGCTCGCCTGCTGCTCGGTGCGCGACGAGAGGTCGGAGTTGCCCTGCGCGATCTGCGCACTCGCCGCGGCGACGCTCTCGGAGTGCCTGCGCACGTCGCTGACCACCTCGGCGATGCGGTCCTTCATCTCGGCGAGCGCCGAGACCAGCTGGCCGATCTCGTTGTTGCCGCGCACGCGGATGCTGACGCCGAGGTCGCCGTCGGCGATCGATTGCGCCATCCGGACGGCTTCGGCGACCGGCACCGCCAGGCTGCGCACGAACAGCACCATGAGCGCGAAGGAGAGCGCGGCGATCGCCAGCAGCGCGCCGATGACGACGAACGCGGTATTGCGCAGCTCGGCGACGCGGGCCTCGAACAGCGTCGTGAGGGCGCCCATCGCCGCCTCCTCGAAGGCATACATGGTGCCGATGGTCGCCGTGAGCTCGTCGTAGTACTCGTTGCTGCCGAGCTCGAGTTGCTGTGCCGCGATGAGCCGCTCCTGGATCGTTCCGAGCGAACCGGTGATGCGCGACTTCATCGCCGCGGTGGGCGCCTGCAGCCGCGCCTGCAGCGTGGCATCGGCCGAGTACGCGATCGCCAGGCTGCGGTCGACCTCGGCCAGTCGCTCGTTCAGCCGCTCCTTCATCCCGGAGAGCGCGGCGCGCCCGCCGTACGACAGGTTCTTCTCGACGAGGGCGGCGGTGCCGAACGCGCGCATCCGGCCGAGCATCTCGGCGGCGCGCGGCGTATGCAGGAACGATGCGTCGACGAGCGCATTGCTGTCGCGCTCCGGCGCACGGGTGAGGCCGAAGTCCTCGATCAGCTCCTCGTTGAGCAGCAGCAGCGACGCGATCCATTCGCTGTGCAGGTCGGTGCTGCGCTCGGCCGACTTCAGCTCGCCGGATTCGAGCGAGCGGTCGAGCTCGTTCCAGCGCTCGAGCCCCGTACGCCAGCCGGCGACCAGGGCGTCGGAAGGGTGCACCTGCGCGAGCTGCGCCTCGAATGCGCCGATCGCCTCGCCCAGGCGAGCGCGCGCGGCCGGACGCAACGACGACAGCGCTTCGTTGTCGTCCTGCCAGAGCGCCGAAAGCGAGCTCGCCATGCCGAGCGCTCCGGCGGTGACGTCGCGGTGGTCCTGCGCCGCCTGGATCACCTTCTGCAGCGAGACCGCGGTGACCGCCCCGTCGACCCGACGCTCTGCCGTACGCACCTCGTCGGCCGTGCGCAACAGGTACAGCGAGGTCGGCAGCGCCATCATCACGAGGGCGAGCGCCCCGAGCACGAGGAACTTGTGGGAGAGGCGGATGCGATGGAGCCAGGACATGGCGTTCCCCTGGACGGCGGCCGGTCGGATTACTGGACCGCGGATTCGACGAGCCCCATGTCGGCGCTCGTCATCAGTTTCTCGATGTCCACGAGGATCAGCATGCGATCGTCGATCGCGCCGATCGCGAGGAGATGGTCGGCGTCGACGCTGGCGGCGAACTCGGGCACCGGACGCAGCTGCTCGGGCGTCAGCGTGATCACGTCGGAGACCGCGTCGACCACCATGCCGACGATGCGGGAGCGGATGTTCAGCACGATGACGACCGTGAAGTGGTCGTACTTCGCTTCCTCGAGGCGGAACTTCAGCCGCATGTCGACGATCGGCACGATGACGCCGCGCAGGTTGACGACGCCCTTGATGAAGTCGGGGACGTTCGCCAGCCGGGTCGGCTCCTCGTACGAGCGGATCTCCTGCACGCGCAGGATGTCGATCCCGTACTCTTCGTTGCCGAGCTTGAACGCGAGGAACTCGCGCACGCGGGTCGCTTCACCCGTCCCGGCGGCGCCCGCGGGGACGGCGTTCGAGGCGGTAGGGATCGCAGCTGTGGCGCTCATCGCATGTCTTCCTTGCAATCAATGAAGTGAGGGGCCGCCTGCCGGCGGCCGGTGGATCGATCTTCGGCCGGACGCCGCGCGGCCCGTGTGCGAAAAGTGGGGGTCGAGCGGCGTTTATCGGGCGAAGGCATCAGTGCACCCACTGCGTGGCGCCGCGGGTCTCGCCTACGCGCCGCGCGAGCGAGGCGATGTCGAGGATCAGCGCGACGCGTCCGTCGCCGAGAATGGTGGCGCCCGAGATGCCGTCGACGCGGCGGTAGTTCGCCTCGAGGTTCTTCACGACCACCTGCTGCTGGCCGACGAGCGCGTCGACGACGAGCGCGGCACGGCGTCCTTCGCCCTCCACGACGACCATGATCGGCATCTCGACCGGCTGTCCCTGCGTCGGCACCGAGAACACCTGCTTCAGGTCGACCACCGGCAGGTATTCGTCGCGCACCTGCACGACGAGCCCGCCGCCGCCGATCGTGCGGATCGTCGCGTCGCGCATCTGGAACGATTCGACGACCGAAGCCAGCGGGACGATGTAGCAGTCGCGCCCGACGGCGACGCTCATGCCGTCCATGATCGCGAGCGTGAGCGGCAGGCGCACCTTCACGCTCATGCCGCGTCCCTCGCAGGAATCGACCTCGACGGTTCCGCCGAGCGCGACGATGTTCTTCTTGACGACGTCCATGCCGACGCCGCGGCCGGAGACGTCGGTCACTACCTCGGCGGTGGAGAATCCGGGCGCGAACACGAGGTTCCAGACCTCTGCATCCGCCATCGTGTCGGGAGCGTCGATTCCGCGTTCGCGTGCCTTGGCAAGCAGGCGCGGGCGCGACAGCCCCCGCCCGTCGTCGCAGACCTCGATGACGATCGATCCGCCCTGGTGCGATGCCGACAGCGAGATCGTTCCCGTCTCGGCCTTGCCGCTCGCCAGTCGCTCGGCCGGCAGCTCGATGCCGTGATCGCAGCTGTTGCGCACGAGGTGCGTGAGCGGGTCGATGATCTTCTCGATGACGCCCTTGTCGAGCTCGGTCGCCTCGCCGCGCGTGACGAAATCGACCTTCTTGCCGAGACGGCCCGCGAGGTCGCGCAGCATCCGGGGGAAGCGGTTGAAGACGATCGACATCGGAATCATCCGGATCGACATCACCGATTCCTGCAGGTTGCGCGTATTGCGCTCCAGGTCGGCAAGGCCCGCCGCCATCTGCTCCTGCGCGGCGGAGTCCAGGCGCGCGCTGTTCTGCGCGAGCATCGCCTGCGTGATCACGAGCTCGCCGACGAGGTTGATCAGCTGGTCGACCTTGTCGACCGACACGCGCAGCGTCGAGGTCTCGCTCACCGAAGTGCGCGCCGCCGCCGTCGACGGCTGTGCGGCATCGGGGACGCCCGCGCGTCGCTCGACCGTGACTTCGGAAGGCACGAAGTCGGCTTCGCGCCCCGCGCCGGAATCCGCGTCGCCGGTCGGGGCGGCCGCTTCGTCCGCCGCGCTCGCCGCTGCCGGATGATCGTGTTCGGCTTGCGCCGGCGTGCCTTCCCCGGGCGCGCCGGGCGCGCCTTCGTGGAAGCCGTATCCGTCGGAGATCGGCTGCAGGCGGATCCGTTCGCGATCGATGTGGAAGGTGAAGAGGTCGAGCAGGTCGGCGTCGGAGCTGGTGGTGCGCACGCGGAAGCGGCGAAGGCCCTCGGCTGCCTGTCCGCCGTCGAGCCGTTCGATCGTGCCGAGGTCCTGGATTTCGCTGAACAGCTCGAACAGCTGATCGGCCTGCTCGGGCGCTTCCAGCGGGCCGACGACGAGCTCGAGCACCCTCGCCTCGCCGGGGGCCGCGTCGTCCGGACTCGCCGCGTCGGCCGGGGCCGTCGCATCGGCTGCAGTCTCCTCGGCAGCCGGAGTCTCCGCGGCAGCCTCGGTCGCCGCGACGGCAGGATCCATCGCCACGGCAGCGGGCTGCGCCGCCAGGGCCTGGCCTTCGGCCAGCGCGCGCAGCCGGGCGCGCACCGCGCCGTCGTCGACGCCGGCCGAATCGCCGCCCGCTCGATAGCGATCGAGCTGCGCGCGCATCGCGTCGCCGGACTGCAGCAGCACGTCCACCATCTCTACGCTGGGCACCAGCTCGCGGCGACGCAGCCGATCGAGCAGCGTCTCCATGTCGTGCGTGAGTTCGGCGAGGTCGGTGAAACCGAAGGTCGCCGCGCCGCCCTTCACCGAATGCGCGCACCGGAAGATCGCGTTCAGCGTCTCGTCGTCGGCGGCCTGGAGATCGATCCCGAGCAGCAGCTGCTCCATGCTCTCGAGGTTCTCGGCGGCCTCTTCGAAGAAGATCTGGAAGAACTGGCTGAGGTCGAGCGAGCCGCCGCCCGGAGCCGAGGTGGTGCCGCTCATTGGCGTTTCCCGGTGTCGGGCATCACCTTGCGGATCACCTCGACGAGCTTGGCCGGGTCGAAGGGCTTGACCATCCACCCGGTCGCCCCCGCTTCGCGTCCGGCGCGCTTCATGTCGTCGCCCGATTCGGTGGTCAGGATCAGGATCGGCGTCGCCTGGTACTGCGGCAACTCGCGCAGCTTGCGCGTGAGCCCGATTCCGTCCAGGCGCGGCATGTTCTGGTCGGTGAGCACCAGGTCGAAGCTGCGCGTGCTCGACTTGTCCCACGCGTCCTGCCCGTCGACCGCGACGACGACGTCGAAGCCGGCACCGCGCAGCGTGAACGACACCATCTGACGCATCGACACCGAATCGTCCACTGCAAGAATCGTTTGCATGTTCCTTCTCCCGAATCCCGACTTCAGCCGAACAGCTCGACCGAGCCCGCGTCCATCTCGGCGCAGGTCACGGGGTTGGCGCGAACGCGCAGCGCCTCGATCGCCGCCTCCCCCTCCTCGTCGCTGCCGAACGCGTCCTGCGCGAGGCGATCGGCACAGAACTGCAGTCGTTTTCTCGTATGCGCGATCAGCTGCACGCCGAGGTCGTGGAACTGCATCGACGTGACGGCGGTTCGTGCATCGCCGCTCAACGGCGCTTCTTCGAGCGGAAGGATCGCCAGCAGCGATCCGAACGCGTCGTCGAGCAGATCGCGCAGGCGGTCGAGGTCGTTGCACGCCGCAACGAGCCCTTCCTGTATATCGGCCACCAGCGGCAACGGCAGGCCGCCGCCCGTCGGTTCGTCGTGCATGCTCGTCTCACTCCACGTGCATTGCGACGGACGCGCCGGCGCGTCCGCTGCGGATTCGTTCGATCAGGCGAGGAGCGATCGCCGACAACGCGAGCACCTCGTGCGCGGCGCCGTGCGCGATCGCCTCGCGCGGCATTCCGAAGATCACGCAGCTCGCTTCGTCCTGCGCGATGTTCCAGCTGCCGGCGTCGCGCATCTCGCGCATCGCCCGGGCGCCGTCGGCACCCATTCCCGTCAGCATGACGCCCACGGCATTGGCGCCGACTACCCTCGCGGCCGAGCGGAACAGCACCTCGACCGACGGGCGGTGGCGATTGACCGGCTCGGAGCCGTCGACCCGGGCGACGTAGTTCGCCCCGCTTCGCTCCACCGACAGGTGCAGCCCGCCCGGTGCGATGTACGCATGTCCGGGCAGGATGCGCTCGCCGTCGACGGCTTCCTTCACCGCGATCCTGCACAGCGAGTTCAGGCGCGCCGCATAGCTCGCCGTGAAACCGGCCGGCATGTGCTGCGTGACCAGCACGGCGGGAAAATCGGCGGGCAGCCGCACGAGCACTTCGCGCGTCGCTTCGGTGCCGCCGGTGGAGGCGCCGATGAAGACCAGCTTCTCGGTGGTCAGCCATCGACGCGAAGCACCGGGCGCCTGCACGGCCGTCGCCGCAGGCGGCGCGCTCGCGGCCGGCTGCGCGGTCGCCGCGCCTCGTGCCGCCGCGGTCGACCCCCTGTCCGGCGGCGGCGGCGCCTTGCGCAGCGGGCGAAGTCGCGCGCGCGCCGCGATGCGGATCTTCTCGACGATCTCGTTGGCGAGCGCCTCCAGGCCTCCGGCGACGCCGATGCGCGGCTTGGCGACGAAGTCGATCGCGCCCAGTTCCAGCGCCTGCAGCGTGACGTCGGCGCCGCGCTCGGTGAGCGTCGACACCATGACGACCGGCATCGGTCGCAGCCGCATCAGGCGACCGAGGAAATCGAGCCCGTCCATGCGCGGCATCTCGACGTCGAGCGTGAGCACGTCGGGATCGAGGTTGCGGATCATCTCGCGCGCGATCAGCGGGTCGCCGGCTGCGCCGACGCATTCCAGGTCGGGCTGGCGATCGATGATCTTCGCGAGCAGGCTGCGCACGAGCGCCGAGTCGTCGACGACGAGCACGCGGATCTTCGGGGCCCCCGCTGCGCTCATCGGCGTCCTCTCTGCGGCTTGTCTTCGAACAGTTCGACGCTGCCGCCTTCGCTGGCCAGCGGACGCGCGCGCTGCGCCGCGGCGCGATCCTGCTGCAGCAATGCCGACGCATCTGTGGGGCGCAGGCGCTTGACGACGACGCGCCCGCTCGCCGGCATGAAGCACACCTTGCGCGGATGCACGTCGAGCACGTCGCGGCTGACCACCGGGATGCGCTCGGTCTGCAGGTACTCGAGCACGAAACGCGTGTTGCGCTCGCCCACGTTCATCGTGTCCATCCCGGCGATCACCTGCGCGCCGCCGAACACCTTCGCCTCGAGCGCCGCGCGCGAAGCGCCCCGGCGCAGCATCTCGTTGATCAGCAGTTCCATCGCGTACGAGCCGTAGCGGCCGTCGCTGCCCGTGCCCTCGGGCAGCATGAAGTGGTTCAGCCCGCCGATGCGCTGTTCGCGGTCCCACAGGCAGGCGGCGATGCACGAGCCGAGCGTCGTCATGATCAGGATGTCGTCGGCGTGCACGAAGTACTGCCCGGGCAGCACCTTGACCGCGTCGTTGCCGAACTGCGTGTCGAACCAGAAGAACGACGCCTCGCCGGGACGGCGGGCGACGGCTCGCAGCTGGTCGAGCCGCGAGGGCCGCGTCGCACGCGCCGGTGTGGGTCGGGGCGGTACCTGCAGCATCACTCGCGCGCGTATACGGTCTTGCCGAGCGCGCGGAACAGGTCGCGCGAACCGGCGAAGTTCTCGGAATGGCCGGCGAAGAGCCGGCCGCCCGGCGACATCGCCGCGTGGATTCGTTCGAGCACGATGCGTTGCATCGGCGCGTCGAAATAGATCATGACGTTTCGGCAGAACACGATGTCGGCCGGCTCGTCGAGCGTCCACCGACCGTCGGTGAGATTCATGACGCGAAAGGAGACGAGGCGGCGCAGCTCCGGGCGCACGCGCACGTAGCCGTGGTTCGCGCCGGTGCCGCGCAGGAAATGCCGCCGCAGCCGGTCGGCGTCCAGGCCCCGGGAGTCGGCCCGATAAACGCCCCGCTCGGCGCTCGCCAGCACCTTCGTGTTGATGTCGCTGCAGAGGATGCGCACGTCCGCACCGGGGCCGAGCGTCTCCAGCACGGTCATCGCCAGCGAATACGGCTCTTCGCCGGTGGACGCGGCGTTGCACCAGATGCGCACGCGCTTGCCCGCACGCCGGCGCAGCTCGTCGGCGAGCAACGCGAAGTGATGCTCCTCCCGGAAGAACGCCGTGAGGTTGGTCGTCAGGCAATTCACGAACTCCTGCCATTCGTCGCGCGCCGCGGCGTCGCTCGAGCTCTCGAGCCACTGCAGGTAGCCCGCGAACGACGAGTGGCCGAGCTCGCGCAGTCGGCGCGACAGCCTGCTGTAGACCATCGCCTGCTTGGCGCTGCTCAGGTGGATGCCCGCGCGCTCGCGGATCAACGCGCGCACGCGCTCGAAGTCCGTGCGATCGATCGTGAACTCGGTTCCGCCCGCCGGTGGCGGGACCGGTGCAATCCGGGCAGTGGAGGCGGCGCGCATTCGGTCTCCGGGACAACTCATCTGCAGCGGCCGAACGGACGGTACGCCTGCCGTCCGTTTATCGGCACGAGGCGCTGCAACTGTAGGGATCGAGCCGGATTGTGGCGGCGGCGCCGCACTTCGATGCATCGAACAACGCCGGGAAGCCCTTACAATTCCGGCTGTCCCGTCCCCGTCCCTCCGCGAATTGAACGCCGCTACTCCGGACGCGAACGACTCCGCGCCTCCGTTCCGCCTGCTCGTGCTCGAGCAATCGGAGCTCGACTACGAACTGCTCGTCGCGACGCTGTCGCGCGATCGGCTGGCGGTGGCCGCTCGTCGGATCGAAACGCGCGAACAGCTGGTCGATGCGCTCGCATCGCAGGAATGGGACGCCGTGATCGCCGACTCGCGGCTGCCCGGCTTTCCGGGAACCGAGGCGCTGCAGCTGGTGCGCGCCGCCAGCCGCATCCTGCCGTTCATCATCGTCTCGGGCTCGCTCGGCGAGGAAGCGGCAGTTGCCGCGATGCGCGGCGGTGCCGACGACTACCTCGTCAAGGGAAGGCTCGCGCGTCTCGCGCCGGCGCTGCTCAACGCGGTCTCGCTCGCGCAGGCGCGCCTCGAGCGCGAGCGCGCGACGCTCGCGCTCGAACGTTCCGAGCACCGGCTGCACGAGCTGTACACGCACCTGCAATCGGTCGTCGACGACGAACGCGCGGCGATCGCACGCGAGATCCACGACGACATCGGCGGCATGCTCACGACGCTTCGCTTCGACCTGTCGTGGATCGAACGAAACGGCGACGCCGCGTCGGCGGAGCGGGCGCGGCACGCGCTGCGCACGACCGTCGGCATCATGCAGTCCGCCCAACGCATCCAGCGCAACCTGCGGCCGCCCGTGCTCGATGCGGGCCTGCTCGATGCGATGAACTGGCAGGTCGCCGAGTTCCGGCGAAGCACGGGGATCGACGCGAAGCTCTCGTGCAACCTGCCCGCCGTCGCCCTCGACGAAGCCCACGCGATGACGGTCTACCGGACACTGCAGGAGTCGCTCACGAACGTCGCCCGGCATGCGGGCGCCAGCGCCGTGCACGTCGACCTGATCGTCTCGGCCGACGGGCTGTCGCTCGAGATCATCGACGACGGGGTCGGCCTGTCGCCGCAGGCGCTCGAGAAGCCGGGCTCCTTCGGCCTGCGCGGTCTCGCCGAGCGAGCCCGAAGGGCCGGCGGCTGGATCGACGTCTCGCCGGGCGAGCGCGGCACCTGCGTACTGCTGTCGTTGCCGCTCGCCGAGCGGCTGCCCGCGCAAGCGCAGGCCGCGGCATGATCCGCGTCGTTCTCGTCGACGACCACGCGATGATCCGGCGCGGGCTGCGCGAGACGCTCGCCGAGGGCGGCGACATCGAGATCGTCGGCGAAGCAGGCGACTACGCGTCGCTGCGCAGCCTGCTGCGCGAGACCGCGGTCGACGTGCTGGTGCTCGACCTCAATCTTCCCGGCCGCAGCGGCATCGACGTGCTGCAGGCGCTCGCCGGCGACGAGCACGCACCGCGCGTCGTCGTGCTGTCGCAGTACCCCGAAGACCAGTACGCGATCCGCGCGCTGCGCAACGGCGCGATGGCCTACCTGAACAAGACAACCGAGCCGCGCGAGATCGTCGCCGCGGTGCGGGCGGTCGCCGCGGGCCGCAAGCACGTCACGCCCGACGTCGCGCAACTGCTGCTCGATACGGTCACCGGCGCGGGCAGCGGCGCGCGTCACGAGCAGCTGTCCAACCGCGAGCTGCAGACGATGCTGCTCATCGCGTCGGGTCGACGCCTGTCCGAGATCGCCGAGGCGCTGACCCTCTCGCCGAAGACGGTGAGCGTCTACCGTGCGCGCGTGCTGGAGAAGCTCGGCGTCGCGACGAACGCCGAGCTGGCGTCGTACGCGCTGCGCCACGGCCTCATCGAGTAGCGCAAGCGCGCGCTCAGCTCTCCTCCTCGGAGAATGCCTCCTCGCGCCGTTTCGCGATCGCCGGAACCAGCACGACGACGAGAAGGATCACGGCGATCGCGAGCAGCGTCGCCGACAGGGGCCGCGTGACGAACACCGACCAGTCCCCTCGCGAGATCGTCATCGCGCGGCGCAGGTATTCCTCCATCAGGCTGCCGAGCACCAGGCCGAGCAGCAGCGGCGCCGGCTCGCAGTCGAGCTTGCGGAACACGTAGCCGAGGATCGCGAAGGGCAGCGTCACGTAGACGTCGAAGACGTTGTTGTTGATCGAATACGCGCCGATGCAGCAGAACAGCAGGATGGCCGGATAGAGCAGCCGATAGGGAACGGTGAGCAGGCGGATCCAGATCCCGATCAGCGGCAGGTTCAGGATCACCAGCATCAGGTTGCCGATCCACATCGAGGTGATCAATCCCCAGAACAGCGTCGGGTTGCTCGTCATCACCTGCGGGCCGGGCTGGATGTTGTGGATCATCATCGCCGCGATCATCAGCGCCATCGTCGGCGTGGTCGGGATGCCGAGCGTGAGCATCGGGATGAACGAGGTCTGCGCGCCGGCGTTGTTCGCCGACTCCGGGCCGGCGACGCCCTCGATCGCTCCCTTGCCGAAGCGCTCGGGCGTGCGCGAGAGCTTCTTCTCCAGCGCGTAGGACGTGAACGACGACAGCACCGCGCCGCCGCCCGGCAGCAGTCCGAGGAACGAGCCCAGCGCGGTTCCGCGCACGATCGGCGCGGCCGACGCGCGCATCTCGGGGCCGCTCGGCAGCAGTCGACCGACCTTGCGCGTGAACACCTCGCGCGACCTGCCCTCCTCGAGGTTCGCGATGATCTCGCCGAAGCCGAAGATGCCCATCGCGATCGCGGCGAGTTCGAGTCCGTCGGTGAGCTCGGGTATGTCGAACGAGAAACGCGCCACGCCCGAATTGACGTCGGTGCCGACCATGCCGATGAGCAGGCCGAAGACGACCATCGCGAGCGCCTTCAGGATCGAGCCGTGCGCGAGCACCACGGCGGCGATCAGGCCGAGCACCATCAGCGAGAAGTACTCGGCCGGACCGAACTCGAAGGCGACCTCGGCCAGCGCCGGCGCGAAGGCCGCGACCAGCAGCGTGGCGACGGTTCCGGCGAAGAAGGAGCCGATCGCCGCGATCGCCAGCGCCGGCCCGGGCCGCCCCCGGCGCGCCATCTGGTAGCCGTCGAGCACGGTGACCACCGAGGACACTTCGCCGGGCAGGTTGACGAGGATCGCGGTCGTCGAGCCGCCGTACTGCGCGCCGTAGTAGATGCCGGCGAGCATGATCAGCGCCGTCGTCGGATCGGCGAACTGGTACGTGATCGGCAGCAGCATCGCGATCGTCGCCAGCGGGCCGATGCCGGGCAGCACGCCGATCAGCGTGCCGAGCAGCACGCCGACGAAGCAGTAGAAGACGTTGGTCAGCGTCAGCGACGCGGCGAATCCGAGCGCGAGGTTCGAAAGCAGTTCCACGCGCGACTCAGCGGATCGGGTAGACGGGCCACACGGGGAACTGCAGCTCGAGTCCGCGGACGAACACCAGCCACGACAACGCGAGCAGCACGACGATCGCGACGATCGTCTCCTTCCAGCGGAACTCGTCGCTCGCCGTCGCCGAGATGCCGACGAGCAGCACGACCGCGACGACGAAACCGAGCCGCGGAAGCGCGAGGGCGAACACGAGGACCGACAGCAGGACCAGCGACAGCGGGCGCCAGCGGATCGCGCCGACGCGCTGGCCGTCGCCGCGGGCGAGCGACTGCAGCAGGATCGCCGCGCCGAGCAGCGCGAGCAGCACGCCGAGCATCGTCGGGAAGAACCCGGGCCCCATCCGGGCCGGCGTGCCGAGGGCGTAGTCCTGCGCGAGGAGCGCGAACGCAACTCCCATGGCGACGAACATCACGCCCGCCCAGAAGTCGCGATGATTGCGAACACGCATCGCCGTCCCCTCCTCCGATCGTTTGCCGTTCCCGTCGGCGATTTTCCGCGAAGGCAAGCATACCGGCATGCGCAGGCCATCGACGCGATGCGGCGACGCTAGCCGGTGGCGGCTCCGGAGTGCATCGTCGGGGTGCCGACACGCGAGAGAAAGATCATGCCCAGCAGCGCGAAGCCCGCCGCCACGGCGAAGGTAGCCGCGTAGCTGCCGAGCCTCCCGTAGATCGCGGCGAACAGCGACGGCCCGACCAGCACGCCGCCGAAGGTGAAGAACAGCGCCCCGCCGGTGGCGGTGCTCGCCTGCCCGGTCGGCGCGAGGCGCGCCACCTCGGCGAGAAAGACGCCGTTCCACCCGATCGCCGTCGCGCCCATCGCGACGAACACGACGGCAGTGGCAAGGCGGCTCCAGCCGGGATCGACCTGCGTCGTGAACGTCGTCGCGACCAGCATCAGCGCACCGAGCACGAGCAGCGTGCTCCGGCTCGCCTGCAGGCGATCGGCGACCCATCCCCAGCCGATGCGCCCGGCCGCGCCCGCGAGCTGCACCGCCGACAGCAGCACGCCCGCTTCGATCAGCGTGTGGTGCGCCTCCTTCACCAGGAAGGTCACGGCGAAGGTCATCAGGCACAACTGCACGCCCGCGTAGCACAGCGCCGTCAGCGACAGGTAGCGCAGGTCGCGGTGCCCCCACACCAGCGCGATGCCGCCGAGCAGGATCGAAGGCCCGGACTGCCTGCGCGGCGCCGCGCGCCGATCGTCGTCCCACTGCCTGCGAACCGGCTGGAGCAGCGCAAGCATCGCGATCGCCGACACCAGGACGACGAGCAGCGCCGTGCGCCAGCCGAACGCATGCGCGACGGGCGGTGCGACGAGCGCGGCCGCCATGCCGCCCAGCGGGACTCCGGTCTGCTTCAGCGAGAAGATCAGATTGCGGCTCGATGCCGGCGTGTAGCGCGTGAGCAGGTGGGCACCGGCCGGATTCGAGACGCCGTAGCCGAAGCCGAGCAGCAGCGACGCGGCGACGAGCGCCGCGACGTGCGGCACCATCGCGAGCAGCATGGCGGCGCCGACCAGCGCGAGCGCCGCCTGCGTCGTGCGGCAGGCGCCCAGGCGCGTGACGACGCCGCCGCCGAGCGCGGCGCTCGCCATCGCACCCGCGTAGACGATGCTCACCTGGTAGCCGATCGCGGACGCGTCGAGCTGCAGCACCGTCGCCAGCTCGGGCGCGAGGACCGGTAGCGTCAACGACGCCATCGAGACGATCGTCTGCGCGACGAGCATCGCGGAGATCACCACCAGCGCCGACGGAACTGCTGCCATCCGGTCAACGCACCTCGTCGACGAGCATCAGCGCAAGTTGCGGGAACACGGCAACGAGCGCGAGCACCGCGAGCATGATCAGCACGTAGGGCAGCGCGCCGCGGATGATGCGCTCGAGCGGAACGTCGCGCACGACGCCTTGAACGACGAAGAGGTTCAGCCCCACCGGCGGCGTGATCAGCGCCATCTCCATGTTGATCGTCAGGATGATGCCGAACCAGATCAGGTCCCACCCGAAGGTGGAGATGATCGGGATCAGGATCGGCGCCGTGATCACGATGATCGACAGCGTCTCCATGAAGCAGCCGAGGAAGACCAGCAGCAGGTTGATCGCGATGAAGATCAGCCACGGCGAGACATCGAGTCCGGCCACCGTACGCGAGATGACCGGCGCCACCGACGTCGTCGTCATCGCGTAGCCGAAGACCATCGCGCCGGCGATGATCATCAGCACCATCACGCTGCTGCGCGCGGCGTCCTCGAGGATCAGGCGCAGCTTGCGCAGCGTGAGCTCGCGATAGATCACGCCGGAGAGCAGCAGGCTCGCCAGCGTGCCCAGCGCCGCCGCCTCGGTCGGCGTCGCGATGCCCTGGTAGATCGAGCCGAGGATGATCCAGATCAGCACCGCGATCGGGGCGACGTGCTGGAGCGCAACCAGCCGCTCGCGCGCCGTGGGTGCTTCGCCCGCCGCCTGCGCGTGAGCCGCTGCCGCACGACGCGCGCGCAGGGCCTGGCGCACCTGGTAGACCGTGAACGCGGCCGTCATGATCAGCCCGGGGATGATCCCGGCGATGAACAGCTTTCCGATCGACTGCTCGGCGACGATCCCGTAGACGATCATCGGGATGCTGGGCGGGATCAGGATGCCGAGCGTTCCGCCCGCCGCCACCGCACCGGTCGCCTCGCTGTCGCGATAGCCGAAGCGGCGCATCTCGGCGACCGAGAACCGTCCGATCGCTCCTGCGGTCGCCACGCTCGATCCCGAGACGGCCGCCATCACCGCGCAGGCGAGCGTCGTCGCCACCATCAGCGCACCGGGAACGCCGTGCAGCAGCGTGGCGAGCGACGCGTACAGGCGCGAGCCCATGCCCGAGGCAGAGATGATCGCGCCCATCAGGATGAACAGCGGCACGGCGGTCAGCGTGAAGCTCGTGATCGAGCCCCACAGCGTGGGCGCGACGAGCCCGAGCGCATCGACGCCGCCGCCGGTGAGCAGCAAGGCGCCCAGGGCGACGCCGAACAGGCTGAAAGCCACGGGAATGCCGATCGCGAGGCACCCGAGCAGCGCGGAGAACATCGCCAGTCCGAGCCAGATCTCCATGGATTCGAAGGGCGCGTCGTGCCGGTCAGGCGGCGCTCGCGCGCCGGCGGTTCACCATCTCGACGACGTGCACGACGAGCAGCCAGACCATGCCCAGCACGAAGAACGAATAGGGGATCCAGAGCTCCACCGTGAACAGGCCCCACGATCGCTCGCCGGTCTCGAATGCCTCCCACCAGAACTGCGCGCTCAACCAGGCGAGCAGCGCGGCGACGGCGAGCACCCCGACGTCGGCGATCCAGCCGAGCACGCGGCGCACCGCCGGCGAGACGCGCGTGACGACGAGGTCGACGCCGACATGCGCACCTTCGGAGAGCGCGTAGGCCACTCCGCCGAAGGCGATGAAGCCCATCAGGTACTCGGACACGTCGTTGACCCAGCCGGTCGTCGAAGCGAAGAAGGTGCGGGCGAGGACCTCCCAGGTGACGAGAACGGCGATCGCGAAAGCGCCCAGGCCGACGAGGAAGCCCGAAAGGCGCGTGATCGCCGCGATCCAGCGCAGCGCCGCCGGCGCGCCGTCCGGGCGCGCCGCGGCATCGGCCCCGTGCCCGCTCACCGCGCCGCGTCGCCGCCGGCGGCCTTCAGCAGTTCCTCACCGCCCGGAACGTCGGCCTTGAACTTCTCGAAGCTGTGCCTGCGGAACCAGTCCTGCCACTTCTTCCACGACGCTTCGGTCATCTTCTCGACCTTGACGCCGTTCTTCGCGAACAACCCGGCGACGCGCTGGTCCTCGTGCTTCGCGCCCTCGAGCGCCGACTGCTCCAGGCTCTGGCCGACCTCGACGAGGATCTTCTGCTGCTCGGGCGTGAGCTTGTTCCACGTCTTCATGCTGATCGCGATCGGCTCGATCGTGAAGTAGACGCTGTAGTCCTCGGGCGAGTTGTAGAACTTCGCGACCTCGTAGATGCGGAACGCGCCGAAGGACCCCGAGGACGTCCACATCCCGTCGAGCAGGCCGAGTTGCATCGCGTTGTAGTTCTCGGACGACGGCATCGAGACCGTGGTCGCACCGGCCTGCTGCAGCGCGAACTCCATGAACTTGCCGGCCGCGCGCATCTTCATCCCGGAAACGTCCTGCGGCTCGTGGATCGGCTTGCCCGTGGTCGCGACGCCGCCCGAGATCTGGATCCACGACAGCGTCTTGAAGCCGTACTCCTGCGCCTTCTGCTCGAGCTGCTTCCATGCTTCGGAGTTGCGGAAGGCGAAGACGTCGTCGTGGCTTCTCCACAACCCGGGCAGCAGCACCAGGTTCATCTGCGGGATCGCGCCGGCGGCGTAGATGTACGGATAGATCGCCAGGTCGACCGTTCCGTTGCGCAGCGCCGTGTGCGTGGCGCTCGCCTTCACCAGCGACTGCGCCGGGAAGGTCGAAATCGTGATCTGTCCGTTCGTGCGTTTCTCGACTTCCTGCGCGAACTTGATCCCGGTGGCGATCACGTAGTCGGACTCGTCCTGCGGCCATTGATGCGCCATCTTGAGATTCAACGTCTGCGCCACCGCGGCGCCGGCGAAAGTGAAGGCGGCGCCCGCCACCAGCGCGGTACCGAACTTCGCGAATGGGGTCCTCATCGTTTCCTCCTCGGTGGTTCGCCGGATGTCACCCCCGGCGGTCGGTGCCTCGCGACATCGTTGCGAGAATCTCTTCGTAGAGCGCGACCGGCTCGTCGTCGAAGCGCTCCTCGGGCAGGCGCGCGAGCGTGGCGGCCAGCTGGCGGTACGCCAGCCGCTGCAGCCGGTAGCGGTTGAATCGCCGCCGGCGCGCGGCCGCGGGCCGACGCTCGAGCGCTTCACGCATCGTCTCGTCGATCAGCGCGTCGAGCTCGCGCAGCCCCGCTTCGTCGCCGGCCCGCACGAGCACGATGCGCGGCGCCGCAGCCGCGGGGCGCTGCGACAGCGTCGTCTTCAGCTCGAGCGCCATGCGACGTGCGCCGTCGAGGTCGGCCTTGTTGATCACGATGAGATCGGCGGTCTCGAGGATTCCGGCCTTCATCGCCTGGATCGCGTCGCCGAGACCGGGCATCAGCAGCAGCACCTCGACGTCGACCAGTTCGCGCACGCCGAACTCGGCCTGGCCGACGCCGACCGTCTCGACGACGATCTCCGCGAAGTCGAAGGAATCGAGCGTCGACAGGATCTCCGGCAGGTTGTCACCGAGCCCGTCGCGCGTTTCTCCGCTGGGCATCGAACGCACGTAGACGCGCGGATCCTCGGCGAGCGCCTCCATGCGGATGCGGTCGCCGAGCAGCGAGCCGGCGCTGTCGGGACTCGTGGGATCGATCGCGACGATCGCCAGCGGCGAGGCCTTCTCGACGCGCAGGCGCGCGAGGCGCGCGATCAGCGAGCTCTTGCCGACGCCCGGTGCGCCGGTGATGCCGATGCGCGGTGCCGGCGTCGCGTCGTGCACGGGCTGGCGCAACAGTTCGTCGACGGGCATGCGCGCGACGCGCGTGAGCGCGCGGCCGACGCGACGGCGATCGAAGGGCGAGCCCGTCGACGTCATCCCGCCTTGCCTCCCAGGATCGATCCGTGCTCGCCGAGCAGCGGCGGCGGGCGAAAGTCGTCCTGCGCATCGCCGAACTTGACCGGATTGCCGACGACGCGCAGCGTTCCCTCGTCGAGCGGAATCTCGGCGACCATCCCGCGCGCGGCCGCCTGCTCGCTCGCCAGCGCGGTCTCCAGCGTCTCGACACCGGCTGCGACGATGCCCAGCGGTGCGAGTCGTTCGACCCAGCGCTCGGTCGTCTCGCCGGCCAGCACCTCGCCGATCGAGTGCAGGACGAGCGCGCGATTTCCGCGTCGCGCCGACATCGTCGCGTAGCGCTCGTCGTCGACCCACTGGGGTCGCCCGATCTCGCGGCAGAAGATGCGCCAGAAATCGTCGTGCGTGATGAACAGCGTCAGCCAGCCGTCGGCCGTGCGGAAGATCTGCGCCGGCACGATGTACGGATGCGCCGACGCCGGGTAGCGCTGCGCGCGCTCGCCCGCGTTCAGCCATGCGCCCGCGAGGTAGTTCAGCTGCGAGAGCATCACGTCGTACATCGCGATGTCGACCTGTCCGCCCTCACCCTGCACGAGCTTCGCGAGCAGCCCTACCGCACCCATGATGCCGGCCGAGTTGTCGACCGCCGAGTAACCGGTCTTCGTCGGCGGACCCGACGGGTCACCGGTGAGCGACATGACGCCGGTCAGCCCCTGGATCACGTAGTCGTAGGCGGGCCGTTCCGCGAACGGGCTGTCGAGCCCGTAGCCGGTGAGCGCGACGCAGACGAGCTTCGGGTTGAACTCGCGCAGTCGCTCGTAGGTGAGGCCGAGCTTGCGGATTGCCCTGGGGCGCAGATTGGTGATCAGGCCGTGGGCATCGCGCACCAGCAGGCCGAGCTTCGCACGGCCCTCGTCGGAGGCGAGATCGAGCACGACGCTGCGCTTGCCGCGGTTCAGGCTCGCGAAATACGCGTTGTACGGGCCGACCTTGTGCGGGCTGATGCTGCGCGCGATGTCGCCGTCGGGCGGCTCGACCTTGATCACCTCGGCCCCCAGGTCGGCGAGCAGCATCCCGCAATACGGGCCCATCAGCATGTGCCCGATCTCGATGATGCGCTTGCCGCGCAGCGGAAGGCTCACGGCATCAGCCTCGCGATCGTCGCGACCACGTCGGCGAGCGGAATGTCGCTGGTGAAGACGCCCCGAACGCCCTGCTCGCGCAGCGCCTGCTGGTCGGGCACGGGAATGGTGCCGCCGACGAAGACCGGGATGTCCTCGGCATGCAGCTCTCGCAGTTGCGCGAGCGTGTCGGCGACCAACTCGTTGTGGCTGCCCGAGAGAATCGACAGCCCGACGGCGTCGACGTCCTCGTCGACTGCCACGCGCGCGATGTAGCCGGGTGTCTTGCGCAGCCCCGTGTAGATGACGTCGGCGCCGGCGTCGCGCAGCGCGAGCGCGACGACCTTCGCGCCGACGTCGTGTCCGTCGAGCCCGGGCTTGGCGACGAGGATGCGCTTGCCGCGCAGCGGCGTCTTTTCGGTCGATGGATTCATAGTCGGACCGGTTCCTCGAACTCGCCCCACTGCGCCTTCAGCCGCGCGACCATCTCGCCGACGGTGGCGTATGCGTGGCAGCAGTCGATCAGGTGGGGCATCAGGTTCTCGTCGTCGACGGCCGCCGCGTGCTCGAGCCGGTCGAGCGTGCGCTCGACCTCGGCGGCGTTGCGCCGGTCGCGGATTGCCTCGAACTTCTCGAGCACGCGCCGGCTCGCCTGCGGATCGACGTGGAACACCTCCTCGGGCGCCGCCGTCTGGTTCTCGTGGCGAAAGCAGTTCAGGCCGACGACTGGCAGCTCGCCGCTGTCGGTCTGCAGCTTGCGCTCGTGCGCGCGGTGCGCGATGCGCAGCTGCAGCCAGCCGTCCTCGATCGCCTTCACCGCGCCGCCGTACTCGTCGACCTCCTGCATCAGCGCGTCGATGCGCTCCTCCATCCGGTCGGTCAGGTACTCGGCGAAATAGCTCCCGCCGAGCGGGTCGACGGTGCGCGCGATCCCGCTCTCGTAGGCGACGATCTGCTGCGTGCGCAGCGCGAGCTCGGCGGAGAATTCGGTGGGGATCTGGAACGGCTCGTCGAGCGCGCAGGTGAAGATCGACTGCGCGCCGCCCATCACCGCGGCCATCGTCTCGATCGCGACGCGCACCACGTTGTTGTAGGGCTGCGGCGCGACCAGCGACGAGCCGCCGCAGACGACGCCGAAGCGGAACATCTGCGCCTTCGGGTCGGCGACGCCGTAGCGCTCCTTCAGCAGCCTCGCCCACACGCGCCTGCCGGCGCGGAACTTGGCGACCTCCTCGAAGAGGTCCATGTGCACGTAGAAGAAGAACGACAGGCGCTTGGCGAAGCTGTCGGCATTGCCGCCGCGGCGGATCAGCTCGTCGACGTAGGCGAGCCCGTTGGCCAGCGTGTACGCCATCTCCTCGGCGGCCGTGCAGCCGGCGTCGCGCATGTGTGCGCCGGCGATCGAGATCGTGTTGAAGCGCGGCGTCTCGCGGTTGCCGAACAGGATCGTGTCCGAGATCAGCCGCATCGACGGACGCACCGGGAAGATCCACGTCCCGCGCGCGACGTATTCCTTCAGGATGTCGTTCTGGATCGTTCCGGTGAGCTTCTCGCGCGGCACGCCGCTGCGGTCGGCGCAGGCGATGTACATCGCGTAGAGGATCGCCGCGGTGCCGTTGATCGTGAACGAGGTCGAGATCCGCGCGAGGTCGATGCCCCGGAAGAGAATCTCCATCTCGGAGAGGTTCGACAGCGACACGCCCACCTTGCCGATCTCCGGGCGCGCCATCGGATCGACGGGGTCGAGTCCGCACTGCGTGGGCAGGTCGAGCGCGACCGACAAGCCGGTCTGGCCCCGTTCGAGCAGGAAGCGATAGCGCTCGTTCGACTCCTCGGCGGTGCCGAAGCCCGAGTACTGGCGCATCGTCCACAGGCGGCCGCGATAGCCGTCCGGGAAGATGCCGCGCGTGAACGGGAACTCGCCGGGCTTGCCCGGGTCCCCGACCGCGAAAGCCTGCGGATCGACGACGACCGGCACCTCGATGCCGGAGCGGACCTGCGCACCGACGCGCGGCGCGACCGGACGCGTTTCGGCGCCCGTGCTTCGATGATTCATGGGGCTCCTCTGCTGCGCGACAGGAAGCGGTCGCTCGCCTCCCAGTGATCGGGGTGGACCCAGGTGTCGACGAAGGCCTCGCGCTCGCGCTGCTCGCGCTGCGCCCGCGTCGACGCCATGCGCTCGCCGAGCGCGATCGCCTTGAACGCACGCAGCACCTGCGGCGCCTGCGCGCGCACGGGCTCGAGGAAGCGCTCGACGCACTGCTCGAGCGACTCGCCCGGCGCGGCGACTTCGTCGACGAGCCCGATCTCGCGCGCGCGCGCGGCCGGCATCGTCTCTGCGCCGACGAGGACCGACAGTGCCCGGTGCGCGCCCAGCAGCGCGACGAGATCGGCGCCGCCACCGAAACCGGTGCAGATGTTCAACCGTCCCTGCACGAAACCGATCGTCGCGTGCGCCGCGGCGACGCGGAAGTCGCAGGCCACCGCGAGCTCGGCGCCGCCGCCGAGCGCGACGCCGTTCAGCGCGGCGATCACCGGCAGCGGGAACTCGCGCACCGCGCGCAGCGCCTCGTTCGCGTGCGTCCACAGACGCTCGGCGTCCGCGCGCGAGCGCAAGCGGTCGAATTCCTTCAGGTCGCCGCCGGCGGCGAAGCTCTTCTCGCCGGCACCGCTGACGACCGCCGCACGCAGCGTCGTGTCGCCCGCCGCCGCGGCGAAGGCGTGGCGCAGTTCGCCGAGCACTTCGGTGCTCAACGGGTTGCGCTGCGCGGGACGGTCGATCGTCACCCGGAGAACGCTGTCGCGACGCTCGACGCGAAGGTGCCGGTATGCGCTCATCGACGGAAGTCCTCCTCGATTCGCCGGCCGGCAGCGACGAGTTGCTGCGCGAGCGCTTCGACCCGCTTCTCCATCCGGTGCGACGGGCCTGCAACCGCCAGGCCGAAGACCTCGTCGCGGATCGACAGCGCGACGGCGAGCGCGGTGACGTCCTCGACGTTCTCGCCGCGCGTCATGAACCAGCCGCGACGTCGGCCCGAGTCGAGGTCCCGGGCGAGCCGCGAGGGATCGACCAGCGTGCGGCCGGTGACCGCCGGCAGAGGATGTGCGGCGAGCCAGCCGGCGAGCGCGTCGCCCGACAGGCTGCCGAGCATCACCTTGCCGATCGAGCTCGAGTGCAGCGGCTTGTATTCGCCCGGCTTCGCCGTGTAGCGCACCGTGTGCAGCCCCTCGACCACGTCGAGGTACAGCACGGCATCGCCCTGGCGCTTGCCGAGGATGACCGTCTCGCGCGTCTCGTCGCGCAGCGCATGCATCTGCGGCTCGATGCGTTCGAGGAAGGGATCGTCGTGCACGATCGCCTGCGCGAGGTCGAGCAACCGGCGCGTCGGGTAGAAATCCTTGCGACGGCTCACCGCGTACAGGTAGCCGCGCTGGACGAGCGTCTGCACCAGCCCGTGGCAACTGCTCACCGGCACGTCCATGCGCTGCGCGAGCTCGCTCAACACGAGCGGCTTGCCGCTTGCCTCGAAAGCCTCGAACAGGTTGAGCGTGCGCTCCGCGGACGGTACCGATGCCATCGCGTACTTTTCAGCGGGCTGAAAACAATTTCAGCGAACGATTCATTGTACGGGCGATGCACGGAAGCGCAAGTCTCCCGGCGGCTCGCACGTCGTCGCGACGCGCTTGCGGGCCATCGCGGCGAACGACTGCCGGGGCAGGTGAACGCCTCGTCGTTCGACTGCAGGGACTGCGTCAGTGCGATGCGATGTCCCGGAGCAGGCGCCGCGACGCGCGACGGAATGCCTGCGCGTGCCCCGTCGCCAGCGTGCACGACCCCGGCGCCGCAGCGAGGAAGGCCTGCATCGAGCGAAAGATGTCGGCGGGCCGGAGATCGCGCACGACGAACACGAGGTACATCGAGCGATCGTCGTCCGGCCAGGCCGGCAGGTGCTCGGGCGCGTGCACGACGTGCCGAACCGAATTGACGAGCACCGGCAATCCGCCGTCGTCGAAGGCGACGATCCCCTTCACGCGCAGCAGGCGCTGCCCATGCGCGTGCAGCAGCAGCGAGAACCAGGTGGTGAAGCGGATCCAGTCGATCGCCTGCTCGAATCGAATGGCGAAGGCCTCGACTCCCGCGGTGTGCGGCACCACGGCAGCGGCTTCGCCGTCGGCGCTGCCCCGGCGAGAGCCGACGAAACGTCGCAGCGCAGCGTCCGCGACGAAGCGGCTGCCGGCGTCCGCGAGCGTACGCGCTATCTCCGGCGATGCGGCATCGTGCAACTCCGCCAGCGGGTTCGCCTTCTCGAGCCAGCGCCTCGCCCGCGCCGATCGCCCGGGGGCGGACAGGTCGGACTTCGACAGAACGAGGACGTCGGCCGATTCGATCTGCGAGCGGAACTCCGGAAACTCGCGCGCCTGCCGGGCGAACTGCAGGACGTCGACTACCGTGACGACCGCCTGCAGCCGCAGTCTGCCGGCCAGGCGCGGGTGCGCAGCCAGCGTCGCGATCGCCGGCACCGGATCGGCGAGTCCGCTCGTCTCGATCAGGATCCGTTCGAGCCCATCGGTCAGCGGCGCGTCGTCGACGATCCCGAGCAGCGTCTGCCGAAGGTCTTCCTCCACCGCGCAGCACAGGCACCCGTTGCCGAGCAGGCGTACGGGCTGCCCGCTTCGGGTGCGCAGGACGCGGTCGTCGACGCCGAGTTCCGCCGCTTCGTTCACGAGCACCAGCGAACGACGCATCGTCGAGCCCCGGAGCACCCGCTGCAGCAGCGTCGTCTTGCCGCTGCCGAGGAAACCCGAAACGACGAGCACGGGAAGACGCTCGCGATCCGCTTCGTTCGTCAAGCCTCCCTCCGCGGCAGCGCTTCGTCCCCGTCGAGCAGCGGCGGCGACAGCGGGTCGAGCCGGCGCCCCGACAACGCCTCGCAGGCGCGCCAGACCTCGGGGAGCGAGCCGACGATCTCGCTCGCTCCGCCGGCATTCGACACGATCCAGCTGCTGGCGCTCCAGTCGCGCACGGACAGGCGCAGCGGTCGCAGCGCGGCTTCGATCGACGCCTGCTGCAGCGCCCGCAGTCGCGGCGTCGTGCGCGCGAGGCGGCGGTTGCGGGAATCGGGGTGCGCGGCGGTCGATGTCCAGTGCGCGGTCTCGCCCCACAGCCCGCACAGGCCGCACATCGCTCACTCCGCGTAGGGATGCATGCGGTCGTAGTCGTCCGCGATCGCCTCGAGGGTGCGGAACTCGACGCCCGGGTGGCGCAGCATGTGCGCGAGCAGGCGCTCGAGCATCAGCAACACCTGCGGACGCCCGGCGACGTCCGGATGCAGGCACAGCGTGAAGACCGCCTGGTCGAGCTCGCGGTACACCCAGTCGAACTGCTCTCGCCACAGCTCCTCGATGTCGCGCGGGTTCATGAAACCGTGGCTGTTCGGCGCCTTCTTGATGAACATCATCGGCGGCAGGTCGTCCAGATACCAGCTGACGGGGATCTCGATCAGCCGGGTCGGCCGTCCGCGCACCAGCGGCTTCATCCAGCTCGCGGCGGGTTGCGAGTAGTCGATGGGCGTCCACTCGTCGCCGACGCGCAGGCGATGACATTCGAAGTCGCGATGCATCATGCTGTGGTCGTAGACGACGCCGCGCTCCAGCAGCAGCTCGGGCGTCTTCTCGCTCAGTTCCCACCACGGCGCCGCGTGACCGCGCGGCCTCCTGCCGGTGAGCCCGACGATCAGTTCGATGCAGCGATCGAGCACGTCCGCTTCCTGTTGCGGGCTCATCGCCAGCGGATTCTCGTGGGAGTAGCCGTGCAGGCCGATCTCGTGCCCGGCCGCGACGATGAGCTCCATCTGCCGCGGGAAGGTCTCGATCGAGTGCCCGGGCGCGAACCACGTGACCGGCAGGTCGAAGCGCCGCGCGAGTTCGACCAAGCGCGGCACGCCGACCTCGCCGGCGAACATGCCCCTCGAGATGTCGTGCGGCGAATCGGCGCCGCCGAAGGTACCGAGCCAGGCCGCCACCGCGTCGATGTCGATTCCCAGCCCGCACGTTATCCTTTTCGTCATCGCATTCCTCTCCAGCCATGAAGCGGGAACTTCCACCCCTGCTCGCACTGCGCGCCTTCGACGCCGCCGGACGGCACCTGAGCTTCTCGAAGGCCGCGCAGGAGCTGTGCGTCACGCAGGGAGCGATCAGTCGTCAGATCAAGATCCTCGAGCAGTTCCTGGACGTTCCGCTGTTCCGACGCCTGACCAGCCGCGTGGAGCTCACCGAGTTCGGACGCGAATACCTCGCGATCACCTCGTCGGCACTCGAGCAGATCGCCGGCGCGACCCATCGCACGCAGCAGCGGCCGAAGGACCTGTCGATCAGCCTGCTGCCGTCGATCTCGACGCTGTGGCTGTTCCAGAGACTGAACTCGTTCACTCGCGCCTATCCTGAGATCCAGCTGCACGTCTCGGCATCGCTCGACCCGGTTTGCTTCAAGCGCGACGCCGTCGACGTCGCGCTTCGCGTCGGGAAGGTCCCCGGCCTCACGTATCCCAGCTCCGGCCCCCAGATCAATTTCCAGATGGTCGACGACTGGACCGGCGTGAACGCCATGCACCTGTGGGACGACCACGTCACGCCGGTGTGTGCCAGGCGGCTGCTCGAGCAGGGACGTCCGCTGAAGCGGCCGCAGGACCTGCGCCATTTCCCGCTGATCCACAACGCGGTGCGCCCCGACTGCTGGCAGGCCTGGCTCAGTTCCAACAGCGCCTCCGGCATCGCCGGTACGTCGAGCCTGAAGGTCGGCCACTCGTTCCTCGCCGTGCTCGCAGCGCGCGACTGCCTCGGCGTTGCCTGCGTACCCACGATCGAGGTCGAAGCACTGGAGTGGCGCGACGAACTGGTGTTTCCATTCGAGTCCACCGTGCGCAGCGCCGGAGCCTATTACCTGCTCACGCCCGCCGAAAGCGCCAAGCCCGCCGAAGTCGAGCTGTTCGCGAACTGGCTCTCGGCCCAGGTCTGATCATTTCACGAACTTGCACGCGCCCGGATTCATCGGCGAGAAAGCCTGTTCCGGCGCAACGGTGGCGCGCACGTGGTAGTAGTCCCAGGGCGCCTTCGACTCGGAAGGCGTCTTCACCTGCATCAGGTACATGTCGTGCAGGTGCAGGCCGTCGGCGCGGATGTGCCCGTTCCGCGCGAACATGTCGTTCACCGGCGTGGCCTTCATCCGCTGCATCACCGTGGCCGTGTCGTCGGTACCGCTGGCGGCGACCGCCTTCAGGTAGTGCATCGTGGCCGAGTACATGCCGGCCTGGACCATCGAAGGCATGCGCTTCGTCCTCTCGAAGAAGCGCCGCGACCACTCGCGCGTACGGTCGTCGAGGTCCCAGTAGAACGCCTCGGTGAGCACGATGCCCTGCGCCTGCTGCAGCCCCATCGCGTGCACGTCGGTGATGAAGGTCAGCAGCGTGGCGACGCGCTGCTTGCCGGAGGTGGTGATGCCGAACTCGTTGGCGCCCTTGATCGCGTTGATCGTGTCCGAGCCGCCGTTGGCGAGCGCGATGACCTTCGCCCCCGAAGACTGCGCCTGCAGCAGGTAGGACGAGAAATCGGTCGTGTTCAGCGGATGACGTACCGATCCCAGCACCTTGCCGCCGGCCTCCTTGACCACCTCCGAGGTCGCCTTCTCCAGCCCGTGGCCGAAGGCGAAGTCGACCGTGAGGAAGTACCAGGTATCGCCGCCCTGCGCGATCAGCGCCTTGCCCGTCACGTTCGAGAGGGCGTTCGCGTCGTAGACGTACTGGATGCTGTTCGGCGTGCAGGAATCGCCGGTGACGCGCGTCGTGCTCGAGCCGCCGATCATCACGATCCGGTCCTTGTCGTGCGTGATCGCGGTCACCGCGAGCGTCACGGCCGAGTTGGTGGTGTCGAAGATCGCACGCACGTTCTGCTGGTCGTACCACTCGCGGGCGATGTTCGCGCCGATGTCGGCCTTGTTCTGGTGGTCGGCCGAGAGCAGCTCGATCCTGCGGCCGAGCACCGTTCCGCCGAAATCCTCGATCGCCATCTGGACGGCAACGAGCGAGCCGTTGCCGGAGAAATCCGAATAGACACCGCTCATGTCGGTGAGCAGCCCCAGGCGCAGCGGCGCCGCCTGCGACGCCCCCGGTTGCGCGTGCGCGACCGGCGCGAGTGCGGCTGCCGACAGGAGCGCCGACACCAGTAGCGAGGCGAGTCTCATCGCGAAGGCCCTCTTCTTGGCTGCGGAAAGCGTCCCTCTGCGGGGACGCTCCCAGCCTAGGCCGGGAAGCGAAGGCGCAACAAGCGATTATTTCTGGGGCGGGGGCCGAGCCGAACTCATGACGCGTCCGCGGGCGGCCCCGCGCGGTTCGCGGCGCCGCCGCTCCTCAGGGGTTGCCGAGGAAATCGCGCTTGCCGATCGGCACGCCGTTCTGGCGAAGGATGTTGTAGGCGGTCGTCGCGTGGAAGTAGACGTTCGGCATCGAGTGGCCGAGCAGCAGTTGCATGCCCTTGTAGCGCGTCTCCTTGCCCGTCACGGGCAGCACGATCTCGTCGTCCTCGGTGCCGTCGATGCGATCGGCCGGCACGCTGCGGATGAACTCGACGGTGCGCGCGATGCGCTCCTTCAGTTCGACGAAGCTCTTCTCGTCGTCCACGTAGTACGGCACCTCCATTCCCGCGAGGCGCGCCACGACGCTTCGCGCCTTGTCGCAGGCGATCTGCACCTGCTTCGAGAACGGATACATGTCGGGCGCCAGCCGGTAGTCCATCACGGCGGACACGTCGATCGCGCCCGCGTCGGCGTGCGCCTGCGCCTTGTCGAGGATGTTCGACAGGTTCTCGAGGACGTTCGCCAGGCGCGGAACGCTGGCCTGGTACATCGAAATGTTCATGGAGAAGATCTCCCGGAGGGACGCGCCACCCGGTATCGTACTCAAGCCGATCGGGCCGAGGCAGCCGACACCCGGTTCTTTCCCGCGCGCTTGGCGCGATACATGGCATCGTCGGCGCGCTCGACGAGCGAATCGAGCGACTCGCCGTCCCGCGCCTGCGCGACGCCGGCGGAGAAGGTCACGAAGACCGGCTGCTCGCCGTTCAGGTAGACGTCGTTCGTCAGCGCGCGCTGCGAACGACGGATCACCTCGACCGCGTGATCGAGCGGCACCGACGGCAGCAGCACGACGAACTCTTCCCCGCCATAGCGGGCAACGACGTCGGTCGGCCGCAGGCTGTCCGCGAGCACGCGCGCCAGGTGACGAAGCGCCTCGTCGCCCCTGTGGTGGCCGTGCGCGTCGTTGAGCTTCTTGAAATCGTCCACGTCGATCAACGCGACCGACAACGGCGCGGCGACAGCGCTGCAGCAGCGCGCGAGATCGTCGAAGGAGCGCTCGAGGCCGCGCCGATTGAGCACCTGCGTCAGGTGGTCGGTCATGATCAGCGCGCTTGCGCTCTCCAGCTCGCCGGCGAGGCGCTCGACCTCGTCCTGCAGCGCGCGCGCGCGTTCGCCGGCGGCTGCGAAGGCGCCCCGGGAAGTGTCGAACTCGATGTGGACCGCGCGCGTCTCCTCGATCAGCTGGTGGACCACGCCGGCGAGCGCCGCCAGGTCGGAGGAGTTGCGGATCTCGTCGATGTAGGTTCCCAGCTTCCCGCTGAAACGGTCGCTCGATTCGGTCAGCGTGCGAAGCCAGTCGACGCATTGCGCCAGCATCGACTTCATCATCTGCAGCGAATCGCGGCGCAGCTTGAGCAGCCGCTGGTGCTCCTCGGCGGTTCGGCGCAACACGTCGCGCGCGAGCGAGAGATCGCGACGGTCGGGGTAGCGGCCGGCGGGATCGAGCGTGGCCCGGATCGCGTCGAACTGGCGACGGACCCACGCCTCCTCCTCGACGAGCGTGGGCACCGTCTCGCACACGGTGACGAGCAGGCGCGTCATCTCGGCGAGCAGGCGGCGCACCGTTTCGCCCTGCCGTTGCGCATGCGGTGCGCGCGACGGCACATCGAGCGCCCCTTCGGCAGGCGCATCGCCGTCGGGCGCCTCGCTCGGGATCACCGGCGCATCCGCTTCGTCGTGCCTCCAGGATTCGACCAGGCCGGCGAGACTGCGCGCAAGCCGTTCGGCGTCCGACGAACGGCCGAGGACTCGTTGCAGCGCGTCCTTCTTGCGGGCGCGCGTCCAGTTGCGCTGCGGGATCTCGAGCCAGCGCACCGCCTCGGCGACGATCGGGCCGAGCGGCTCGCCGTCGCGTTCGGGCGCGCCTTGCTCTTCGCCCTCGGCCCCGCCGATCCGGTTCCACGCACGCCGATACTGATCGGGCGTGGGTGCCAGTCGGCGTTGCGCCAGATAGCGCAGCGCCGCGCGCGCGCGTTCGGCGGCCGTCGGCAGGACGCTGTCGGAAGTTCCCGTCATTTGGCCGTTTTCGGCCCGGACGGCGCCACGTGTACCGGGCGTCCGACCGGCGGCTCGAACGCGGCGCCGAGCGATTCAGGGTTCGGGCAGGTACGTGACAGCCGCGCTGCCGTGGCGGTACGGTGCAGCTCGCTGCGCATTTGCATCCAACTCGACGACGTCAAGGGCGAGCGCAACCAGCGATTGGAAGCCGGACGTTGCGAACGCGAGCTCCTTGGTGTCGGACCGGGCCTTGCTCCTTCGCGCCCTTCCATGCGGTCGACTTCAGCCTCGGCCGCGAGACCTGCGCGAACTCTTCCGTAATCGTACTGCCCGGCAATCGGCGAATCGAGGAAGAAAAGCACGATGTCGCTTCGCTGCGCCGGTTCCGATCAGGCTCGAGCGACCTCGCGTAGCACGGGTCGGGATACTCCGGCTTCGTGAATCGACGGAAAAGCGCGCCGGACGCCCGGTGACGCTGTGCGTGAACATCGAGCGCGGCCCGACGATCACGACGCTCGTCGCCATCGACTGTCCCAGACAAGCCGAAAAACAACGGGGATCGGGGGTCGTGTCTCTACAGACTGCGAGTCGACCCCGGGCGTTGACCCCTACCCTCTGGAAACTCGCGCGGTCAGCGCCTTTCAGATAATGGGGTGGGCGATGGGATTCGAACCCACGACAACCGGAATCACAATCCGGGACTCTACCCCTGAGCTACGCCCACCATCGGGATGGCCTGCCCGACAGGATTCGAACCTGTGACCCTCAGCTTAGAAGGCTGATGCTCTATCCAACTGAGCTACGGGCAGAATCAAGTCGGGCTTTCCGGGAATCGCGCGTTCGACGCCGTTCGACGAAGGCTTCGCGAGCGCGATGGTCGGGGCGAGAGGATTCGAACCTCCGACATCTTGCTCCCAAAGCAAGCACTCTACCAGGCTGAGCTACGCCCCGGAGGAGGCGAATTGTAGCATCAGGGCGCGCGCGCAGGACCTACGCCACCGAGCGGACGGCGTCGGCGAGTCGCTGCGCCGTGCGCTGCGCGAGCTCGGCCTCGCGCGCCTCGACCATCACGCGAAGCAACGGTTCGGTGCCCGACGGACGGATCAGCACGCGTCCCGCGTCGCCGAGACCGCGCTCGGCCTCCTCGCTCGCACGCTGCAGCGACGGATCGCCGCGCCAGTCGAAACCCCGGCGGATCGGGACGTTGATCAGCGTCTGCGGAAAGAGCTCGAGCCCCTCGCAGGCCTGCGCCAGGGACAGTCCGCCCCGACGCATCGCGGCGAGCACCTGGAGCGCGCTGATCGTGCCGTCCCCGGTCGAATGGCAGTCGAGGCACAGGATGTGGCCCGAGTTCTCGCCGCCGTAGCGCCATCCCTTCTCGCGCAGCATCTCGAGCACGTAGCGGTCGCCGACGCGCGCGCGCGCGAAATCGACGTCCATCCGCTCGAGCGCCTGCTCGAATCCGAGATTGGACATCAGCGTGCCGACGACGCCCTGGACGCGCTCGCGTCGGGCGCGATCGCGCACGATGACGTACAGCAGCGCGTCGCCGTCGTAGAGACGCCCGTTGGCGTCGACCATCATCACGCGGTCGGCGTCGCCGTCGATCGCGATGCCGAGGTCGGCGCCGCGCGCGACGACTTCCCGCTGCAGCGCCTTCGTGTCGGTCGCGCCGCAGCCGTCGTTGATGTTGGTGCCGTCGGGCGAGATGCCGAGCGGCACGACGTCGGCGCCGAGTTCGTGGAACACCTGCGGAGCGGTGTGGTATCCGGCGCCGTTCGCGCAGTCGACGACGATGCGCATGCCGCGCAGGTCGAGCGAGCCGGGGAAGCTGCTCTTGCAGAACTCGATGTAGCGACCGGGCGCGTCCTCGATGCGGCGGGCCCGGCCGAGTGCGGCCGACGACACGCATTCGAGCGGCGCGTCGAGCTGCGCCTCGATCGCCGCCTCGACTTCGTCGGGTAGCTTGTTGCCGTCGGCGGCGAAGAACTTGATCCCGTTGTCCTCGTACGGGTTGTGCGAGGCGCTGATGACGACGCCGGCCTGCAGCCGCAGGGCGCGCGTCAGGTACGCGACCGCGGGCGTCGGGATCGGGCCGGAGCGCAGCACGTCGACGCCTGCGGCCGAGAAACCGGCCTGCAGCGCCGCCTCGAGCATGTAGCCCGAAACGCGCGTGTCCTTGCCGACGATGACGGTGGGCCGCGTGCTCGCGCCGGCCAGCTGCGCCGCGCCGGCGATCGACGCACCCGCGGCGCCCGCGAGCACCTTGCCTGCCGCGTAGCCGAGTCGCAGGACGAAATCGGGCGTGATCGGCGATTCGCCCACGCGGCCGCGAACGCCGTCGGTTCCGAAATACTTGCGTGCCATCGAGTGCGTTTCTCCGGGTCTGGATTCGGTGATTGCGCTATCGCGCCTCGTCGATCGCCTGCCAGACGCGCAGCGCGTCGCAAGTCTCGGCGACGTCGTGCACGCGCACGATGCTCGCGCCGCGCGTCACCGCCGCGAGCATCGCCGACAGGCTGCCCGCGAGTCGATGATCGACGTCACGTCCGGTCAGGGTTCCGATCATCGACTTGCGCGACACGCCGACGAGCACCGGCAGTCCGAGGGCGACCAGCTCGTCGAGCGCCTCGAGCAGCAGCAGGTTGTGCCGCAGGGTCTTGCCGAAGCCGATGCCCGGGTCGATCACGATGCGCTCGCGCGCGATCCCGGCGTCGATTGCAGCGGCGACGCGTTCCGCCAGGAACTGCTCGACCTCGCCGACGACGTCGCCGTAACGCGGCTCCTGCTGCATCGTGCCGGGTTCGCCCTGCATGTGCATCATGCACACCGCGCAATCCGAGGCGCGCACCGCGTCGAGCGCGCCGCTCGCGCGCAGCGCGTCGATGTCGTTGACGAGGTCGGCGCCGTGCTCGATGGCCGCGCGCATGGCTGCCGGCCGCCGCGTGTCGACCGAAAGCGGCCGCCCGCAGTCGCGCAGCGCGTCGAGCACGGGCACGATGCGGCGGATCTCCTCGTCGACCGGTACCGGCGCGGCGCCCGGTCGCGTGGACTCGCCGCCGATGTCGAGCAGGTCGGCGCCCTCCTCGACCAGCCGCAGCGCATGGCGCACCGCTGCGTCCGGCGTCGCGTGGCGACCGCCGTCGGAGAAGGAATCGGGCGTGACGTTGACCACGCCCATGACGAGCGGGCGCTCCAACGAAAGCACGAAGCGCCCGCAGCGCAGGCGCCGGGGCGGTTCGGGTAGGGTCATCGGAGAGAACGAGGACGCGCGGCGGGGGGATCCGCCGCGCATCGCCGGGCGCTCAGGAAGCGGCCGGCTCGGCCGGTCCGGCCGGCTGCGGCGTGGGCGCGATGACGCCGCCCGTGCTCGAGCCGCCGCTGCCGCCGCCGCTGGGCGACGAGCGCTCCTTCGGCGGACGCGGCGGACGGCCGGCCATGATGTCGTCGATCTGGTCGGAGTCGATCGTCTCCCACTCGAGCAGCGCCTTGGCCATCGCCTCGACCTGGTCGCGATGCTCCTCGAGGATCGAGCGGGCGCGCGCGTACTGCTCGTCGATGATCTTGCGGATCTCGCTGTCGACCTTGCGCATCGTCTCCTCGGACATGTTCGTCGTCTTCGTGATCGAACGTCCGAGGAAGATCTCGCCCTCGTTCTCCGCGTAGACCATCGGGCCGAGCAGGTCGCTCATGCCGTAGCGCGTGACCATGTCGCGCGCGAGGGCGGTGGCGCGCTCGAAGTCGTTCGACGCGCCGGTGGTCATCTGGTTCATGAACAGCTCCTCGGCGATGCGCCCGCCGAAGAGCACCGCGATCGTGCTGAGCATGCGCTCGCGGTCCATGCTGTAGCGGTCGCCCTCGGGCAGCTGCATCGTGACGCCCAGCGCCCGCCCGCGCGGGATGATCGTGACCTTGTGCACCGGGTCGGTCTTCGGGACGATGCGCGCGACCACCGCGTGGCCCGACTCGTGGTACGCGGTGTTGCGGCGCTCGTCCTCGGGCATGACGATCGAGCGGCGCTCGGCGCCCATGATGATCTTGTCCTTCGCGCGCTCGAAGTCGTGCATCTCGACCAGGCGCGCGTTGCGCCGCGCTGCGAACAGCGCCGCCTCGTTGACGAGGTTGGCGAGATCGGCACCCGAGAAGCCCGGCGTGCCGCGCGCGATGACGTCGGCGCGCACGTCGGGTCCCATCGGCACCTTGCGCATGTGCACGTTCAGGATCTGTTCGCGGCCGCGGATGTCGGGCAGCGGCACGACCACCTGGCGGTCGAAGCGTCCGGGACGCAGCAGCGCCGGGTCGAGCACGTCGGGCCGGTTGGTGGCCGCGATGACGATGACGCCCTGCCCGGCCTCGAAGCCGTCCATCTCGACGAGCAGCTGGTTCAGCGTCTGCTCGCGCTCGTCGTTGCCGCCGCCGAGGCCCGCGCCGCGCTGGCGGCCGACCGCGTCGATCTCGTCGATGAAGATGATGCACGGCGCGTGCTTCTTCGCCTGCTCGAACATGTCGCGCACGCGCGCGGCGCCCACGCCGACGAACATCTCGACGAAGTCGGAGCCCGAGATCGAGAAGAACGGCACCTTCGCCTCGCCGGCGATCGCGCGCGCGAGCAGCGTCTTGCCGGTGCCGGGCGAGCCGACCATCAGCACGCCGCGCGGGATGCGCCCGCCGAGCTTCTGGAACTTGGAGGGGTCGCGCAGGAACTCGACGAGCTCCTGCACTTCTTCCTTCGCCTCGTCGCAGCCGGCGACGTCGGCGAACGTGACCGTGTTGTTGTTCTCGTCGAGCATGCGCGCCCGCGACTTGCCGAACGAGAACGCACCGCCCCGTCCGCCTCCCTGCATCTGCCGCATGAAGAAGACCCAGACGCCGATCAGCAGCAGCATCGGGAACCACGAGACGAAGATGTTCAGCAGCAGCGACTGCTCTTCCTCGGGCTTGGCGTTGACCTGCACGCCGTACTTCATCAGGTCGCCGACCATCCAGATGTCGCTGGGCGAATAGACGACGGCGTTGCGGCCGTCCTTCGTGCGCACGCGCAGCGTGCGACCGTCGACGACGACGCTGTCGATGCGCCCGTCGCGCGCCTCGGTCATGAACTGGGAATACGGCATGTCGACGCCGCGGGTCTGCCGCGTGTCGAACTGCTTGAAAACGGTGAAGAGCACCAGTGCGATGACCAGCCAGATCGCCGCTTTCGAGAACACGTTGTTCACTCACCACTCCTTCGCGGCCTTCCGACCGGCGCGCGGCCCTCGTGCGACGGACCGCCGGTTTCAGACGAACATTCTACGCGGAACTTGACGGGCGTCCCGCCGATACGGTAGTGCCTGTCGCCGCATTCCGCGCCCCGGCGCCGCCTTCGCGGCCCGGGTCGCCGACCGACGGCCGCCGCGGGCGGCGGCCGAGCAGGTAGGTCTCGGCGGAGGCGCTGCGCGAAGCCTCCGGCTTGCGCACGAGCACCTGCGAAAAGTGCCTGCGGAACGCCTCGACGATCTGGCTGTAGCCGCTCCCATGGAAGCATTTGACGAGCAAGGCGCCGTCGCCTTTCAGATGGCGCATGGCGAACTCGATCGCGAGATCGGCCAGGTCGCTCATCCGCGCGGCGTCGGCGGCCGCGATGCCACTCAGATTGGGGGCCATGTCGGAAAGCACAAGATCGACGGCGGCACCGTCGAGCACCGATTCGAGCTTCTCGACCGTCTCGGCGTCCCGGATGTCGCCCTGCAGGAACTCGACGCCGGGAATCGGCTCCATCGGAAGCAGGTCGAGCGCGACGATGCGTCCGTCGACGGCTCCGGCGGCGCCGGGGCGCGCCAGGCGTTCGCGCAGCACCTGGCTCCACGCGCCCGGCGCGCTGCCCAGGTCGACGACGACCATCCCGCGGCGGATCAGCGCGTCGCGACGGTCGATCTCGACGAGCTTGAACGCGGCCCGCGAGCGATAGCCGTGCTTCTGCGCGAGCTGCACGTAGGGATCGTCGAGATGGCGCGCGACCCACGCGCGATTCGTGCGGTTCTTCCGGGGCGTCGCGGCGGTCGCGCCGACGCCCTTCCCCCGGTTCCTTCGCTCGTTGTTCACCGCGCCGTTCCCACCGCTGTCCGCCGTCCTTCCCGGACTTTCCCCGGGGCTTTTCCCCCGCCTGTCCGCCCCCCGTCCCGCGAGCGGTCCCGGGCCTGTTCCACCGCCTGTCCCCGCGCCATGCCCCGCTTCTCCCCCGGTCGTCCCCGCATTTTCCCGTGCTTGTCCACAACACCCGCCGGCAAAACGCACGTTTGCTCCACTTGCGAGCGGCGCTGTACGCATCCACACTTGCGGATTCCGTCCCTTCCGGGCGGCGATCGATCGAACGCGAACCCACCATGAGCACGACCCCGTTCCCCTTGCCCATCATGCTCGACGCGGCCGATCGAAAAGCCTTGCGCGCCCGTGCGCATCACCTGGACCCGGTCATCATGATCGGCGAATCCGGGCTCACCCGCGCCGTGCTCGACGAAACCGACCGCGCCCTGCGCGCGCACGAGCTGATCAAGGTGCGCGTGCTCGGTGACGACCGCGCGCAGCGCCAGGCGATGTCGACCGAGATCTGCTCGGCGCTGGGCTGCACGGCCGTGCAGTCGATCGGCAAGCTGCTCGTGCTGTACCGGCCGCGGCCGATCGAGGACCACGCGCGGGGGGACGAACCGCACGTGCCGAAGAAGCGGGCGGCCCAGGGCGACGGCCGCGCGAAGCGGCCGTCCGCCCGCAACGGCAAGGCGCCGAAACGCCCGACGGGGGGCGCCACCGCCGCACGCAGCGCGACCGGATCGGGCGCCGGCGGCGCGCGCAGCGCGACGAAAGCCCCGACCGACCGGAAGCCTCCGGCGGCTTCGTCGGGAGCGGGCGCACGCACCGCCGCGAAGCGGCCCGTCGACGCACGAGCGGCGAAGCCCTCGGCCGGGGCACGGCCGGCGAAACAGGCTTCCGGCGTGCGGGCAGCGAAGCAGACGTCCGGCGCGCGGGCGGCGAAAAGGCCGTCGCGGGCAAGCGCCGCCCAGGCCGCCTCGAGCTCGCGCCCGACGACGAAACGCGGCGCAACGGCGCGCCCGGCCGCGAAGCGCACGGCGCCGGCGAAAGCCGCGACGAAAGCGCGCCGGCAACCGGCGCGGCCGGCCGGTCGCACGAAGAAAGGCTGAACGCGCGAGCGCCTGCCGACCGCGCGGGCCGGCGAGCTACTCGTAGCGAACGCCCAGCACCTCGTATTCGCGAACGCCGCCCGGCGCCCTCACCTCGGCGACGTCGCCGACCTCCCGCCCGATCAGCGCCCGGGCGATCGGGCTCGACACCGAGATGCGCCCTTCCTTGATGTCGGCTTCGTCGTCGCCGACGATCTGGTAGCGCACCTTCTCGCCCGACGACAGGTCCTCGAGGTCGACGGTGGACGCGAACACGACGCGACCGTCCGCGTCGAGCTGGCGCGGGTCGATGATCTGCGCGTTGGCGAGCTTCGATTCGATGTCGGCGATGCGCCCTTCGAGGAAGCCCTGGCGCTCGCGCGCGGCGTCGTACTCGGCGTTCTCGGAGAGGTCGCCCTGGGCACGCGCTTCGGCGATCGCCTGGATGACGTTCGGACGCTCGACCGATTTCAGTCGCTGCAGCTCCTCGCGCAGTAGCTCGGCGCCGCGCAGCGTGAGCGGAACAGTGGACATCGAACCCCCCGGACTCGAAGGTACGCAGCTCGCTGCGGACTCAAATGAATTCGGATCGCCGGGGCGGGCGGCATCGCGCAGGCGATGCGCCGGACCGGGCGATCCGTCGATGCAGCAACTCTAACGCAAAACCGGGCCCGAAGAACAGCCTCGCCGCCGCATCGGCGGCTCGCCCCGGACGCCGCTCGCCGCTCCTCAGCGCGCGAGCCGCGCGTGCAGCTCCTGCAGCGAGTAGACGTCGAGCTGGCGCAACGTGCGCATCCCCTGCACCGCGGCGATCGCGCCGGCGATCGTCGTGAAGTAGGTGACGCGCTGTGCGAGCGCCGTCGTGCGGATCGCGCGCGAATCGACGATCGCTCCGCGCTTCTCCTCGACCGTGTTGAAGACGAGCGAGACCTCGCCGTTCTTCAGCAGGTCGACGACGTGCGGCCGCCCCTCCTGCACCTTGTGCACGGCGGCGACCGGAACGCCGGACGCGGCGATCGCTGCGGCCGTGCCCTTGGTGGCGACCAGCGAGAAGCCCATCTCGTGGAGCTGCCGGGCGAGCACCCCCGCCTTCGGCTTGTCGGCGTTGCGCACCGAGATGAACACCGTGCCCGAATCGGGCAGGCGCACGCCGGCGCCGAGCTGCGACTTGACGAAGGCCTCGCCGAACGAGACGCCCACGCCCATCACCTCGCCGGTCGACTTCATCTCCGGGCCGAGCAGCGTGTCGACGCCGGGGAACTTGACGAACGGAAAGACGGCTTCCTTCACCGAGTAGTACGGGGGCACGACCTCGCGCGTGACGCCCTGCTCGGCGAGCGTGCGCCCGACCATGCAGCGCGCGGCGATCTTCGCCAGCTGCATGCCGGTGGCCTTCGAGACGAAGGGCACGGTGCGCGAAGCGCGCGGGTTCACCTCGAGCACGTAGACGGTGCCGTCGCCGTCGAGTCCTTCCTCGTGCTGGATCGCGAACTGCACGTTCATCAGCCCGCACACGTTCAGCGCGCGCGCCATCAGCGCGGTCTGGCGCTTGAGCTCGGCGACGACCGCCAGCGACAGCGAGTACGGCGGCAGCGAGCACGCCGAGTCGCCCGAATGCACGCCGGCCTGCTCGATGTGCTCCATCACGCCGCCGATGAAGACCTCCTCGCCGTCGGCGATGCAGTCGACGTCGACCTCGATCGCGTCGTTCAGGAAGCGGTCGAGCAGCACCGGGCTGTCCTCGGAGACCTTGACCGCCTCGCGCATGTAGCGCTCGAGGTCGCGCTGCTCGTGCACGATCTCCATCGCGCGGCCGCCGAGCACGTAGCTCGGGCGCACGACGAGCGGATAGCCGATCTCGCCGGCCAGCTCGAGCGCCTGCGCCTCGGTGCGCGCGATCCGGTTCGGCGGCTGCTTGAGCCCGAGATCGTTGAGCAGCTTCTGGAAACGCTCGCGGTCCTCGGCGACGTCGATCGACTCCGGCGACGTGCCGACGATCGGCACGCCGTTGGCCTCGAGCGCGAGCGCGAGCTTCAGCGGCGTCTGCCCCCCGTACTGCACGATGACGCCGACGGGCTTCTCCAGCGCGACGATCTCGAGCACGTCCTCGAGCGTGAGCGGCTCGAAGTACAGGCGATCCGAGGTGTCGTAGTCGGTCGAGACGGTCTCCGGATTGCAGTTGACCATGATCGTCTCGTAGCCGTCCTCGCGCAGCGCGAGGGCCGCGTGCACGCAGCAGTAGTCGAACTCGATCCCCTGGCCGATCCGGTTCGGCCCGCCGCCGAGCACGATGACCTTCCGGCGATCGGTCGGCAGCGCCTCGTCCTCTTCCTCGTAGGTCGAGTACAGGTAGGCGGTATCGGTGGCGAATTCCGCGGCGCAGGTGTCGACGCGCTTGTACACCGGGCGCACGCCGAGCTGGTGCCGGCGCGCGCGCACCGTGTCGGCGTTGGTCTCCAGCAGGCGCGCCAGGCGCCGGTCGGAGAAGCCTTTCGCCTTCAACCAGTGCAGCTCGTCCTTCGACAGCGCGTCGAGCCGCACGCCCTTCAGCCGCCGCTCGACGCCGACGAGATCCTCGATCTGCGCGAGGAACCACGGGTCGATCCCCGATTCCTCCTGCACCTCCTCGACGCTCATTCCGACGCGCAGCGCGTCGGCGACGTACAGGATGCGCTCGGGTCCGGGCTCGCCGAGCTCGGTGGCGATCTCGTCGCGGTCGTCGCTGCGTTCGTCGAGACCGTCGATGCCGGTCTCGAGGCCGCGCAGCGCCTTCTGCAAACTCTCCTGGAAGGTGCGCCCGATCGCCATCACCTCGCCGACCGATTTCATCTGCGTGGTGAGGTGCGGATCGGCGAGCGGGAACTTCTCGAAGGCGAAGCGCGGCACCTTCGTGACGACGTAGTCGATCGTCGGCTCGAACGAGGCGGGCGTCGCGCCGCCGGTGATCTCGTTCTTCAGCTCGTCGAGCGTGTAGCCGACGGCCAGCTTGGCGGCGATCTTGGCGATCGGGAACCCCGTGGCCTTCGACGCCAGCGCCGACGAGCGCGACACGCGCGGGTTCATCTCGATGACGATCATCCGACCGTCGGTGGGGCTGATCGCGAACTGCACGTTCGAGCCGCCGGTCTCGACGCCGATCTCGCGCAGGATCGAGATCGACGCGTCGCGCATCAGCTGGTACTCGCGGTCGGTGAGCGTCTGCGCCGGGGCGACGGTGATCGAGTCGCCGGTATGGACGCCCATCGGGTCGAAGTTCTCGATCGAGCAGACGATGATGCAGTTGTCGACGCGGTCGCGCACCACCTCCATCTCGAATTCCTTCCAGCCGATCAGCGACTCCTCGATCAGCAGCTCGCTCGTCGGCGACGCCTCCAGACCGCGCTTGCAGATCGCGTCGAACTCCTCCGCGTTGTAGGCGATGCCCCCGCCGGTGCCGCCGAGCGTGAAGCTCGGGCGCACGATCGCCGGGAAGCCGATCTCCTTCTGCGCCGCCCAGGCCTCCTCGAGCGAGTGCGCGGTCGCCGAGCGCGCCGACGACAGCCCGATGCGCGTCATCGCGTCCTTGAACTTCTGCCTGTCCTCGGCCTTGTCGATCGCATCGGGCGATGCGCCGATCAGCTCGACGCCGTGCCGGGCCAGCACGCCGTTGCGGTGCAGGTCGAGCGCGCAGTTCAGCGCGGTCTGCCCGCCCATCGTCGGCAGGATCGCGTCGGGCTTCTCCTTCTCGATGATGCGCTCGACGATCTGCCAGGTGACCGGCTCGACGTAGGTGACGTCGGCCATCTCCGGGTCGGTCATGATCGTCGCCGGGTTGCTGTTGACCAGGACGACGCGAAAGCCCTCCTGTCGCAGCGCCTTGCACGCCTGGACGCCGGAGTAGTCGAACTCGCAGGCCTGGCCGATGACGATCGGGCCGGCGCCGATGATGAGGATGCTGTGGATGTCGGTGCGCTTGGGCATGATGAAGCGGAATCAGGAGAGCGGGCGCGCTGCCGCGAGGCGCGCGCCGAAGGCGATGAACAGGGCGCCGGTGGCGCCGCGACCGAGCGCGGCGAGCCACCTGCTGCGCCGCGCCGCGGCTGCGAGCGCGCCGCCGCCGAGCACCAGCGCGACGAGGTAGACGAGGCTGCACGCCTGCAGGATCGTTCCCATCGCGACGAAGGTCAGCCAGTTGCCGGTGGCCGGATCGACGAACAGCGGAAAGAACGCGACGTAGAACATCAGCGCCTTCGGATTCAGCAGGCCGATGGCGAGCGCCTTGTGGAAAGTGCGCTTCGCGCCGCGGGCCGCCGAGCGGGTTTCCGGAACGGGCTGCGGTTTCGCGGGCGCGGCATCGACTGGCTGCCGCACCTGCGCGCGCTCGTCGCCGCGCCGGAAGCGCCGCCACGCCGACGCGAGCAGCACGAGGCCGAGCCAACCGAGATACGCCGCGCCGATCCAGCGCAGCGCGTCGAACAGCCACGGCATTGCGCGCAGCAGCGCGACCAGCCCGAGCGCCGACCCGACGATGTACAGCGTGTCGGCGACGAGAACGCCGAGCACCGCCGCCCATGCGCTGCGACGCTCGGCGAGCGCCGCCGTGCTCATGACGAACAGCGAATTCGGCCCGGGCAGGAGAACGATCGCGATGCAGCCGACGACGTAGGCCCAGAGGTCGGTGATCCCGACCACGCTCACCGGCGCTTCTCCATCGTCTCGACGAAGCGGTCGAACAGGTAGTGGATGTCCTGCGGCCCCGGGCTGGCTTCCGGGTGTCCCTGGAAGCAGAAGACCGGACGGTCGGTGCGCTCGAGGCCCTGGATCGAGCCGTCGAACAGCGACACGTGCGTGACGCGCAGGTTGCCGGGCAACGAATCGGGGTCGACGGCGAAGCCGTGGTTCTGGCTCGTGATGTGGACCTTGCCGGTGTCGAGGTTGCGCACCGGGTGGTTCGCGCCGTGATGCCCGAACTTCAGCTTGATGGTCTTCGCGCCGGAGGCGAGACCGACGAGCTGGTGTCCCAGGCAGATGCCGAACACCGGCAGGCCGCGATCGATCAGCTCGCGGATCGTGCCGATCGCGTAGTCGCAGGGTTCGGGGTCGCCCGGACCGTTGGACAGGAAGATGCCGTCGGGCTCGTGCGCCAGCGCGTCGGCGGCGGTGGCCTGCGCCGGCAGCACGACGACGTCGCATCCGCGATCGGCGAGCAGGCGCAGGATGTTGCGCTTGACGCCGTAGTCGAAGGCGACGACGCGATAGCGCTTTTCCGGCGCCGCCGCGAAGCCGGTACCCAGGCGCCACGAGCCTTCCGACCAGCGATACGGTTCGGCGACCGACACCTCGCGTGCGAGGTCCATGCCGCCCAGCCCGGGGAAAGCGCGCGCCGCTTCGATCGCCGCCGCCTCGTCGATCGCCTCGCCCGGCTTCGCCGCGGCGACGAGGCAGCCGGCCTGCGAGCCGGTCTCGCGCAGCAGCCGAACGAGCTTGCGGGTGTCGATGCCGGCGATCCCCGGCACGCCTTCGCGACGCAGGTAGTCGCCGAGCGACTCGACGCTTCGCCAGTTCGACAGCCGCTCGGGCACGTCCTTCACGACGAGCCCGAAGGCGTGGATCCGGGCCGCCTCGACGTCCTCGGGATTCACGCCGTAGTTGCCGATGTGCGGGTACGTCAGCGTGACGATCTGCCGGCAGTAGCTGGGATCGGTGAGGATCTCCTGGTAGCCGGTCATCGCCGTGTTGAAGACGACCTCGCCCACCGCCTGCGCGGCGGCACCGATCGAGCGGCCACGGAAGACCGTGCCGTCGGCGAGGGCGAGGACAGCGGGCGTGGATTCGGGGATGAGGCCCGCACCGGTCGACCGGGCAGGCTGCGAGGGGGGCTCGGCGGGCAACGGAGACTCCTGGGCGGTCACCGGTGCACCTCGGGCCGACGCGGACCGGGCGCGAAACCCGGATCGAGTCCGCGTGATCTAGGCAACGGCGGGAGGGTCAGCCGTGCTTCGAGCGGCGGTGGTGTGCAGTGGGCAGAGGCAGGCAGGCGCTAGCCGGTGAAGAACGCGAAACCTTTGAATTCTATCATCCCGACGCGACGCGCCTCCTCAGAACCGGATCCGCGCCGGGTCGCCGAACCGGCCTGGCGGCCGCACCCGCGCCGAGCGCGATGTCGATTCCCTTTACAAGTGGATTGTCAGCGAACGCGGCGCGCCTTGGAATTCATTGTCGCTCAATCACTTGCCTACCGTTGGCATGCTTGATGCTTCGAACGCTCCGAGTCGTACGAGGACTCAAGGACTCACCATCCATTTCGAGGAACAACGACAATGAAACTCAGACAGCTTGCAGGACTCGTCGCTGCAGCCGGCCTGATCAGCCCTGCGTGGGGAGCGACATTCGTAAACGGCGGATTCGAGGACGGCAACACCAACGGATGGACCGTGGGTACCGCCACCCGAAACGGAAACCTGTCCACCCTGGTACCGAGCGACTATCTCAACGGCAACACGGGCCGCTCGGCCATCGTCACGCCCGGTCTCGATCCGATCATCGGGAACAACATGGCGAACGTCGTCTACAGCGGCAACTACGCCTACCGAGTCGAAGACACGACGGACGGCGGATTCCTTTCGGTGATCAGCCAGACGGTGACCAACTACACCGATCCCAGCATCTTCTTTGCCTGGATGGCCGTGCTGGAAAGCACCCACTCCGCCGAACAGGCTGCCGGCATGAAGATCGAGCTGCGCGACCTGACCGCGAACGAAACGATCATCTCCCGCATATACAGCGCCGAGATCAACAACGTGGACAATCGCTTCAACCAGCAGGGGGTCTACTTCTACACCCCCGTCTGGCAGATCGAGGAGCTCGTGATCGACGCGGCGCGCTCGGGTCACGATTTCAGTCTCACGGTGCTCGCCACCGATTGCGATCCGACCGCGCACCTCGGATACGTCTATCTCGACGGCTTCGGTGCGGTGCTCCCGCCGACGGGCGGAAGCGTACCGGTGCCAGGCGCTCTCGCGCTGCTGGGAATCGGGGCGCTCGGACTGGGCGCGGCACGACGCAAGGCATGAGGCGACTTGCCGAGCGTATGCCCGGGCGAGGGAAGGGGGCCATCGGTTCCCTTCCCTCGACCCACGACGCCGGAAGAACCCGCGAAACGGGCGAACTCGCCGGCTGATCCCTACAGCCTCTCCGTCTCCCCCGACCGCGGCTGCCACTTCATCAGCCGCTTCTCGGCCACGCCGACCACGCCGTCGAGCACGAGCGCGAACACCGTCAGCACGACGACGCCGGCGAACACGGTGTTGATGTCGAAGGTTCCTTCGGCCTGCAGGATCAGGTAACCGACGCCGCGCGCCGAGCCGAGGTACTCGCCGACCACCGCGCCGACGAAGGCCAGGCCGACCGAGTTGTGCAGGCTCGAGAAGACCCAGCTCATCGCGCTCGGCAGGTACACGTGGCGCAGCAGCTGCCCCTGCGTCGCTCCCAGCATGCGCGCGTTGGCGAGCACGTTCGGGCTCACCTCGCGCACGCCCTGGTAGACGTTGAAGAACACGATGAAGAAGACGAGGGTGAAGCCGAGCGCCACCTTCGACCAGACGCCCAGGCCGAACCAGATCGAGAAGATCGGCGCAAGGATCACGCGCGGCATCGAATTCGCCGCCTTCACGTACGGGTCGAAGACCGCCGCCGCCGTCGGGCTGAGCGCGAGCCACATGCCGACGACGAGCCCGCCGACGGTGCCGATCGCGAAGGCCATCACCGTCTCGAACAGCGTCACGCCCAGGTGGATCCAGATCTCGCCGGTGACGAACCAGTCGACGATGCGCGCGAAGACCTTCAGCGGCTCGCCGAAGAAGAACGCCGCCTGGTGCGGGTTCGAGAAATAGAAGTTCGGCAGCAGCGTCGGACTGGTGAGCGCCCACCACAGGAAGATCACCGTGGCGAGCACGAGGAACTGGTACAGGCGCAGGCGAAGGGAAGCGGCGCGCACGATGCGGACGGGCGGCGGGCTCAGCTCGCGCGCTTCTGCCGCGCGTATCCCTTGAGCACCTCCTCGCGCAGCACCGACCAGATCCGGTTGTGCAGGTCGAGGAAGGCCGGTTGGGCGCGGATCTCGGCGACGTCGCGCGGGCGGGGCAGGTCGATGCGGAACTCGCCGATCGGGTGCGAGCCGGGGCCGGCGGCGAGCACGACGACGCGATCGCTCATCGCGATCGCCTCGTCGAGGTCGTGCGTGATGAACAGCACCGCCTTGCGCTGCGCGGCCCACAGCTCGAGCACCTCGTTCTCCATCAGCTGTCGCGTCTGGATGTCGAGCGCCGAGAAAGGCTCGTCCATCAGGATGATGTCGGGGTCGAGGATCAGCGTCTGCGCGAGCGCGGCGCGCTTGCGCATGCCGCCGGAGAGCTGGTGCGGATAGCGGTCGCCGAAGCCGCGCAGCCCGACGCGTGCCAGCCAGCGCTCGCCGGCCTCGCGCGCCTCGGCGTCAGGGACGCCGCGGAACTGCAATCCGGCGATCACGTTGTCGATCGTGTTGCGCCACGGCATCAGCGCGTCGGTCTGGAACATGTAGCCGGCGCGCCGGTTGATCCCGTCGAGCCGCTCGCCGAAGACCTCGACGTGGCCCGCCGACGGGGCGAGCAGCCCGGCACCGACGTTCAGCAGCGTCGACTTGCCGCAACCGGTGGGGCCGACGACCGAGACGAACTCGCCGGGCGCGACGCGCAGCGTGACGTCGCGCACCGCGGTATGCCGCTGCGCTGGATCGTCGCGCGAGACGAAGGTGCAGGTGATGCCCTCCAGCGCGAGCGCCGGCGCGGTCTGCGCGCCCGCCGCCTCGTTCGCCTGCTGCGCTCGCGAGCCCTTCGCACCCGCCCGCGAAGTCGCCCCCGCGGCGGGCGGGCCGACCGTGCGCAATGCGGACCCCGCCCTCACTGCAGCTTCGCGAGCGCCTTGCGCGTGAACTCGTTCGTATAGGTGCGCGAGAGGTCGATCTGCGCCGGATCGATCTTCGGGTTGAAGCTCGCCAGCGCCTTCAGCGTCGTCTTCGCGCCGGCTTCCGGGATCAGCCCGTCGGGGCTCACCGCCGCCTTCACGTTGTTGTACGACGCGAGGTACAGGGCCCGGTCGCCGAGCAGGTAGGCCTCCGGCACCGTCTTGATGATCTCCGACGGCCCGGCCTGCTGCAGCCACTTCAGCGCCTTGACCATCGCCGTCGTCAGCGCCTGCACCGTCTGGGGATTCTTCTGGACGAACTCCTCCGGCGCGTACAGGCATCCGGCCGGCATCGGCCCGCCGAACAGCTGCTCGGTGCTCTTCAGCGAGCGCGTGTCGGCGACGATCTTCAGCGCGCCTCGCTGCTCGAGCATCGTCATGACCGGGTCGACGTTCGACAATGCATCGATCTGCCCCGACTCGATCGCGGCGATCGCCGCATTGCCGGTGCCGACGCCCACGTAGGAGACGTCGGAGGCCTTCATGCCGTGCTGCGCGAGGAAGTAGTTGACCATCATGTTCGTCGACGAACCCGGCGCCGAGACGCCGACCTTCATGCCCTTCATGTCGGCGGGCGACCCGTATTTCGCCTTCGTCGACACGCCGAGCGAGATCGCCGGCGCGCGCCCCTGCAGCACGAAGGCCTTGAAGTACTGGTTGCGCGACTGCAGGCTGATCGTGTGCTCGTAGGCACCCGAGACGACGTCGGCCGAACCGCCGACCACTGCGCGCAGCGCGGCCGAACCGCCGGCGAAATCGAGGATCTCGACGTCGAGCCCCTGCTCCTTGAAATAGCCGAGCTGCTCGGCGATCGTCAGCGGCAGGTAATAGAACGCGGCCTTGCCGCCGACGGCGATCGTGAGCTTGGTCTTCTCCGGTTTGGCCTGTGCGTACGCTGCGGACGGAACGGCGGCGACGGCGGCCGCGGCGAGCGTGCAAGCGAGAAAGCGTCTGCGCATTTTCGGGTCTCCTCGAGTGGCCGCATCGTCCGCGAACGCGTGCGGATGGGCCTCAGGTTAACCGATCAGATCGCGCCGTTGGCGCGCAACGTCGCGATTGCCTCCGCGTCGTAGCCGAGTTCGCCGAGCACCTGCTCGGTGTGCTCGCCGAGCGCGGGCCCGGGCCAGCGCGTCGCGCCCGGCGTCTCGGAGAACTTCGGCACGACGCCCGGGGTCGCCAGCGGCGTCCCGTCGGGCAGGGTCGTGCGCTCGATCATCGCGCGCGCCCGGTACTGCGGATCGGCGACCATGTCGGCCGCGCTGAAGATGCGCCCGCTCGGCACTTCGGCCTTCGCCATCGCATCGAGCGCGGCGTCGAGCGAATGCGCCGAGGTCCACCGGGCGATCGCGTCGTCGATCTCCGCTGCGCGCGCAGCCCGGCCCGCGTTGTCGGCGAGCGCCGGATCGTCGGCAAGATCGTCGCGTCCGATCGCGCGCATCAGCCGCTTGAAGATCGAATCGCCGTTGCCGCCGATGACGATGTGCCGACCGTCGGCGGTCGGGTAGGTGTTCGAGGGAACGATGCCGGTGAGGTTCGTTCCGGTGCGCTCGCGCACGATGCCGTATCGGTCGTACTCCGGCAGCGTGCTCTCCATCATGTTGAACACGGCCTCGTACAGCGCGACGTCGATCACCTGTCCGCGGCCCGACTCGCGCCGATGGTGCATCGCCATCAGCACGCCGACCAGGCCGTGCAACGCGGCGAGCGAGTCGCCGATCGACAGGTTCATGCGCACCGGCGGACGATCGGGGAAACCGGTGACGTAGCGCATCCCGCCCATCGATTCGGCAATCGCGCCGAAGCCGGGACGGTCGCGGTAGGGGCCGGTCTGCCCGTAGCCGGACAGGCGCAGCAGGATCAGCCCGGGGTTGTCCTTCGCGAGCGCCTCGTAGCCGAGGCCCCATTTCTCGAGTGCCCCGGGGCGGAAGTTCTCGATGACGACGTCGCTGCGCGCGGCGAGCTCGCGGGCGACTCGCTGGCCTTCGCGATTGCGCAGGTCGAGCGTGATCGAGCGCTTGTTGCGCGCCTGCACGTACCACCACA
>JBIQJM010000215.1:0-2102 GCA_044507525.1 Burkholderiales bacterium
CGCCGCTCCGTGCGCCGCGCCGCGCGCGCGAAGCAGCCACGCCCCGGCGAGCGCCGAGGCCAGCAGCGCGACGATCTGTCCGGCCGCCCCCGGGTAGAGCAGCACGATCGCCGCCGCCAGCAGCCCGAGCACGCGCCGGGGCGCGTCGGGAGTCAACGAGCGCGCCATCGAGACGACCGCCTGCGCCACCACCGCCACCGCGACGATCTTCAGCGCCTGCAGCACGCCGGCGAGGAGCGGAGCGCCTGCACCGATGCGCGACAGGCCGAGCGCGAACAGCACGAGTGCAATCGCCGACGGCAGCGTGAAGCCGAGCCACGCGGCGAGCGAGCCCGCCCAGCCCGCGCGTTCCAGCCCGATCGCGAAGCCGACCTGGCTGCTCGTCGGGCCGGGGAGCAACTGGCACAGCGCCACCAGCTCGGCGTACCGGCGTTCGTCGAGCCAGCGCCGGCGTTCCACGAACTCGGTGCGGAAATAGCCGAGGTGCGCGATCGGCCCGCCGAAGGACGTCAGGCCGAGCTTCAGGAAAGCGCGAAAGACTTCGAATGCCACGTGCCACGCGCCAGGAGCGGCTCGGGACCCCCAGCGTCGCATGCCGCCGACGCGCTCACAACCCCGCTGCGATCGACGCTAAGCTGTCCTGTCCCGATCCGCGAGGCCCCCATGCGCCTGCCCACCATCGACGATGTCCGCGCCGCTGCCGCGCGCCTGCGCGGCCGCGCGCACCGCACCCCGGTGCTGCGCTCGGCCACGGTCGACGCCCGCACCGGCGCCTCGCTCTTCTTCAAGTGCGAGAACCTGCAGCGCATGGGCGCGTTCAAGTTCCGCGGCGCGTTCAACGCGATCGCAAACCTGCCGCCGGCGCAGAGAAGCGCGGGTGTCGTCGCGTTCTCTTCGGGAAACCACGCACAGGCGATCGCGCTCGCCGCGCGCGAACTCGATTCCCGGGCGGTGATCGTCATGCCTGCCGATGCGCCGGCGGCCAAGCTCGCAGCGACGCACGACTACGGCGCCGACATCGTCCGCTACGATCGTCGGCGAGAGTCGCGCGAGGCGATCGCGCAGCGCCTGGCCGACGAGCGCGGCCTCGCGCTGATCCCGCCCTTCGACCACGTCGACGTGATCGCCGGCCAGGCAACGGCGGCGCTCGAGCTTTTCGAGGAGGTCGGCGAACTCGACGCACTGTTCGTGCCGCTCGGCGGCGGCGGCCTGCTGTCGGGATCGCTGCTAGCCGCCGAGGCGCTGTCGCCCGGCTGCGCGGTCTACGGCGTCGAGCCGGTCGCCGGCGACGACGGACGGCAATCGCTGCACGACGGGCGCATCGTGACGATCGACGTGCCCGCCACCATCGCCGACGGTGCGATGACGACGCACCTGGGCGAGCGCACCTTCGCGATCATCCGACGGCTCGCGCGCGACATCGTCACGGTCGACGACGCGCAACTGGTGGACGCGATGCGCTTCTTCGCCGAACGCATGAAGATCGTCGTCGAGCCCACCGGCTGCCTGGGTGCCGCCGGCGCCTTCGCGAACGCGCGCGCCTGGCGCGGCAGGCGCATCGGGATCGTGCTCAGCGGCGGCAACGTCGATCTCGCGCGCTATGCCGGGTGGCTGCGCGGCGACGCGGCGACGGCCGAGCGCTGAAGCGGGCCCTGCGCGCCGCCTTCGATCGCGACGCCCCTTCCGCCGCTACGCCGCCCGCGCCACCGGACGCGCCGGGACCATGCGCCGGCCCTGCCCCCACCAGATCAGCGCGACCAGCAGCAGCGCCGGGATGTAGACCCAGTACATCGCCGGCCGCGTGGTGGGCACGAGCACGCCGCCGACCTCCCAGCCGATCTCGAAACCGTTCTTCTTCGCGCGACTGCCGAAGCGCACGTTGGCGATCTGCACCTGGTCGCCGAGCGCGGTGACGGTGAGCCCCGCTTCCTGCAGGCGCGCGCGCCCGTCGCCGGCGTCGCGCAGTTGCACGCCGACCGTCTTGCGGATCTCGTCACCCTCGATGTTCGTCCCGGCGATGAGCAGCGCGAGCCGGTCGCCGGGGTCGAGCTGCTGCGCGACCTCGAAGATGCGCGCGGCAGGCACCTCCTCGTACTTCGGAG
>JBIQJM010000087.1:0-13746 GCA_044507525.1 Burkholderiales bacterium
GATGTTCCGATAGCGCTCGATGGGAGTCTTGCGAGCCATGATTCGAACTCTCTACAGTTTGCGCGGCGCCTCGTGAACACCGCGCGGGACCGACGCTCCTGCGCCGTGCCTTACAGGGCCGGCACGCTTGCCGCCGGGCCTGGCGAGGCCGGCGCGCCTGCCGCCCGGTCTCGTCGCCGGGCCGGCGCTCCGGCTGCCGGGCCTCAGAACCGGAAGTGCGCGAAGGCCTTGTTCGCCTCGGCCATCCGGTGCACTTCGTCGCGCTTGCGAACCGCGCCGCCGCGGTTCTCGGCGGCTTCCATCAATTCGTTCGCCAGGCGCTGGCCCATGGATTTCTCGCCGCGCTTCTTCGCGGCCTCGCGCAGCCAGCGCATCGCCAGCGCCAGCCGGCGAACCGGACGCACCTCGACCGGCACCTGGTAGTTCGCGCCACCGACGCGGCGGCTCTTGACCTCGACCATCGGCCGGGCGTTCTGCAGCGCGGTCATGAAGACCTCGAGCGGATCCTTGCCCGAACGCGTGCGGATCTGGTCGAACGCGCCGTACAGCATGCGCTCGGCGACGGCCTTCTTGCCGTCGAGCATCATGACGTTGACGAACTTGGAGACCTCGACGCTGCCGTACAGCGGATCGGGGAGGATTTCGCGCTTGGGAACTTCGCGACGACGGGGCATGTGTTCACCTCACTTCGTTCAGCTCGCGCACCCCCACCGCGGGGATGCTGCGTGACGATCCGACGCGCCGCACGACTCGTTCGTGACGACGGGGACCGCCGCTTACTCGATGCGGCCGATGCCGCACCGTGGAACTCCTGGAAACGAAAAACGCGAGCCATTCGCCATCGGCTCGCGCCACCTGACCACCTTCGAAACCCCGCATGCGATCCGGCGCGGGGTCCGGCGGTCAGGCTTTCTTCGGACGCTTCGCGCCGTACTTCGAACGCGCCTGCCTGCGATCCTTCACGCCCTGCAGGTCGAGCGAGCCCCGGACGATGTGGTAGCGCACGCCCGGGAGATCCTTCACGCGGCCGCCGCGGATCAGCACGACCGAGTGCTCCTGCAGGTTGTGCCCCTCGCCGCCGATGTACGAGATCACCTCGAAGCCGTTGGTGAGGCGCACCTTCGCGACCTTGCGCAGCGCCGAGTTCGGCTTCTTCGGAGTCGTCGTGTAGACGCGCGTGCAGACGCCGCGCCGCTGCGGGCAGTTCTCGAGCGCCGGGCTCTTGCTGTTCTCCGTGGCCGTCTCGCGACCCTGGCGAACGAGCTGGTTGATCGTGGGCATCTGGGATCCTCTGGTTCCTGCCGGGCCAGCCCTGGGCCTCGCCAGCAGCGTGCACGGCCGCGGCGACAACCGCCGCGCCTCCGACGGCAAGGCGTTCGCCGCCGAATTCCGGAAAGCCCGCCAGTATAGATTCGTGTCCGGTTTTAGGCAAGCCGCCCCGCGCGGCGCCGGCGAAGCGCGACTTCCGGCTCAGCCTTCGCGCCCGGATTCGGTTCCCTGCGCGGCCGCCCCCGATTCCGGCTGGTTCAGCAGCCACGCGATCTCGCCCTTGTTCTGGATGCGCAGCTTCGCGTACGCCCGGCGCAGGTGGTGGCGCACGGTCGCGGGCGAGTTTCCGAGGCGGCGCGCGACCGCCTTGTAGGTGAGGCCCTCGCCGAACAGGCGCACGACCGACAGCTCCTTCGGCGTGAGCAGGTCCAGCGCGCAGGGCGGGCTCGCCTGGATCAGGAACAGGTCGGCGACGCGCTCGGCGCGGAGCGTCGTGTGGGTTCCCGCAAAGGACGAGGCCGCCTCGGCGAGCAGCACCGGCCCCAGCTCGGCCGGCAGCGTCGCGCCGCTCCAGCGCGGCCATTCCATCAGCATCAGGTCGGCGAAGGCCGAATCGGCGTACTGGAGGACACCGCGTGCGTCGCAGATCGCGACCGAGGTGCGCGGCCCCTGCGCGGCCATCTTGCGCTGCTCGACGTGGTGCACGCGGTTCAGGTTCAACGCCGCCGCCAGGTGCGGCATCAGCAGCCGCATCAGTTCGACGTCGCGCTCGCTGTAGCGGGGAACCAGGCCGTTGCGGTACAGCGACAGGTGCGTCCACAGCTTGAGCACCGGGTCGATCGCGACCGTGCACATCAGCTGCGCGATGGCGTACTTGCCGCAGAAGGCGCGAAAGGGGCCCGCCACGATGTCGTCGGCCAGCGACACGAGGGCGGGGTTGCGGTGCTCGTCGATGATCAGCGTCACCAGCGGATCGTGCGACTTGACCCGCTCCCAGTCGGCGACGAACTCCGGGGCGAGGTTGTGCACGTAGCTGTTGTGCATCACCGGGCCGCTGACCATCATCGTCGAACGCCCGAACCACGCGCCGTCGAAGACGAGGTACTCGCGCATCAGCGTGAACAGCTGCTCCTCGAACTCGCCGATCCGCGAGTCGACGGCGAGCTGGTAGAGCTGCAGCAGGCAGCTGCTCACCGCCGCCGCCACGGGCCGTTCCGCCTGGGCGGCCGCCGCGTCGTCGCGCAAGTCGTTGTCGCAGCCCGGCGACGCCGGCGCCGGCGCTTTCTCCACGTTCTCGTTCCTGTGTGGGTAGGAGGCCATCGTCTCCGGCTGCCGGTCCGCCCCGCAGGGGGGCACGCTACCCCCGGGTGCGCGAGGGCGCAATGGCTCCGGCCGCCCATCGTTCATATGAACGACGACAGGGGGTCCCCGCCGGAGCGCCGGCTTGCGGCGACGCAACGAGCCGCGGCGCAGCTTCTCCCTCCGTACGAGACCGGTACGCCGATGCTGCGTCGCAGCATCGGCGCTTAGGCGCTGCGCATCTGAACGACTGCGAGTGCGGCGCGCGCGCGCGTACCGTCGATTTTCCGCCCGCGAGCCGGGCATGAAACGACGCAGCACGATGTCCGCGCAGACGGGGTTCTTTCACGACGAGAAGTGCCTGTGGCACACGACGGGCGAACACGCCCTCGTGATGCCGGTGGGCGGCTGGGTGCAGCCGATGGCGTCCGGCGGCCACGCCGAATCGCCCGAATCGAAGCGGCGCGTCGTGTCGCTGATGCAGGTCTCGGGCCTCGCATCGCGACTGGACGTGCAGTCGGCGCCGATGGCCGACGAGTCCGACCTGGAGCGCGTCCACCCGCGCGCCTACCTCGAAGCCTTCGAGGCGGCGTCGGACGCGGGCGGCGGGAACCTGGGCGACTTCGCGCCCTTCGGCCGCGGCAGCTACCAGATCGCCAAGCTGTCGACCGGCCTCGCGATCCGCGCCGTCGACGACGTGCTCACCGGCCGGCTTCGCAACGCCTACGCGATGACGCGACCGCCGGGGCACCACTGCCTTCCCGATCGCTCCTGCGGCTTCTGCCTGCTCGCCAACGCGGCGATCGCGGTGGAAACCGCGATCGCCCGGCACGGACTCTCCCGCGTCGTCGTCCTCGACTGGGACGTGCACCACGGCAACGGAACGCAGGCGATCTTCTACGACCGGCCGGACGTGCTGACGATCTCGCTGCACCAGGAAGGGTGCTTCCCTCCCGGCTACAGCGGCTTCGACGAGCGCGGCGCCGGCGCGGGCAAGGGCGCGAACCTGAACGTGCCGCTGTTGCCGGGCGGAGGCCGCGACGCCTACGCATACGCGATGCAGCGCATCGTCGAGCCGGCGATCGCCCGGTACAGGCCCGAGCTCATCGTCGTCGCGAGCGGCTTCGATGCCAACGGCACCGACCCGATGGCGCGCATGCTGCTCGGCTCGCGTGCCTTCGTCGACCTCACGCGCCGCACGATGGAGCTGGCCGACGCCTACTGCGGCGGTCGCCTGGTGATGGTCCACGAGGGCGGGTACTCGGAAGCGGTCGTGCCCTTCTGCGCGCATGCGGTCATCGAGACGATGGCCGGTTGCTCGATGGGCGTCGAGGACCCCTTCGACGAACTGATCGAGGCGCAGCAGCCGAAGGAACGCTTCGCCGCGTTCCAGCGCGGCCTGATCGACGAGATGGCCGGCGCACTCTGACGCCGGCCGAGAAAAGGAGGAGACGAATGAAGACGGTCGACATCGACTCGAAGGCGACGATCGCCGCACTGGTGCTGCTGTCCGCGATCTCGCCGGCGATCCTGCTCATCGCACCGGCGGTCGTCGGTGCGCTGGTGACGGGATCCGGGCTCACGCCGCAGGCCGCCGGGCTCGTGATTTCCGCCGAACTCGGCGCAATGGCGCTGGTGACTTTCTCGACCCTGTGGTGGATGCGTTTCTGGAACTGGCGCACGGCAGTCCGCAGCTGCCTGGTCGTCATGATCGTCGGCAACCTCGCCTCGTCGCAGTCGGTCGATTCCGGGACGATGCTCGCCTTCTGGCGCTTCGTCAGCGGGCTCGGCTCGGGCAGCGTGATCATCCTGTGCATGGTCACCATCGGCCAGACGCGGCAGCGGGAACGCAACTACGGCTGGTGGGTCGTCGGGCAGCTCGTGCTCGGCGCGGTCGGGCTGAAGGTGCTGCCGGGAATCCTGCCGCAGTACGGTCTGGAGTCGGTGTACCTGTTCCTCGCCGCAGCCAGCGCGGCGATGCTGCCGCTGGTCCGGCTGCTGCCGGAAGCCGGCACCGACGCTCCGGCGCGAGGCAACCGTCGTGCGTACTGGCTCGTCTCGGTCGCCGGGCTCGCCGCGGTCGTCCTCTTCTACATCTCGCTCGGCGGCGTGTGGGCCTACGTCGAACGGATCGCCGACCAGGCCGGCATGGCGCCGCAGAGCATCGGCGACGCATTGACGATCGCCACGCTGTTCGGCATCGCGGGTTCGCTCGCGGCCACCTGGATGGGCGGGCGCTGGGGCTGCCTCGCGCCGCTCGTGCTCGGCTACGCGATGCTGGGCGGCTCGATCGTGCTGCTGCAGTCGCCGCTGTCGGAGGGCACCTACCTGTTCGCGACCTCGGTCTTCAAGTTCGCATGGACCTTCGCGCTGCCCTTCCTGCTGGCGAGCATCGCCGCGCACGACACCAGCGGCCGGCTCGTCGTGCTCGCCAACTTCATGATCGGCGCCGGACTCTCGATCGGCCCGGCCGCGGCCGGCGCGACGCTCGCCGCGGCACCCGATTACTCCGGCGTGCTGACGCTGGGCATCGTGGGCAGCCTGGTGTCGCTGGGCTTCGCGCTGACGCTCGTCCTCGGCATGCGCCGCGGCGCCGCGGCGGTCGCCGGGTCCGCCTGATCGGGGCGCCCCCGCGCGCCGACGCCGGCGCGCGGAACATCGGCATGTTGCCGTGTTCGCCGCAGTGCGGCGGTTGCGCCGGCAGAGGCCGCCGCCCTGCGGAGATCAGTGCCGGGACCGCTCGTACTCGACGAGTTCCTGCACGATCGCGAGGTCACGCGAACCGTCGGGCTGGTGCAGGTCGACTTCCAGTCGCACCCAGGTGCCGACCGCAGGCGCGTACCAGTAGGTGGTGCGCACGTCGCCGGCGCGCTCCACCGCCCGCCCCTGCTCCATCACGGGCCGGCTCCAGCGCCCCTCGTGCGTGACGCGCAACGTCTCGAAGCGCCCGGCCGGCGTGCGCACCGTTTCGATGCCGTCGACCCTCGCACGATAGCGATACGTGGTCACGAGATCGCGTTCGCGACCGCCCAGCCAGTACTCGTACTCCCAGGTCTTGCCGGTCGTCAGCGGGAACACGAGCGCCTGGATGTCGCCGCGCGAACGCGTATTGGGCTCGAGGTGCCAGACCGAGCGCTTCACGACGCGCGTCTGCGCCGCGCCGGTGGGACGGCGCGTGACCGGATGCAGGCTCTGCTGGCGCAGCTCGACGCGGTCGCCGCTCACGCTCGTGACGACGCGTTCGATGACCGTCGTGTCGTCGGAGGCGTTCTTGCCTACCTCGTGCGCCGACCAGACCCAGCGATCGCCGACCTGCAGCTCGGGCCGGGCGACCGGAAGACGAAAGCCCTCGGCACGCTCCGCGACGGGACCGCGGGTGCCCACGTCGGGCGAACCGACCGGGAACTGCGCGCAGGCCGACATCGCCAGCCCGCAGGCGACGGCCAGCGCTGCGCGCATGCGCGACGCGCGATGCGCCCGGGCCGCGTCCGCCGCCGGCACGTGCGCGTCGCGCACGCGGCCGGCGGCCGAACGCTCACTCCTGGCCTTCGCCATCCGGATGCACGTCGGCCGTCTCTTCGGCGTCGTCGCCCGGCATCGGCTCGAACAGCGCCTCGGCCGCGGCCAATGCGGCCTGCTCCTGCGCCTCGCTCTGCTCCTTGACGCGCCGCGCCCGGTGGAACGCGAGACCGGTGCCCGCCGGGATCAGGCGTCCGACGATGACGTTCTCCTTCAGACCGCGCAGCTCGTCGCGCTTGCCCATGATCGCGGCCTCGGTGAGCACGCGCGTGGTCTCCTGGAACGAAGCGGCCGAGATGAACGAGTCGGTGGACAGCGACGCCTTCGTGATGCCGAGCAGCAGGTTCGCGTGCGACGCGGGCAGCTTGCCGGCCGCGACCGCCTTGTCGTTCTCGTCGTACAGCTCGGAACGCTCGACCTGCTCGCCGGTGATGAACGGCGTGTCACCCGGGTCGGTGATCTGCACGCGGCGCAGCATCTGGCGGACGATCACCTCGATGTGCTTGTCGTTGATCTTCACGCCCTGCAGCCGGTAGACGTCCTGCACCTCGTCGACGATGTAGCGCGCGAGCGCCTCGATGCCGAGCAGGCGCAGGATGTCGTGCGGGTCGGCGGCGCCGTCGACGATCATCTCGCCCTTGTTCACCACCTGGCCGTCGTGCACGAGCACGTTCTTGTCCTTCGGGATCAGGAACTCGTGCGCGTTGCCGTCGAGGTCGGTGATGACCAGGCGCTGCTTGCCCTTCGTGTCCTTGCCGAACGAGACGGTGCCGGTGACCTCGGCGAGCATGCCCGCGTCCTTCGGCGAACGCGCCTCGAACAGCTCGGCCACGCGCGGCAGGCCCCCGGTGATGTCGCGCGTCTTCTGCGACTCGAGCGGAATGCGCGCGAGGATCTCGCCGACGCCGACGGTCTGGCCGTCGCGGACGGTGATGAGCGCGCCGACCGGGAAGCTGATCGTCACCGCGTGGTCGGTGTTGGCAATCTTCACTTCCTCGCCCGCTTCGTTGATCAGCTTGACCTGCGGGCGCACGCTCTTCGACGACGGACCGCGGCGCTTGGCGTCGATGACGACGAGCGTCGACAGGCCGGTGACCTCGTCGATCTGGCGAGCGACGGTGGCGCCTTCCTCGATGTTCTCGAAGCGGATCGTCCCCGGGTACTCGGTGATGATCGGGCGCGTGAGCGGGTCCCACGACGCGATCTGCGTGCCGGCCTTGACGGTCTTGCCGTCGCCGACCAGCAGCAGCGCGCCGTACGGCACCTTGTGTCGCTCGCGCTCGCGGCCGTTGTCGTCGGTGATCGTGATCTCGCCCGAGCGCGAGATGACGACCTGGTCGCCCTTCGCGTTCGTCACGTAGCGCATCTGCCGAGTGAAGCGGACGATGCCGTTCGACTTCGCCTCGACCGAGCTCGACACCGCCGCGCGCGAAGCCGCACCGCCGATGTGGAAGGTGCGCATCGTCAGCTGCGTGCCCGGCTCGCCGATCGACTGCGCCGCGATGACGCCGACCGCCTCGCCGCTGTTGACCAGCACGCCGCGGCCGAGGTCGCGTCCGTAGCACTTCGCGCACAGCCCGTAGCGCGTCTCGCAGGTGAGCGGCGTGCGCACGCGCACCTCGTCCACCCCGATCCGCTCGATCTCCTCGACCGCGTCTTCATCGAGCAGCGTGCCCGATTCGAAGGCCGTTTCCTGCGTCTCGGGATGCACGACGTCGGAGGCCGCGACGCGGCCGAGGATCCGGTCGCGCAGCGCCTCGACGACCTCTCCGCCCTCGATCAGCGCCTTCATCGACACGCCCTGCGAGGTGCCGCAGTCGTCCTCGGTGACGACGAGGTCCTGCGTCACGTCGACCAGCCGCCGCGTGAGGTAGCCCGAGTTCGCCGTCTTCAGCGCCGTGTCGGCCAGGCCCTTGCGCGCGCCGTGCGTCGAGATGAAGTACTGCAGGACGTTCAGGCCTTCGCGGAAGTTCGCCGTGATCGGCGTCTCGATGATCGAGCCGTCGGGCTTGGCCATCAGGCCGCGCATGCCGGCCAGCTGGCGGATCTGCGCGGCCGAGCCGCGCGCCCCCGAGTCGGCCATCATGTAGATCGAGTTGAACGACTCCTGCCGCACCGGCTGGCCGGCGCGGTCGACCGCTTCCTGCGTCTCGAGCTGGCGCATCATCGCCTTGCCGACGTCGTCGCTGGCGCGGCCCCAGATGTCGACCACCTTGTTGTAGCGCTCGCCCTGCGTGACGAGACCCGAGGTGTACTGCTGTTCGATCTCCTTCACCTCGCGCTCGGCCTGCGACAGGATCTCGGTCTTCTGCGTCGGCACGAGCATGTCGTCGATCGCGATCGAGATGCCGGCGCGCGTCGCCAGGCGGAAGCCCGACTGCATCAGCTTGTCGGCGAAGATCACCGTGTCGCGCAGCCCGCAGCGGCGGAACGACGCGTTGATCAGGCGGCTGATCTCCTTCTTCTTCAGCGCCTTGTTCATCAGCGCGAAGGGCAGTCCGTGCGGCAGGATCTCGGAGAGCAGCGCGCGCCCGACGGTCGTCTCGGCGCGGATCGGGTTGGGCGTCAGTTCGCCCGACTCGACGTCCTTCGCGTACTCGACGAGACGAACGGTGATCTTCGCGCCCAGCTCGACCTGGTCGTTGTCGTAGGCGCGCTGCACCTCGCCGACGTCGGCGAAGAACATGCCCTCGCCCTTCGCGGCGATCTTGTCGCGCGTCGTGTAGTACAGCCCGAGCACGATGTCCTGCGACGGGACGATCGACGGCTCGCCGTTCGACGGGAACAGCACGTTGTTCGACGCGAGCATCAGCGCGCGCGCCTCGAGCTGCGCCTCGAGCGACAGCGGCACGTGCACGGCCATCTGGTCGCCGTCGAAGTCGGCGTTGAAGGCCGCGCAGACGAGCGGATGCAGCTGGATCGCCTTGCCCTCGATCAGCACCGGCTCGAAGGCCTGGATGCCGAGGCGGTGCAGCGTCGGCGCGCGGTTCAGCAGCACCGGATGCTGGCGGATGACCTCCTCGAGGATGTCCCAGACGATCGGCTCCTGGCTCTCGACGTATTTCTTCGCCTGCTTGATCGTCGTCGCGACGCCCATCGTCTCCAGCTTGTTGAAGATGAAGGGCTTGAACAGCTCGAGCGCCATCAGCTTCGGCAGCCCGCACTGGTGCAGCTTCAGCTGCGGGCCGACGACGATGACCGAGCGGCCCGAGTAGTCGACGCGCTTGCCGAGCAGGTTCTGGCGGAAGCGTCCGCCCTTGCCCTTGATCATGTCGGCCAGCGACTTCAGCGCGCGCTTGTTCGCGCCCGTCATCGCCTTGCCGCGGCGGCCGTTGTCGAGCAGCGAATCGACCGACTCCTGCAGCATGCGCTTCTCGTTGCGCACGATGATCTCGGGCGCCTTCAGCTCGAGCAGCCGCTTCAGGCGGTTGTTCCGGTTGATGACGCGCCGGTACAGGTCGTTCAGGTCGGAGGTCGCGAAGCGGCCGCCGTCGAGCGGCACCAGCGGGCGCAGCTCGGGCGGCAGCACCGGCAGCACTTCCATCACCATCCAGTCGGGCTTGATGCCCGAGCGCTGGAAGCCCTCGAGCACCTTCAGCCGCTTGGCGATCTTCTTGATCTTCGCCTCGGAGCCGGTGGCCTCCAGCTCGCGGCGCAGGTTCTCGATGTCGCGGTCGATGTCGATGGTGCGCAGCAGCTCGCGCACGCCTTCGGCACCCATCATCGCGCGGAACTCGTCGCCGTACTCCTCGGTCTTCGCGATGAAGTCGTCCTCGGTCATGATCTGGCCGCGCTTGAGCGGCGTCATGCCGGGCTCGATGACGACGAAGGCCTCGAAGTAGAGCACGCGCTCGATGTCGCGCAGCGTCATGTCGAGCACCATGCCCAGGCGGCTCGGCAGGCTCTTCAGGAACCAGATGTGCGCCACCGGGCTGGCGAGCTCGATGTGGCCCATGCGCTCGCGGCGCACCTTGGCCAGCGTGACCTCGACGCCGCACTTCTCGCAGATGACGCCGCGGTGCTTCAGCCGCTTGTACTTGCCGCACAGGCACTCGTAGTCCTTGATCGGCCCGAAGATCTTCGCGCAGAACAGGCCGTCGCGCTCGGGCTTGAACGTGCGGTAGTTGATCGTCTCGGGCTTCTTGACCTCGCCGAAGGACCACGAACGGATCTTCTCGGGCGAGGCGAGCCCGATCTTGATCGCGTCGAAGTGCTCTTCTTCCTGGACCTGCTTGAAAAGGTCGAGCAATGCTTTCATGAATGACTCCTGGATCCTGCGCCCGGTTGCTCAGTTGCGCTCGAGGTCGATGTCGATGCCGAGCGAGCGGATTTCCTTGACCAGCACGTTGAACGACTCGGGCATGCCGGCGTCGATCGCGTGCTCGCCCTTGACGAGGTTCTCGTACACCTTGGTGCGACCGGTGACGTCGTCGGACTTGACCGTGAGCATCTCCTGCAGCATGTACGACGCGCCGTAGGCCTCGAGCGCCCAGACCTCCATCTCGCCGAAGCGCTGGCCGCCGAACTGCGCCTTGCCGCCCAGCGGCTGCTGGGTGACGAGCGAGTACGGTCCGGTGGAGCGCGCGTGCATCTTGTCGTCGACCAGGTGGTGCAGCTTCAGCATGTGCATGTAGCCCACCGTGACCGGCCGGTCGAAGGCGTCGCCGGTGCGCCCGTCGTGCAGCGTGACCTGCGTCTTCGTCGGCGTGAAGCCGATCAGCTTCGTGCGCGGCTCGGCTTCGGGATAGGCGAGGTCGAGCATGCGGTGGATCTCGGGCTCCGAGGCGCCGTCGAAGACCGGCGTGGCGAACGGCACCCCTTCGGAAAGGTTCGACGCCAGCTCGATCACCGCGTCCTCGTCGAGTTGCGAGAGGTCCGCGTTCTGCCCGCCGCCGTTGTAGACCTGCTCGAGCAGCGCCCGCACCTCCTGCGCGCGCGCCTTCTGCGCGAGCAGGTCGCCGATGCGCCGGCCGATGCCCTTCGCCGCCCATCCGAGGTGCGTCTCGAGGATCTGCCCGACGTTCATCCGCGACGGCACGCCGAGCGGGTTGAGCACGATGTCGACCGGCGTTCCGTCGGCCATGTACGGCATGTCCTCGACCGGGACGATGCGCGAGACGACGCCCTTGTTGCCGTGGCGGCCGGCCATCTTGTCGCCCGGCTGCAGGCGGCGCTTCACGGCCAGGTACACCTTGACCATCTTCAGCACGCCCGGGGGCAGCTCGTCGCCCTGCGTGAGCTTCTTGCGCTTCTCCTCGAAGGCGAGGTCGAACTGGTGGCGCTTCTGCTCGATCGACTCCTTCAGCGCCTCGAGCTGGCCGGCAGCCGTTTCGTCGGCCAGGCGGATCTCGAACCAGTGGTAGCGGTCGAGGTCGGCGAGGTATTCGGCCGTGACGGCCTCGCCCTTGGCGAGACGCTTCGGTCCGCCGTTGACCGTCTTGCCGACGAGCAGGCGCTCGATGCGCGAGAACGCGTCGTTCTCGACGATGCGCAGCTGGTCGTTGAGGTCCTGGCGGTAGCGCTTGAGCTCGTCGTCGATGATCGACTGCGCGCGCTTGTCGCGCTGGATGCCTTCGCGCGTGAACACCTGCACGTCGATGACCGTGCCGTTCATGCCCGAGGGCACGCGCAGCGACGTGTCCTTCACGTCGGAGGCCTTCTCGCCGAAGATCGCGCGCAGCAGCTTCTCCTCGGGGGTGAGCTGCGTCTCGCCCTTGGGCGTGACCTTGCCGACCAGCGTGTCGCCCGCCTCGACCTCGGCGCCGATGTAGACGATGCCCGAGTCGTCGAGCCGCGCGAGCTGCGACTCCGACAGGTTCGAGATGTCGCGCGTGATGTCCTCGGGGCCGAGCTTGGTGTCGCGCGCGAGCACCGACAGCTCCTCGATGTGGATCGAGGTGTAGCGGTCGTCGGAGACGACCTTCTCCGAGATCAGGATCGAGTCCTCGAAGTTGTAGCCGTTCCACGGCATGAACGCGACCAGCATGTTCTGCCCGAGCGCCAGCTCGCCGAGGTCGGTGGACGCGCCGTCGGCGATGACGTCGCCCCTGGCGATCGTGTCGCCCTTGCGCACGATCGGACGCTGGTTGATGTTCGTGTTCTGGTTGCTGCGCGTGTACTTGATCAGGTTGTAGATGTCGACGCCCACCTCGCCGGCGGCGGCCTCGGCGTCGTGCACGCGCACGACGATGCGGTCGGCGTCGACGAAGTCGACGACGCCGCCGCGCAGCGCGGTGACGACCGTGCCCGAGTCGACCGCGCAGGTGCGCTCGATGCCGGTGCCGACGAGCGGCTTCTCGGGACGCAGGCAGGGCACCGCCTGGCGCTGCATGTTCGAGCCCATCAGCGCGCGGTTCGCGTCGTCGTGCTCGAGGAACGGGATCAGCGACGCGGCCACCGAGACGATCTGCGACGGCGCGACGTCCATGTACTCGACGTGCTCGGGCGACGTGAGCTCCGATTCACCGGCCTTGCGCACCGAGACGAGGTCGCCGGTGAGCTTGCCGGTCTGGTCGATCGCGGCGTTGGCCTGCGCGATCACGTAGCGGCCTTCCTCGATCGCGGACAGGTAGTGGATCTCGTCGGTGACGCGGCTGTCGACGACCTTGCGGTACGGCGTCTCGAGGAAGCCGTACTCGTTCAGCTGCGCGTACAGCGCCAGCGAGTTGATCAGGCCGATGTTCGGGCCTTCCGGCGTCTCGATCGGGCACACGCGCCCGTAGTGCGTCGGGTGCACGTCGCGCACCTCGAAGCCCGCGCGCTCGCGCGTGAGGCCTCCCGGGCCGAGCGCCGAGACGCGCCGCTTGTGCGTGATCTCCGACAGCGGGTTCGTCTGGTCCATGAACTGCGACAGCTGCGACGAACCGAAGAACTCGCGGATGGCCGCGCTGATCGGCTTGCTGTTGATCAGGTCGTGCGGCATCAGGTTCTCGGTCTCGGCCTGGCCGAGCCGCTCCTTCACCGCACGCTCGACGCGCACCAGCCCCGCGCGGAACTGGTTCTCGGCGAGTTCGCCGACGCAGCGCACGCGCCGGTTGCCGAGGTGGTCGATGTCGTCGATCTCGCCGCGGCCGTTGCGCAGCTCGACGAGGATCTTGATCACCGCGAGGATGTCCTCGTTGGTGAGCGTCATCGGCCCGGTGAGCTCCTCGCGCCCGACGCGCCGGTTGAACTTCATGCGACCGACCTTCGACAGGTCGTAGGCGTCCTCGCTGTAGAAGAGCCGGTTGAACAGCGCCTCGACCGCGTCCTCGGTGGGCGGCTCGCCCGGACGCATCATCCGGTAGATCGCGATGCGCGCGGCGGTCTGGTCGGCCGTCTCGTCCATGCGCAGCGTCTGCGAGATGTACGGACCCTGGTCGAGGTCGTTCGTGTAGAGCGCACGGATCTCGTGCACGTTGGCCGCGCGCAGCTTCTTCAGCAGCTCCTCGGTGAGCTCGTCGTTCGCCTTGGCGAGGATCTCGCCGGTCTCGGGGTCGACGACGTTGTGCGCGAGCGCGCGTCCGAGGAGGTAGTCCTCGGGCACGGACACGTGCTTCATGCCGGCCGCATCCATGTCGCGGATGTGCTTGGCGTTGATCCGCTTGTCCTTCGCGACGATCAGCTTGCCGTCGCGGTCGACGATGTCGAAGCGCGCCATCTCGCCGCGCAGCCGCTCGG
>JBIQJM010000088.1:0-13680 GCA_044507525.1 Burkholderiales bacterium
GCAGCTCGAGCACGCTCGCCTCGACGAACACCGGCATCGGCTTGCGCAGCCCGAAGGGCGAAGTGCCGCCGACGAAGTAGCCGCTGTGGCGCTGGGCGGTGCGCGGCTCGCAGGGCTCGATGTTCGTGCGGTCCGTCGCGCGTGCGAGGCGCTTGGTCGAGACGCGCCGGTCGCCGTGCATCAGCACGACCAGCGGCCGCGCGTCCTGGTCCTGCATCACGAGCGTCTTCACCACCTGGTGTTCGTCGACGCCGAGCTGGCGCGCCGATTCGGCGGTCCCGCCGTGCTCGACGTATTCGTAGCGATGCTCGCCGAAGTCGACGCCGTTGCGCCGCAGGAACTGGGTGGCGGGTGTTTCGCTGCGACGCATCGGGGGCGGATCTCCGTCGTTTCATCCGTTGCCAGGCGACCGCTCACTATAGCGAGCCTCGCCCATCGTTCCAGAAACAAACGATTCTCATTTGCGCAAGAGCTCCGACACCCTGATGATAACGATTCTCATTAATGATCAGGGAGGAATTCCAATGTTTCCGAATCGCGCGCCGACCGCTCTTCGCCCGCCACCGTGGTCGCGCTGTGCCTGGTGCGCCGCGCTGCTGGGGGCGGCACCCGCGTGGGCGCAGTCGACGGGGCCCGCATCGAGCCCGCCCACGCTGCCCACCGTACGGGTCACCGCGCCCGCCGACGGCGGCGACGCCGGCTACGCCGCGACGCAGACGACGACGGCGACGCGGACCGCGACGCCGCTGCGCGACGTGCCGCAGGCGGTGACGGTCGTGCCGCGCACGGTGATCGACGACCAGGCGATGGACAGCCTCGAGGACGTCGTGCGCTTCACGCCCGGCGTCATGATGGCGCAGGGCGAAGGCAACCGCGACCAGGCGGTGTTCCGCGGCATCAGTTCGACGGCCAACTTCTTCGTCGACGGCATCCGCGACGACGTCGCCTACTACCGCGACCTGTACAACATCGAGCGCGTCGAGGTGCTGAAGGGTCCGAACGCGATGATCTTCGGCCGCGGAGCGACCGGCGGCGTGATCAATCGCGTGACGCGACAGCCGCAGTGGACGAACATCGGCGAAGCGACGCTGCGGCTGGGCTCGTGGAAGGAGCGTCGCGTGACGGCCGACTTCGGCCGCCCCCTTTCCGACACGGCGGCGTTCCGCATCACCGGCGTCTACGAGAAATCGGAGGGCCATCGCGACTTCTTCGAGCTCGAACGCTACGGCATCAACCCGACGTTCGCCTTCCGCGCCGGCGACCGCACGCTGGTTCGCATCGGCTACGAGCACTTCAAGGACGAGCGCACCGCCGACCGCGGCATCCCCTCGTTCGGCGGTCGCCCGGTCGACGTCGATCCGTCGACCTTCTTCGGCAACCCGGACCTGAGCGAGACGTGGGCGCGCGTCGACGCGCTCGACGCCGTCGTCGAACACGATTTCGGCAACGGCCTGCTGCTCGGCAACCACACGCGCTGGGCGAGCTACGACAAGTTCTACCAGAACGTGTTTCCGGGCGCCGTGAACGCCGCCGGAACGATGGTGTCGATTGCGGCGTACAACAATCGCACCGACCGCACCAACTTCTTCAACCAGACCGATCTGCGCTACCGCGCCACGACCGGCTCGATCGCGCACACGCTGCTCGTCGGCGCGGAGATCGGCCGCCAGACGAGCGACAACTTCCGCAACAGCGGATTCTTCCCGGGAGGTTCGCTGAGCGTACCGCTCGCCTCCCCGACCACCTTCGCCCCGGTGCAGTTCGCGCAGCGTCCGACCGACGCAGACAATCGCAGCACGGCGAACGTCGCCGCCCTGTACGTGCAGGACCAGATCGAGCTGTCGGCGAACTGGCAGGCGATCGCCGGCGTGCGCTTCGACCGCTTCGACGTCGAGCTCGACGACCGGCGCGACGGAAGCACCTTCTCGAACACCGACCACCTGGTGTCGCCGCGCGCCGGGCTCGTCTACAAGCCGTCGGAGCCATGGTCGATCTATGCGAGCTACACGGTCGCGTACCAGCCGCGCGCAGGCGACCAGCTCGGCTCGTTGAACGCCGACAACCGCTCGCTCGATCCCGAGGAGTTCCGCAACGTCGAGCTCGGCGTGAAGTGGGACGTCCGACCGGACCTGTCCGCCACGGCGGCGATCTACCGCCTCGACCGCACGAACGTCGCCGTCGTCGATCCGAACGACCCGACGCGCTCGATCCTCGTCGACGGGCAGCACGCGAAAGGCCTCGAGCTGACGCTCGCCGGAACGATCGCGCCGGGATGGCGCATGATCGGCGGCTACGCATACCAGGACGGCGAGTACGAGAGCACGCAGTCGTCGACGATCCGCGCCGGCGCACGGCTGGCGCAGCTGCCGCGGCACACCTTCTCGCTGTGGAACCGCTACGACTTCGATGCGAAATGGGGCGCCGGCCTCGGCGTGATCGCGGCGAGCTCGCAGTACGCGTCGGCCGACAATGCCGTGACGCTGCCGGGCTTCGCTCGCGTCGACGCGGCGCTGTTCTACGAAGTGACGCCCGACGTGCGCATGCAGCTGAACGTCGAGAACCTGTTCGATCGCGAATACTTCGCGTCGGCGCACAGCAACAACAACATCATGCCGGGTGCACCGCGCGCCGTGCGCGTGAGCGTCAGTGCGAACTACTGAGCAAGGAAGCGGACGGCGCCGGCGCGAAGCGCCGGCGCAAGGACTGCATCTCGCCGGTCGCTACTTCCCGCCGGCCTCGTCGCGCGGATCGGTCACGAAGCCGATCCGCGCGAGCCCGTTGCGCGAGGCCTGCGACATCACGCGCGCAATCGTCTCGTAGCTGGTGCGCCGATCGGCGCGGATCAGCAGCTCGGTCTCGGGCGCACGGCGCGCCACTTCGGCGAAGCGCGCCGGCAACGCGTCCGCCTCGACCGGCTCGCCGTCGAGGTGCGCAAGGCCTTCGGCGTCGATCTCGATGCGCAGCGACGCCTTCTCCGCGTCGATCGCGGTGCTGGCCGCCCGCGGCAGCTCGAGCTTCACCGCGTGCGTGAGCAGCGGCGCCGTGACCATGAAGACGATGAGCAGCACGAGCATGACGTCGATCAGCGGGACCATGTTGATCTCGACGATCTCGTCGTCGCCGTCGTCGTCGTGCAGCGACACGGCCATTTCAGTTCGCTCCGGATGCTTCCAGCCGCGCGGGGGCCGGCGTCGCACGCGTGGCGGGCACGGCTTCGTCGGCGCCGCCGCGCACCGCGTGGGGCGGCGCAGCACCCTCGACCAGCAGCACGAGCAGGTCGTGCGCGAAGGCGTCGAGTCCGATCTTCAGGTTGCGCCGTGCGCGCGCGAACGCGTTGTATGCCATCGAGGCGGGAATCGCCACCGCCAGTCCGAGGCCCGTCATGATCAGCGCCTCGCCGACCGGTCCGGCGACCTCCTGCAGTCCGGCAGCGCCCGCGTCGCCGATCGCGAGCAACGCGTGATAGATGCCCCAGACGGTGCCGAACAGCCCGACGAAGGGAGCGGTCGAGGCGACCGTGGCGAGCAGCGTCTGGCCGGCCTCGAGCCGGGCGCACTGGTGGGCGATCGAACGCTTCAGCGCCCGCGCCACGAATTCCTCGCGCGGCGCCGCTTCCGCGGCGTTCCGGGCAACGCTCGAGCGGTGCCGCTCGACGGCATCGAAGGCTTCGCCGGCGAGCAGCCCGTAGGGATCGCGCGCGCCGGCCGCCTGCGCGCCGCTCGGCTCGCCCGGCGCGTCGCGGAACGACGCGAGGAAGGCAGTCGAGGCGCGCCGCGCGCGCAGCCACTGCACGCCCTTGGCTGCGATGCAGTACCAGCTCGCGAGCGACATCGCGATCAGGATCGCAAGGACCAGCCACGCGACCGCGTCGGCATGCTCGAGAAAGTGCGCGAATCCCAGGCCGGATTCCATCGGTCGTCTCCGTGCTTCTAACTGTCGCTCAGGCGGAAATCCATCGGGACGAGCACCCAGGCCGCGACGTTCTCGTCGCCGCGACGCGCCGCGATGAAGCTCCACCGGCGCACCGCATCGAGCGCCGCCTCGTCGAGGCGCAGCGAACCCGACGAACGCTCGACCTCCAGGTGCGAGGGGCGTCCGTCGGCCTCGACGCGAACGCGCAGGACGACGCGCCCGTGCTCGCCGAGCCGGCGCGATATCCGTGGATACGCCGGCGCGGGGTTGCGCAGGTAGGCCGCGTCGTAGCGCGGTGCGCTGACCGGTGCGGCCGCCCGATCGCTGGGCGCCGATGCGAGCTGCGGTGCGGGCGCCGGGGGCGCCGCGGGCGCTTCGGGAGCCGGCTCGGCCACACGCGGCGCCGGCCGGATCTGCGGCTCGGGTTCGACTACCGGCGCCACTTCCGGGGTCGGCGGCCGCGGAGCCGGTTGCGCTCGCTCACGGTGGCGCGCTTCGGGCTTCGGCCGCGGTTTCGGCCGGGGTTTCGCGCGCGCAGGCGCAGGCGGCTTCGACGCCGCGACGGCGCTCGGAGCGGCGTCCGAGAGCAGGCGCGGCGGCGTCGGCTCCGGTGCCGAGACCTTCGGCGGTTCGGCGACGGGGGTTTCGACCGGCTCGGGGATCGCCACCGGCTCCGGGGGCGGCTCCGGCTCGGAGGGCGGCGGCTCGGGCGGCGGCGGCGGGTTCGCCGGCAACGGTGCCGGCTCCATCGCCGGCGCAGCCTGCGCGAGAGTCTGCGCTTCCTCGACGAAGCGCACCGCGATCGGCACCGGATCGGTCGGCGTCGGCTCGCCCAGGCCGATCCACGCAGCAGCGGCGACGCCGGCGTGCAGCGAGAGCGTCAGCGCAATGCCGACGGCGCGCGCCGATCGCGCGCCGTCCTGCCCGTGAGTGCGGTTTCCCTCCATCGGGGCGAAGTCTAATACGAACTCTTCTCATTTCTATTGACGCACCGCAAATTCTTGGAACGCCGCACTCACCCCCGCGGATGGTGGGCCGCGTGCAGCGTCTTCAGCCGCTCGCGCGCGACGTGCGTGTAGATCTGGGTCGTCGAGATGTCGGCATGGCCGAGCAGCATCTGCACGACGCGCAGGTCCGCGCCATGGTTCAGCAGGTGCGTGGCGAAGGCATGCCGCAGCGCATGCGGCGACAGCGGCGCATGCACCTCGGCCGTACGGGCGTGGCGCTTGACCAGCGTCCAGAACATCTGCCGCGTCATCGGGCCGCCGCGCTGCGTCACGAAGAGCGCGTCGGCCGAGCGCGCGCCGAGCAGTTCGGCGCGCGCGCCGCCGAGATAGCGAAGGATCCACGCGCGCGCCTCCTCGCCCAGCGGGACGAGACGCTCCTTGTCGCCCTTGCCGACGACGCGCACGACGCCTTCGTTCAGCGCGACGCGCACCGTCTCGAGGCCGACGAGCTCGCTCACCCGCAGCCCGGTCGCGTACATCGTCTCGAGCATCGCCCGGTCGCGCAGCCCGAGCGCCGTCTCGACGTCGGGTGCGCCCAGCAGCGCCTCGACCTGCCGCTCCGACAGCGTCTTCGGGAAGCGAGGCGGCTGGCGCGCCGAGCGGATGTGCAGCGTCGGGTCGTCCTCGCGCACGCGCTCGCGAACGAGATAGCGGTAGAAACGACGAAAGACCGCCAATCGGCGATTGCTGCTCGACGCGCGCGAGCCGGGGTGGCGCGCCGCGATGTACGCCTGCAGGTCCGCGGCGCTCGCCTCGTGCAGGGGCGCGCGCATCGGATCGGCGAGCCACGCGGCAAGCGCCGCGAGGTCGCGCCGGTAGGCGGCGAGCGTGTTGCGCGACAGGCCGTCCTCGAGCCAGATCGCGTCGCAGAATGCGTCGATCCAGCCGGTGGCGTCGTTGCGCGCGATCACGGGACGATCAGGTCCCCGGATCGGCCTTCGGCGCGGGGCGCCCGAGCAGCGCGTCCTGGAGCGCCGCGTCGATCGGCCGCTCGCCGATGAAGCCGCTCAGCAGTGCGTCGAACAGGTCCTCGCCGGGCACCTCGACGCCGCGCGCGCGGCCGCCGACGCTCACGCGCGTGGCGCCGCCGACCGCGTCGATGTCCACCCGGTCGCCCTTCTGCAGGCGGTCGAGCGCGAGGAAGTTCTCGACCAGCCGCCCGAGGCGCGGGCGCAGCTGCGCGAAGGCCTCGTCGCTGGTGTTGGCCTGTACGGCCGCGAGCAGTCGCTCGACGACCCACTCGGTGGACAGCGCCGCGAGCATCGTCATCGACAGCCGGCGCGGACCGGTCTGCCCGAGCAGGCCCTGCGCGGAGGGCGACGGCTGCGCGACGTAGAGCGCGGCAACGTAGGTGCGGACGACGTACAGCGTTCGTTCGCCCGCACCGTTGAGCTGCAGGCGAACGCCGCCGAGCTCGATCGCGTCCGCCAGCTCCACTCCGGCGACCTCCGCCGCGCGCGCCTGCGGCGCCGCGAGTCCGCCCGCCAGCGCGACCGCCGCGCACGCCGTCGCCGCGAGCAAGCGCGCCCGGTTCCGCCTGCGTCCGCTTCCCCTCATGGACCGTCCGTCCGAATCGCCTTCCGTTGCGCGCGACGCGCGCGGTGCGCGCGGTTTTTCCGCGCGATGGGCGCCGACTATATCGCGAGCGAAGCGCGATCGACGCGAACAGCTGCCGCCGGCCCGCGCGGCGCTACACTGCGGCCCCCATGAACCCCGTCGCCGCGCTGTTTCCGGATCTCGCGCTGATCGCGATCGGGCAGCTGCTGTTCCGGTCGCTGGTACGCGAGCGCAGCGTGTGGGCCGGGCTCGAGAAGCTGATCTACTACGTCCTGTTCCCGGCGCTGCTGTTCGACACGATCCTGAACATGCAGCTGGAACTGTCGACGGCGCTGCCGGCGGTCGTCGTCGCGCTGGCGGCGATCGCCGTCGGCATCGCGCTCGGCAACCTCGCGCGGCCGCTGCTGCACCCCGACCCGGCGCGCTTCGCGGCCGGCGTGCAGTGCGCGTTCCGCTTCAACTCGTACGTGCTGCTCGCGCTGTCGCAGCGCATCGGCGGCGACCCGGGCCTGTCGCTCGCCGCGATCCTGATGGGCGTGAGTGTGCCGGTCGTGAACCTCGCCGCGGTGATTCCGCTCGCGCGCCAATCGCAGAGCGGACTCGGCACGGAGCTGGCGCGCAACCCGCTGATCCTCGCGACGCTCGCCGGCCTGCTCGGACACGCCCTCGGACTGCGCCTGCCGGCGCCGATCGAGGCGACGCTCGGGCGGCTGGGCGGCGCGTCGATCCCGCTCGGCCTGCTCGCGATCGGCGCCGGGCTGCAACTCGAGTCGCTGCGCGGCGGCCTGCGCGATTCGTCCTCGGCACTCGCGCTGGGGGGCTGGATCACCGCGGTGAAGATGCTCGCGATGCCGGCGGCGGCCCTCGGCCTGTCGGCGGCGATCGGACTGGACGCCGCGACCCGCACGATCGTCGTGCTCTACGCGGCGATGCCGACCGCGCCGTCGGCGTACATTCTCGCCGCGCGCATGGGCGGCGACGCGCCGTTCACCGCGGTGCTGATGACGATCTCGATGCTCGTCGCGGTGGTCACGCTGCCGCTGTGGCTGCTCGCGCTCGCCGCTTGAGGACGCGCCTCGCAGCGCTCGTTCCCGGCGGCGTTCAGAAGCGGTAGGCGAGCTCCGCGTACACCGTGCGACCGGGCTGTCGCGTCGACACGAAGTAGTCGCGATCGAACAGGTTGTCCAGGGCCAGGGTGGCACGCCACTGCCGGTGGAAGGACCAGCCGACGCGCGCGCTGACGACCGTGTGGCGGTCGTACGCACCGAAGACTCCTTCGACGACGTCGCGGTTCAGGTCGTCGCCCGAAGGGAACACGTGGCCGACGTGGCGCGCGACCAGCAGTCCCGACCAGTCGCCTCGCCGATAGTCCAGCCCGGCGGACCAGATCGTGCGCGGCACGTCGGTGAGCTTCTTGCCGACCATGTCGGGCTGCGCATCGTTGCGGCTGATCTCGTAGCGGAACTGATGCGTGAGTGCGCCGAAGGCCCGCAGTCCCGAGACCGCCGTCGGCCATTGCACGCTCGCCTCGATGCCGTCGATGTCGGCCTCGCCGACGTTCTCCGCACGCGTTCTCGTCATCAGCGGCGTGCTGGTCGGCAGCGTGCGACGGTAGACGAGATCCTCCAGCCGCTGCCGGTACAGCGTGACCGACAGCCGCGCGTCGCGCGCCAGCTTCAGGTCGGCGCCGACCTCGAGCGCGCGCACCCGCTCGGGCTCGAGCGCGGGCGAAGGCTCGTAGACGAGCGTCGGTCCGCCGGTGCGCACGACGGTCAGTCCGTAGAGGTCGAACAGCGACGGCGGCCGGAAGCCCGTGCCGTACGACGCGCGCAGCGACATCCAGGGCCGCGCCTCCCAGACGAGCGCGAGCTTCGGACTGAACTGATGGAAGCTGCGCCGCTCGAAGCGTTCGTCGAAGACCGGCGCGACGTTCTGCAGCGCGTGCCCGCGCACCTCGAAGCGGTCGTAGCGCCCCCCGACGTAGGCCGTCAGGCCGTCCGCCAGGTCGTGCTCGCTCTGCACGAACAACGCGAGGTTGTCGGCGCGTCCGCCGTCGGCATTGCGCACCGCCGTGCGGGTGTCGGTATCGCGCCAGTCGGAGAGCTCGCGCGTCTGGCGATCGAGCGTGCTGCGGTTCAGCGACACGCCGGAGACGAGCGACCACGACGCCGACATCGGCGTGCGCAGCGTCGCTTCGGCGTCGACGCGGCGGTTCGGCTGGTCGGTGAGGTTGCCGACGCCCGAATCGTAGGTGGCGCCCGCGTCGGCCTGCGCGAAGAACAGGTTGTGGTGCAGCGTGCCGACCTGCGCGCGCAGCTCGCTGCCGCCTGCGAGCCGGTGCTCGGCCCGCACGAAGACGCGGCGGTCGCGCTCGCCCGCCGGCGTCGCGGTGAACCAGTCGGTCTGCGCGAGCGCGAGACGACGCGGGGTGCCCGCGTCGTCGAAGGAGACGGTTCCCGCGAAGACCGGTGCGCCGGTGGCGTCGGTCAGGAAGCTGCGCGGTCGCGTATGGCCGACCGAATAGTCGGCCCAGCCCAGACCGCCGACCAGCTTCGTCGACGGCGACAGCGCGTAGTGCAGGCTCAGCTGGGCGCTGGTCTGCGACCACGGCCGCGCGCCCTGCTCGCCGACCCAGAAGCGCGGCGAACCGTCGGGGTCGCGCGTCGGGCGCACGCCGCTGACCGGAGTCACCGGCGGGTTCGCCGTGCGCGGCAGCGCCTTCACGAGCGGGCTGCTGCGCGGGTCGCCGTCGCTCTCGCGATACGCCACCGACAGCGAGACGCCCAGCCCGCCTTCGTAGCGCTTGCGGTGCACGATCGCACCGCCGCGCTGGCGAAGGTTGCCGAGACCCGCGCGGATCTCGGTCAGCGGTTCGTCGGGGCTGCCGGTGATGAAGTTGACGACGCCGCCCATCGCCGCGCCGCCGTACAACGCGGAATAGGGGCCGCGGACCACTTCGACGCGCTCGACGCTGTCGAGCGGAATGCCGACGACGTTGATGCCGCCGGTCAGCGCGTTGTTCACCGGCTGCCCGTCGATCATCACGAGCGTGCGCGGCGTACGCGGGATGCCGCGCAGCGACAGGACGCCCTGGCCGGTGCCGGGGAAGTTCACGCCCATCGCCGCGCCGCGGATGTACAGCCCCGGTACGTCGGCGAGGGCGTCGCCCAGGCGCACCGGATTGCGCTGCGACAGCTCCTCGGCATCGACGATGGTGACGCTCGCCGGCACGTTCAACGCGGCCGCCGGCGATCGCGTCGCCGTGACGACCACCGATTCGAGCGCCCGCCCGTCCGCGCCGTCGTCGGCGGCGGCGGCGGCCGCAGCGTCGCCGGCACCGCCGCTCGCCACCGGTTGCGCCGATGCGACAGGCAGCCCCCACAGCGAGAGCACCGCGGTCGCGCAGGCGAAAAACGGAACGCGGAAAACGGGCGAAGCGCGCCGGGTTCGCCGAAGGTTTCGCAAGGGCTCGAGAGGCAGTACGACGGAATCGGGCATCGGTAAGGGGGAGGATTCTGGAGGCAGGATGCGAAGCGGCGCAGCAGCGACGCGCGTCAGGAAAACGATTGCCGGGCCGGGGCGCTTCGGCATCGGACGCGATTGTCGTGTTGCGACGCAGCGCAACCGTTGACGCTTATCAATGAGCACCCGCCTGACCTCCACCATGATTTCCGCAATGCCCTTGTGGTCTTGGGGCGATTCGAGGGGAAACCGCAAATGTCAGTGATTGCACGCATGAAGCCGGCAGCCTGGGTCGTCGCCGCGCTCGTCGCAGGCGCGCCCGCATGGGCGCTCGCACAGCAACGAACCGCCGAGGAGCACGTCTCGCCGCCCGAGGCCGCACTCCATGCCGGTGGCTCGCAGCTCGGCGAAGGGCCGATGCACCAGGACGTCAATCCGAAGGCCCCGCCGATGACCGAGAAGGAATTCGAGCGCGGCAAGCAGATCTATTTCGAGCGCTGCGCCGGCTGCCACGGCGTGCTGCGCAAGGGTGCCACGGGCAAGCCGCTCACGACCGACATCACGCTCGAGCGCGGTTCCGAATACCTGAAGACCTTCATCAAGTACGGCTCGCCGGCCGGGATGCCGAACTGGGGGACGTCGGGCGAGATGACCGACGCCGAAGTCGACATGATGGCGCGCTACATCCAGCAGTCGCCGCCCACGCCGCCCGAGTGGGGCCTGGAAGACATGAAGAAGACGTGGACGGTGGTGATCCCGCCCGAGAAGCGTCCGACGAAGAAGATGAACAACTACGACATCTCCAACATCTTCTCGGTGACGCTGCGCGACACCGGCGAGGTGGCGCTGATCGACGGCGCGTCGAAGGAGATCATCAACATCGTCAAGACCGGCTACGCGGTGCACATCTCGCGCACCTCGGGCTCGGGCCGCTACGTCTACGTGATCGGGCGTGACGGCAAGATCAACCTGATCGACCTGTGGATGGAGAAGCCCGACAACGTCGCCGAGATCCGCATCGGTCTCGAGGCGCGCTCGGTCGAGACGTCGAAGGACAAGAAGTACCAGGACCAGCTCGCCATCGCCGGCGCGTACTGGCCGCCGCAGTACGTGATCATGAAGGGCGACACGCTCGAGCCGCTGCGCATCCAGTCGACGCGCGGCATGACGGTCGACACGCAGGAGTACCACCCCGAGCCGCGCGTCGCCTCGATCGTCGCCGTGCACGACAAGCCGCAGTTCATCGTGAACGTGAAGGAGACGGGCAAGATCATGCTCGTCGACTACACCGACCTCGACAACCTGAGCACCATCGAGATCGGCGCTGCCCGCTTCCTGCACGACGGCGGCTGGGACGCGTCGAAGCGCTACTTCCTCGTCGCCGCCAACCAGTCGAACAAGGTGGCGGTGGTCGACAGCAAGGACGACGCGCTCGAGGCGATCATCGACGTCGGGCAGATCCCGCACCCGGGACGCGGCGCGAACTTCGTGCATCCGAAGTTCGGACCCGTCTGGGCCACCGGTCACCTCGGCGACGAGACGATCGCGCTGATCGGCACCGATCCGGCCAAGCACAAGGCGAATGCATGGAAGGTCGTGCAGACGCTGAAGGCGCAGGGCGGCGGCAACCTGTTCATCAAGACGCACCCGAAGTCGAACAACCTGTGGGTCGACACGCCGCTGAACCCCGATCCGAAGGTCCACCAGTCGATCGCGGTGTTCGACATCAAGAACCTCGACAAGCCTTTCGAGGTGCTCCCGATCGCCGAATGGGCCGGCGTGGGCGAAGGCGCGAAGCGCATCACGCAACCCGAGTACAATAAGGCAGGCGACGAGGTCTGGTTCTCCGTGTGGAGTGCGAAGAATCAGGAATCCGCGATCGTCGTGGTCGACGACAAGACGCGCAAGCTGAAGGCCGTCATCAAGGACAAGCGCCTGATCACGCCGACCGGCAAGTTCAACGTCTACAACACGCAGCACGACGTCTACTGAACACGGGAGAAGTCAAACGATGAAGCGTTCACTCTGGATGGGGCTGGCCGCCGCGGCGGCGCTCGCCACCACTGCGGCACCGGCGATGGCCGACGTCGCAATGGCGAAGAAGTACAACTGCACCGCCTGCCACGCGGTCGACAAGAAGCTCGTCGGCCCGTCGTACGCGGACGTCGCCAAGAAGTACCAGGGTGACAAGAGCGCCGAAGAGAAGCTGATCGCCAAGGTGAAGAAAGGCGGCTCCGGCGTCTGGGGTCCGGTGCCGATGCCGCCGAACCCGAACGTTCCCGACGCGGACGTGAAGGCGCTGGTCGAATGGATTCTCGCCGGGGCGAAGTAGGCTTCCCGGGCCTTCGATCGAAACTGGGGCGGCCCGTCGGGCCGCCCTTTTTCTTTGGCGCCGCGCCTGCGAGGCGTCCCGCGCCGCCGGCCCGCCGGCTGTGCGCGATCGCCGGCGCCGTCCTGCTCGCCGTCGCGCAACTGCCCGGCAGCGCCGACGCGCACGATCGCGCGGCCGCTGAAGTCGCCTCGCCCGCTTCGGCCTCCGCCGTTGCGACGATCGTGCTCGCCGCGGCCGGGACGGCGCGCACGCTCGAATGCACGAGCGGGCGCGAGATCGCCGTCTCCGCGCTGCCGCACGAAGCGCAGCAGGCGCTCGTCGCGCTCGCGCCGGACGGCGACGCCGCCTTCGTCGCGCAGGGCCGCGCACTGCTTCGGCTGTCGCTGCCCGCACTCGAACCGCAGGCGCGGACCGCGCTCGCCTTCGACGCGAAGCTGCTCGCCGCTTCCGGCGGCACCGACGCGACCGTGCTCGCCGCGGGCGGCACCGGCGAGCCCGCGCTGTCGGCGCACGATGCCGCCTCGCTCGCCGCCGCGTACGAATACCGGCTCGACGACGGGCGGCGGCCGAGCGTCTCGTCGATCGTGGACCGCCCACGGCGGTCGCGCTTCGTCGTCGCCTTCGCCGACCTCGACGAGGTGTGGGAGATCGACTACGGGCGCGACGCCGAGCCGCTCCTGCGCGGACTCGTGCACGACTACCGGATGCGCGAGGCGATCGAGCTGCCGGGGCGCTACACGCCGCGCACGTTCGAGGTACGGGGCGCGACGCGCGCGCTGGTCGCCGGCGCGGTTCCCCACGAAGTCCTCCGCGTCGACGCATCGGGCGCGCTCGGCGTGCTGAACCTCGACGTGCGGCGCGAGATCGAACGGCCGGCCGTCGCCGCCCCGCCCGCGCCGCAGCGCATCGCCGCGTGGCGCGGCACGCGTTCGCGCGGCTGGGTGCTCGCCGACGAAGGCGCCTCGGCGCTGCGCGTACTCGAGGCCGGCTCGTGGACACTCGTCGAGCCGCTGCCCGTCGGCGGCGAGCTGCTGGCGATCCGGGCACTGGACGACGGCGCCGTCCTTGCGGCACTGGCCGGCCGGGAAGCGATCACGCTGGTGCGGGTGGACGTCGACGAGCGCCGAAGCCGCGAACTCGCCCGCGCCGCTTCGGGCGGCACCGGACCCTATCGATTCGCACCCGGCACGCAGGACTGCTTCGCGCTCCTCGACGCCGCGGACCGCTGGATCGCGGGCGTGCGCGCCGAGCTCAGGCCAGGAACGCGCGCAGCCGCTCGGGGTCGAGGATCGTGATCTCGGCACCCTTCACGGTGATCAGCTTCTCGCTGCTCAGCTCGCCGAGGATGCGCGAGAAATGCTCCGGCGTGAGGTTCAGCCGCGACGCGATGACGCCCTTGCTCGTGTCGAG
>JBIQJM010000216.1:0-2082 GCA_044507525.1 Burkholderiales bacterium
ACGAGATGATCCGCGAGTCCGACAGCCTCGACCCGCCGGTGGTCGGCCGCGTGCTGGCGCTCGAGTTCGACAACCACCGCACGCGCCACGAGGCCGTCTGGTTCGACCGGGGCGGCGGCCAGGGCGAGTATTTCGCCTTCGACGGGCACAGCCTGAAACGATCGTTCCTGCGCCAGCCGGTCGAGTTCAGCCGCATCTCGTCGGGCTTCAAGCCGGCGCGCATGCATCCCATCCTGAAATACACGCGCGAGCACAAGGGCGTCGACTTCGCCGCGCCGATCGGCACCAAGGTGCGCAGCTCGGGCGACGGCGTCATCGAGTTCATCGGGCAGCAGCGGGGCTACGGCAAGGTCATCGTCGTGCGGCACCGCAACGACATCACGACGCTGTACGCGCACCTGCACGGCTTCGCGAGCGATCTCTCGACCGGCACCCGCGTCGCGCAGGGGGAAGTCATCGGCTACGTCGGCGCGACGGGCATGGCCACCGGGCCGCACCTGCACTACGAGTTCATGGTCAACGGCGAGAACGTCGATCCGATGAAGGTCGCCATGCCCAGCTCGACCCCGCTCGACAAGAGCGAGATGAAGCGCTTCAGCACCCAGGCCGAGACGCTGCGCCTGCGCCTGGCGCAGCTCGAGGGCGTGCAGCTCGCGCGCTTCGAATAGCGCGCCTGCACGCGCCGCGATGCGCCGCTTCGTCGGGCTGATGTCCGGCACGAGCATCGACGCGATCGACGCGGCGCTGCTGGAGATCGACGAGGCCGACTTCGGCATCCGTACCGGCGGCTTCGCAAGCACCGAGCTCGACGACGCCCTGCGCGACGAACTGCACGCGCTGCAGGCGAGCGTGCCCGACGAGCTCGAGCGCGCGGCGCGCGCGGCGGCGGCCCTCGCCGATCGCCACGCCGAGGCGGTCGACGCGCTGCTCGCGCGGACGGGCCTGCGGGCGGCGCAGGTCACGGCGATCGGCGCGCACGGGCAGACGGTCCGGCATCGGCCCGATCTGGGCTACACGATCCAGCTGCTCGACGCCGCGCGACTCGCCGAACGATGCGGCATCGCGGTCGTCCACGACCTTCGATCGGCCGACGTCGCCGCCGGCGGACAGGGTGCGCCGCTCGTCCCGGCCTTCCACGCGCAGGTATTCCGCAGTCCGTTGGAGCGTCGTGCGATCGTCAACCTCGGCGGCTTCGCCAACGTCACGCTGCTGCCTGCCGACTGCGGCTCGGACGAAGCGGTGCGCGGCTTCGACACCGGTCCGGCGAACACGCTGCTCGACGCCTGGTGCCTGCGCCACACCGGGCGCCGACTCGACGCGGACGGCGCCTGGGCGCGCAGCGGAACCGTGCGCGAAGCGCTGCTCGCCCGGCTGCTCGACGAGCCGTATTTCTCGCTGCCGGCGCCGAAGAGCACCGGTCGCGACCACTTCCACCTGCGCTGGCTCGACCGCGCGATCGCGGCCGTGCAGGACCACGGACGGGGGCAGGCGCATGCCGTCGACGTGCAGGCCACGCTGGTCGAGTTGACCGCGGTCACCGTGGCACGCGCGTGCCGCGACTACGGCGCACACGCCGTCTACGCCTGCGGCGGCGGCACGCGCAATGGGTTCCTGATGGGGCGCCTGGCCGCACGGCTGGCGCCGATCGCGCTGCAGACGACCGCGGCGCTGCACGTAGACCCGCAGGCAGTGGAGGCGGCGGCCTTCGCGTGGCTCGCCGCGCAGCGCATCGACGCGAAGCCGGGCAACCTGCCGGCGGTCACCGGCGCGCGCGGACCTCGCGTGCTCGGCACGATCGCCGATCCGCGCCCTCGGGCGCGGCCCGGGTGAGTCCGGAAGGGACGATCAGGAGAACGAGGAGCCGCAGCCGCAGGTGCTCGACGCGTTCGGGTTCTTGATGACGAACTGCGCGCCGTCGAGGTCGTCCTTGTAGTCGATCTCGGCGCCCATCAGGTACTGCAGGCTCATCGCGTCGACGAGCAGCGTGACGCCGCCCTTCTGCAGCACGGTGTCGTCCTCGGCGGTTTCCTCGTCGAAGGTGAAGCCGTACTGGAAGCCCGAGCAGCCGCCGCCCTGCACGAA
>JBIQJM010000217.1:0-2048 GCA_044507525.1 Burkholderiales bacterium
GAGGCGGTCGACTTCGTCACCGTGCACGTGCTGCCGTACTGGGAGGACGAGCCGGTGGCGGTCGACGACGCGGTCGAGCACGTCTTCTCGGTGTACCGGCGCGTGCAGCAGGCCTTCCCCGCGCACGAAATCCTGATCGGCGAGACCGGCTGGCCGCGCGCCGGGCGCCAGCGCCGCGGGGCGGTGCCGGGCCGCGTCGAGCAGGCGCGGTTCGTGCGCGGCTTCGTCGACGCCGCGGGCCAGCGAGGCGTCCGCTACAACCTGATCGAGGCCTTCGACCAGCCGTGGAAGCGACGACTCGAGGGCGCGATGGGCGGCTACTGGGGCCTGTACACGTCGGACGGCGACCGCGCGTTCCCCTGGCGCGGACCGGTGAGCGCCGATCCCCGGTGGCGCGAGGGCCTGCTCGGCGCAGCGGGGGGCGCGGCGGCCTTTGCGCTCGTCGCCGGCGCGACGCTGCGCCGGCGCCGGCGCTCGTCGACGGGAACGGGCACACGCTTCGTGCTGGCGCAGGCGCTCGCCGGCTGCGCGGCCGGCGCGCTGCTGGTGGAGCAGTGGCGCCATGCGGTGCACTGGAACCAGGGCTGGACGCACGACCTGCCGGCGATCGTCGGCGCGCTCGCGACCATCGGCTATGCGTGGCTCGCCACGTTGCGACTGTCGCGGGCGCGCGACGCGGACGGGGATCACGGCGTGCCGGGCGTATATGCGCTGGCTGGCGGACGCAAGGCCGCAGAAGCGACGCGCCTGCTTCGGGCATCGTTCGACCGGACGGCGTGCGCGCTCGGCGCACTGCGCTTCGGCTGGCTGTTCGCCGCGGCGATGAGCGCCGTGCTGCTCGTCTTCGATGCGCGCTACCGCGGCTTTCCGTGGGCGAGCTTCGCGATGCCGCTGATGATGCAGGCGCTGCTCGCGCTGCGCGGCGAGCGGCTGCCGCCCGAGGCCCGCGAGGAACGCGCGCTCGTCGCAGTCGTCGTCGGCGGCGCAGCGCTCGCGATCGTGCAGGAGACGCTGATCGACGCTCAGGCCGTCGTGTTCCTGGGCGGACTCGCGCTGTTCGCGCTCGCCTGCGCGGGCCTGCCCGGCTCGCGCACGAGCACGAGCATTCCGAGCAGCGCGCCGAAGGCCGAGGGCGTGAACGAGTAGAGGACGAGCCCGCCGCCGCCTAGCGCGAGGGCCGCCTGCGCAAGGCGCCGGCTGCGCAGCGCGGTGGCGGCGAGCCCCGCAGCGAACGCGGCCCAGCCGATGCCCTGCGTCGAGAAGCCGTGGACGATCAGCGTGCGCAGCGCGCAGGCGCCCGCCCACGGAGCGGGATCGCAGGCATGCGCGATGGTCGCTGGCTCGATGACGAGATGACGCACGAGCAGCGCCGCCGCCACCGCGACGCCGAAAGGCGCTGCCCGCCGCAGGATCGCGGGCAGCGCGCGGACGAAGGGCACGGCGGCGAGCGATTCGGGCGCGGGCAGGCGGGAAATCACGGCGGAGTCGTGAACGGCTTCTCAACGATGATAGGCGGTCTCGCCGTGCGCCACGATGTCCAGGCCCTGGCGCTCCGCGTCCTCGCTCACGCGCAGTCCGATCGTGTACTTGACGAGCTCGAAGCCGACGAAGGCCACGACCGCCGACCAGACGATGGTCAGCAGCACCGCCTGAAGCTGCACCCAGACCTGGGCGGCGATCGAGTAGTCGGGCGAGACGGCGTTGGCGACGTAGTCGTAGAGGCCGACCCCGCCGAGCGCCGGCGCCGCGAACACGCCGGTGAGCAGCGCGCCGACGATGCCGCCCACGGCGTGCACGCCGAACACGTCGAGCGCGTCGTCGACGTCGAGCCAGCGCTTCAGCCCGTTGACGCCCCACAGGCAGACGAGCCCGGCGACGAAGCCGATGACGAGCGCGCCGCCGGCGCCGACGAAGCCGCAGGCCGGCGTGATCGCGACGAGCCCGGCCACGGCGCCCGACGCGGCGCCGAGCATCGACGGCCGGCCCTTGAACCACCACTCGCCGAAGGTCCACGACAGCGTCGCCGCCGCGGTGGCGACGAGCGTGTT
>JBIQJM010000218.1:0-2029 GCA_044507525.1 Burkholderiales bacterium
GCAGGCGAGCTTCGTCGACCTCGCGCTGCCCGGCGTGCTGCCGGTGGCGAACCGCCGGGCCGTCGAGTACGCGATCCGCTTCGGCCTCGCGGTGGGTTCGCGCATCGCCGAACGCTCGGTGTTCGCCCGCAAGAACTATTTCTATCCCGACCTGCCCAAGGGCTACCAGATCAGCCAGTTCGAGATCCCGGTGGTCGCCGGCGGCGGGCTGCAGGTGCTCTGGCGCGAAGGCGACGGCAAGGGGCGCGCCGACGACGACCGGGAAGGCATGCGCGAGCGCTTCGTGCGGCTCGTGCGCGCGCATCTGGAGGAAGACGCCGGCAAGTCGCTGCACGAGGACTTCCACGGCATGACCGGCATCGACCTGAACCGGGCCGGCATGCCGCTGCTGGAGATCGTCACCGAGCCCGACATGCGCTCGGCGCGCGAGGCCGCCGCCTACGCGCGCACGCTGCACGCGCTCGTCGTCTGGCTCGGCATCTGCGACGGCAACCTGCAGGAAGGGTCGTTCCGCTGCGACGCGAACGTCTCGGTGCGGCCGATGGGGCAGGCCGTGCTCGGCACGCGCTGCGAGATCAAGAACCTCAATTCGTTCCGCTTCCTCGAGCGCGCGATCGAGCACGAGGCAGCGCGACAGATCGAGCTGATCTCCGACGGCGGGCGCGTCGTGCAGGAGACGCGCCTGTACGACCCCGACCGCGACGAGACGCGCTCGATGCGCGGCAAGGAAGACGCGCACGACTACCGCTACTTCCCCGATCCCGACCTGCCGCCGCTGGCGATCGACGCCGCGTGGATCGAGCAGGTGCGCGACACGCTGCCGGAGCTTCCCGCGGCGATGCGCGCGCGCTTCGTCGAGACCTACGGGCTGTCGGCGTACGACGCGACGACGCTGACCGCGTCGCGCGGCATCGGCAACTACTACGAGGCGGTCGTTCGTGCGCTGCCCGCATCGTCGGCGGCGGGAGCACCGCCGCTGGCGAAGGCGGCGGCGAACTGGGTGATGGGCGAGCTCGCCGCGGCGTTGAACCGCGAGGAGCGCGCGATCGACGACTGCCCGCTGGCGCCCGAGCAGCTCGCGCGGCTCGTCGTGCGCATCGACGACGGAACGATCTCGGGCAAGAGCGCGCGCGACGTCTTCGCCGACCTGTGGAGCGGCAACGCGCGCGACGCCGACGCCGTCGACCGCATCGTCGACGCCAAGGGCCTGCGCCAGATCAGCGACAGCGGCGAGCTCGAGCGGCTCGTCGACGAGGTGATCGCGAACAATGCGAAGTCGGTCGAGGAGTTCCGTGCCGGTCGCGAGAAGGCGTTCAACGCGCTCGTCGGGCAGGTCATGAAGGCCACGCGCGGCAAGGCGAATCCGCAGCAGGTGAACGAGCTGCTTCGACGGCGGCTGGGCTGAGGCCGGCGGGCCTCGGCCGAAACGGTTTTGCGTTCAAGGGCCCGGAAGAGCTTCCTGGGTCGGTACGCGGGATCCGTGCTACAACGATCGGACCCGCAGGCCCCATCGAGGGAGGACCGCCATGTCCGTAGCCAAGGTCATCGAGATCAAGGCGTCGAGCGACAAGAGCTTCGACGACGCCGTCGCGCAGGGCATCGCGCGAGCGACCGATTCGCTGGAAGACGTGAGCGGCGCCTGGATCCAGGATCAGCAGGTGTCGGTCAGCAACGGGAAGATCACCGAGTACCGCGTGACGCTGAAGGTCACCTTCGTGCTCAAGTAGGTCGATCAGCCGCGATCGGGCGCGCCGTACCGCGCCCGATAGTCGGCGACGCGCTCGCGGAAGTCGGCCACGCCGGCGGCGAGCGCCTCGTCGGAGTCGAGGAAGCCCAGCAGGTCGGTGAGCGTCGCGACGGCGAGCACCGGAATGCCGTGGCTGCGCTCGACCTCCTGCGCGGCCGAGCGTTCGCCGATGTCGGTCGCGTTGCCGCTGCGTTCCTCGCGATCGAGCGCGATCAGCACGGCTGCCGGCTCGGCGCCGTGCGCGCGGATGATCTCGACCGACTCGCCGACCGAGGTGCCCGC
>JBIQJM010000089.1:0-13203 GCA_044507525.1 Burkholderiales bacterium
GCGTGCTCGAGATAGCGCTTCATGTCGAGCAGCGAGAAGCCTTCGCGCCGGATCTTCGCCTGGTCGCCCGATGCGTACATCCACTGGAAGACTTCGGCTTCGTCGACCGGTCGGCCGTAATGATAGGTGAGCAGCGTCGCCACCGCGGCGGATCCGCAGCTGAAGTCGTATTTCTGGTGCAGCGTCGCGCGGAAGGCGACCTGCTGCCGGATCTGCTTGATCGTGCGCACCGGCATCGAGAAAGTGTTGCCCGATGCGCCGAGGAAAGGCGTGGAGCTCTCCGCATGCGCAGGAAGCGGCGTCGCCGCCCACAGCATGGCGACCGCGTACGCGGCCGCGCAGGAAACTGCGCGAAGCACGGGACGGCCTCCTACTGCATCTGGAGATTCAGGATCGTCGAGTTCTGGATGACGACGTTGTTGCCGGAATTCTGGACGACGAGCGGTATCCCGCTCATTCCGGAAAAAGAGTCGCCGTTGATCGAGTTGTTGCCGGTGGTCAGGTTGGTCGCGACGTTGTCGCTGACGATCGCGCTGGCGTTGTTCTCGTTCAGATGCAGATCGGCACCGCCGCGCTGTTTCGACAGCTCGCTCTCGGCGATGACGCTCGCGTTCGCCCATAGCGCCGGCTCCGGCGACGGTGCGGGCTGCACGGCGGTTGCGACCGTCTCGATCGGTGCGCCGTCCGTGTCCGCGGCGATTGCCGCTGCGGACGAGAGCGCCGCCGCGGCCGCGATCGTGGCGAAGAACGGACCAAGCAGGCTGGACATCGTGAATCCTCCCCGGATCTCGACTCGACCGCACCCGGGCGCGGCAGGGGCCGAAGCCCCTGCCGGCCGCGCACGGCGCCGCGCGTTCAGCGAACCGCGAGGTTCGCCTGGACGTTGGCGCTCTGCTGGATCAACGCCGCGATGCCGCTGTTCTGGCTCGCGATCGTGATGCCGGCGCTGTTCGAGAAGCCGCTGGCGATCGTGTTCGACATGTCGAACACTCCGGCCGTGACGGTGTTCTGTCCGCCGGTGCCGCCGACGCCGCCGTTGCCGGTGCCGCCCATGCCGCCCGTTCCACCCTCGCCCGTGCCGCCGGTCGCGCCGACCGCACCGCCGCCGCCGGTGGCGCTGCCGTTGGTCGCCGAGCCGTTCGACGCGCTGGTCGATGCGCCGCCGTTGGTCGCGTCGCCGTTGGTGGCCGTGCCGCCCGCGCCGCCGGCTCCGCCGGTGTTGCTGGCCGTGCCGCCCGCACCGCCCGCACCGCCGGCCGCCGTGCCGCCCTGGCCGGTGCCGCCCGTCCCGCCGTTCGGCGTGAACGTGCCGCCGCTGGCCGTGCCGCCCGTACCGCCCGCGCCGCCCGCGCCGCCGTCACCGCCGTTGCCGCCGGCGCCGCCCGAACCGTTGCTGGCGGTCGCGCTGCCGTTGGTCGCGCTGCCGTTCGTCGCCGGGGCTGCCGCGCCACCCGTGCCGCTGGTGTTCGTGGCATTCGCGGTGCCGCCCGCGCCGCCGGTCGACGTCGAGCCGCCGGCTCCGCCGGCGCTCGACGTGGTGCCCGTGCTGCCCGCGCCGCCGGTGCCCGCACCGCCGGTGCCGCCGGCCGAGGCGACGTTGTCGTTGTTGTCGTTGGCGTTCGAATTCGCGCTACCGCCGCCGGCGCCGCCGCCGCTCGCGCTGCCCGTGCTGCCCGAGCCGCCGCCGCTGGCGGTCGAGCCGACGGGACCGTTCGAGTTGGCGTTCGCCCGCGCGTTGCCGGCGCGACCCGAGTCGCCCGCGTCGCCCGAAGACGCCGACCCGTTCGACGCGTTGCCGTTCGACGCGCCGCCGTTGGTCGCGTCACCGCCGGGGCCGCCGGTCGCACCGACCGCGCCCATCGCGCCGTTTCCGCCGTTGGTGGTGGCGCTGCCGCTCGATTGCGAGTTGCCCGCGTTGCCGCCGAGACCGCCTTCGGCATACGCGTCACCGCCGCGCCCGCCGTAGGCGCCGTTCGCGTTGCCGGTGTCGCCGCCGCGCCCGCCGTCGCCGCCCGTCGCGCCCCAGTTCGTGGCGCTGCCGTTGTTCGCGTTGCCGGCGCTCGCGCTGCCGTTGTTCGCGCTGCCGTTGTTCGCGTTGCCGCCGCTGCCGCCGTTGCCGCCGTTGCCGCCGGTGCCGCCGTTGCCGGTGCCGCCGGCGCCGCCGAAGCCGTCACCCGCGTTGCCGGCGTTCGCGTTGCCGTTGTTCTGCGCCCAGTTGCCGATGTTCGAGACCGTGTTGCCGGAGACCGTCGCGCTCAGGTTCGCCGTCGCGATGATGCTCGTGTTCCACGTCTGCGTGGTGGTCGTGGTGTTCGTCGTGAACACGTTGTTCGAATCGACCCAGCTCTGGTTCGTGCTGGCGTCCGTATTGTTCGAATCGTTCGTGCTGCTGTCGTTCGTCTGTGTCGCGGTCGAGAACTCGTTCGCCTGCGGACTGTTGTCGCCGCCCTGCGTGGCGGTGGCCGACGCGGCCTGGTTGACGTCGCCGTTGTTGTCCGAGGTGTTGTTGTTGACCGGATTCGCGAAAGCCGAACCGGACGCGAATGCCAGCGCGATCGCACTGGCCAGAAGTGTCATTCTCATTCGAGCTCTCCTGCTGTCTGTTGGGACGGGTACCCGGCGAGGAAGCGCGAAAGCACGTCCTCCCCTCGAACGGCGGACGCAAGGACCGTGCCGACGATCCGCAGCGATGCAAGTCGTTGAATCGAGAGAGATACGCATACGCGACCGCGGGCGCCGCCTGTGACAACCGTGAAACATGCACCTCGCGCGATACAGCGGTGCAAGGGTCGTCCCGTGCCGGCGCGACGCGGCAGTCCCGCTCGTATACTCGTCCTGCAAGCGCCGACCGGGTCGGCGTTCCCGCTGCTTTCGGAGAGTCCATGATCGAACTGCACTACGGGCCGGGCGCCTGTTCCTTCGTCCCGCACGCCGGGCTCGAGGTCGTCAAGGCGGCGACCGGCCGCGATTTCGTCGCGCACGTCGTCAAGCTGCACAAGGGCGAGCAGCGCACGCCCGAATATCTCGCGCTGAATCCGAACGGGCAGGTGCCGACGCTGGTCGTCGACGGCACGCCGCTCACCCAGATCGTCGCGATCTGCGACTACCTCGACCGTCGCTTTCCGGAAGCGGGCCTCCTGCCTGCGGACACCTGGGCACGGGCGCAGGCGATGTCGCGGTTCGCCTGGATGAACAACACCGTGCATCCGACGTTCACGCACGTCTTCATGCCCGAACGCTTCACCGACGACGCATCGGCGCAGGCGGCGATCAAGACCTTCGCGATCGCGCAGTACCGGAAGTATCTCGAGCGCATCCAGCAATGGGTGGCCGAGGCGGGCAGCGGATTCCTGCTCGGCGAGCGGCTGTCGTTCCTGGACATCTACTCGCTGACGCTGCTGCGCTGGGGCGGCTTCGCCGGCATCGATCCCGATTCGTTGCCGACGCTGTGGGCGCACGTGCAGCGCGTCGCGCAGCAGCCGCCGGTGGCCGCGGCGATCGAGCGCGAGCGGCTGCAGCTGAACGTCTACCGCAAGGCCTGAAGGCCCGCGGCGCGGCGGCTACCCCGACGGCGCCGGCGCGCCGCGCGTCTCGAAGAAGGCCGCCAGCGCCCGCGCCGTGTGCGTGTCGGCGCGCGCGGCGAGTTCCCGGGGCGAACCGGCCGCCACCACCCGCCCGCCGTGGGCGCCGCCTTCCGGGCCCAGGTCGACGATCCAGTCGGCCTCGGCCCAGACGTCGAGATCGTGCTCGACCACGACCAGCGTATTGCCGGCGTCGACCAGCCGGTGCAGCACGCGGATCAGCTTCTCGACGTCGGCCATGTGCAGGCCGACCGTCGGTTCGTCGAGCACGTAGAGCGTGTTCGGCGCCGGCGGCGGCGTGCGCCCGCGCGCCAGTGCACGCGCGCGGGCGGCGGCCACGCGCGGATCGTCGTCGGCGCTCGCGGCGTCGCCCGCCCCGCGGACCTTCGCCAGCTCGGTGACGAGCTTGATCCGTTGCGCCTCGCCGCCCGACAGCGTCGGGCTCGCCTGGCCGAGCGTCAGGTAGCCCAGGCCGACGTCCTGCAGCAGCCGCAGCGGATGGGCGATGCGCGGATGCGCGGCGAAGAACTCGAGCGCTTCGTCCACGCTCATCGCGAGCACTTCGCCGATCGAGCGCTCGCGCAGCGCGATCTCGAGCGTCTCCCGGTTGAAGCGTTGCCCGCTGCAGACGTCGCAGGGAACCTTGACGTCGGGCAGGAAGCTCATCGCGATCGTCTGCACCCCCTGGCCTTCGCAGGCGTCGCAGCGGCCGCCCTTCGTGTTGAAGCTGAAGCGCCCGGGACCCCAGCCGCGCAGGCGCGCCTCGGCGGTGTCGGCGAACAGCCGGCGGATCGCGTCCCAGAAGCCGACGTAGGTCGCCGGACACGATCGCGGCGTCTTGCCGATCGGCGTCTGGTCGACCTCGAGCACGCGCGAGACGCCCTCCCAGTTCTCGATCGCGGCGAGCCCGGCGATGCGCGGCGCAGGCTCGCGCCGGTTGCGCGCGTGCACCTGCGCAGCGACCCCGCGCAGCAGGAGATCGCGTGCCAGCGTCGACTTGCCCGAGCCCGAGACGCCGGTGACGACGGTCAGCCGGCCGAGGGGCAGGCGCACGTCGACGGCGGCGAGGTTGTGCAGATGCGCGTTGCGCAGCGTCATCCACTCGAGCCCCGGCAGGCCGGGCCCGGTCGGCCTCGGTGCGCCCAGCGGATGCGCGAGCGGTTGCGCGAGGAAGCGGCCGGTGACGCTGTCGGGCTGGCGCGCGAGCGTCTCGTGCGGTCCGCAGGCGACGATGCGCCCGCCGAGCCGGCCGGCGCCCGGGCCGATGTCGATGACGTGGTCGGCGCGCCGGATCGTGTCCTCGTCGTGCTCGACGACGAGCAGCGTGTTCCCCTTGTCGCGCAGCGCCTCGAGCGTGTCGAGCAGCACCGCGTTGTCGCGCGGGTGCAGGCCGATGGTCGGCTCGTCGAGGACGTAGCAGACGCCCTGCAGCGTCGAGCCGAGTTGCGCGGCGAGGCGGATGCGCTGCGCCTCGCCGCCCGACAGCGTGGGGGCGCTGCGTTCGAGCGCGAGGTAGCCGAGTCCGACTTCGGCGAGGAAGCGCAGGCGCGAGCGGATCTCGGCGAGCGCGTCGCGCCCGATCTCGGCCTCGCGCCCGTCGAGCGCCAGCGAGTCGATCCAGCGTGCGCAGTCGGTCACCGGCAGCTGCGCGACCTCGGCGATCGATCGGTCGCGCAGGCGCACCGCGAGCGCGTTGCGATTCAGACGCCGGCCTTCGCACTGCGGGCAGCGCAGTTCGGCCTCGACTTCGTCGTCGGTGCGTTCGATCGGCGCCGCGTCGGAGGCCGCAGCCTGCGGCGCGCCGGCGCGCGCCTCGGCGATGCGCTGGTCGGCGAGCGCCTCCGCATGGTCGCCGACCGACTGGCTCGTCGAGTCGTCCTCGCTGCGCCCGGTGTCGACGATCTTCGGCACGTACGGCAGCAGCACGCCGGTGCCCAGGCACGACGGGCACCATCCGGCCTTCGAGTTGAACGAGAAGAGCCGCGGGTCGGGCTCGGGGAAGCTCGTGCCGCAGGACGCGCAGGCGCGCTTCGTCGAGAACAGGCGTGTCTCGAGCGCGCCGCAGGCCGCCGTCCACGCGTCGCCGTCGCCGTTCTCGCTCGCCGCGTGCAGCGCGTCGAGCGGCGCTGCGACCATCACCAGGCCCTTGCCGTGTCCGAGCGCCTGCGCGAGCGTCTCACGCAGCGTCGCCTCGTCGGCGGGGTCGATGCGCAGCGCCGCCACCGGCAGCTCGATGTCGTGCTCGACGTAGCGGTCGATGCGCGGAAAGCCCGCGGTGGGCAGGAAGGCGCCGTCGACGCGCAGGTGCGTGAAGCCGCGCGCCTTGGCCCACTTGGCGAGATCGGTGTACAGGCCCTTGCGCTTGACGACGAGCGGCGCGAGCAGCCCGACGTGCCGGCCGCGATAGTCGCGCAGGATGCGCGCCGCGATCGCCTCCTGCGTCTGCGGCTCGATGCGCACGTGGCAGTCGGGGCAGTACTGCTCGCCGAGCTTCGTGTACAGCAGCCGCAGGAAATGGTGGATCTCGGTGAGGGTGGCCACCGTGCTCTTGCGGCCGCCGCGGCTCACGCGCTGCTCGATGGCAACGGTGGGCGGGATGCCGAACACGCCGTCGACGTCGGGCCGTGCCGAAGGCTGCACGAACTGCCGGGCGTAGGCGTTCAGCGATTCGAGATAGCGACGCTGGCCCTCGCCGAAGATCACGTCGAAGGCGAGCGTCGATTTCCCCGAGCCCGATACGCCGGTGATCACGGTGAAGCGCTCGCGCGGCACGGTGACGTCGACGTTCTTCAGGTTGTGCTCGCGCGCATGGTGGACGAAGATCGACGAGCGCGCGCGCTCGCGCAGCAGGTTGCGCGCCGGCAGCGCGGGCACCGCGACGTCCTCGACGACCGGCGTCGCCGGCGACGACGTCGGCGACGCTTGTCCGCCCCGGAGTTCCTCCTCGTATTCGCGCAGCGCCGCGCCGGTGTGCGATCGCGCTGCGCGCACCAGGTCTTCCGGCGTTCCCGTCGCGACGAGCTCGCCGCCGCCGTCGCCGCCCTCCGGGCCCAGGTCGACGATCCAGTCGGCGGCGCGGATCAGGTCGAGGTTGTGTTCGATGACGAACAGCGAATGGCCGGCGGCGAGCAGCTTGCGCAACGCCCGCAGCAGCTTCGCCACGTCGTCGAAATGCAGGCCGGTGGTCGGTTCGTCGAACAGGAAGAGCGTGCCGCGCCGGCCGACCCGCGCGAACGGATGGCCGGGCGTCGGCGCAGCGTCGGGGCCGTGCGCGGTGGGGCCGGTCAGGCCGCGCGCGGCAGCTTCGGCGAGGTGCCCGGCGAGCTTCAGCCGCTGCGCCTCGCCGCCCGACAGCGTCGGCACCGGCTGGCCGAGCCGCAGGTAGTCGAGCCCGACGTCGGCCAGCGGCTGCAGCTTCGTGCGCACCTCGCGCTCGCCGGCGAACAAGGCGAGCGCCTCGCGCACGGTGAGCTCGAGCACGCCGGCGATCGAGCGCGCCGTGCCGTCGCCGCCGTCGATCGTCACCTCGAGCACTTCCGGGCGGAAGCGGCTGCCGTTGCAGTCGGGACAGCGCAGGTAGACGTCGGAGAGGAACTGCATCTCGACGTGCTCGAAGCCGTTGCCGCTGCAGGTGGGGCAGCGGCCGTCGCCGGCGTTGAAGCTGAAGGTGCCGGCGGTGTAGCCGCGCTCGCGCGCGAGCGGCGCCGCGGCGAAGCGCTTGCGGATCGCGTCGAAGGCGCCGACGTAGCTCGCAGGATTGCTGCGCGCGGTCTTGCCGATCGGCGACTGGTCGACGAAGACGACGTCGTCGATCCAGTCGTCGCCGAGCAGCCGGTCGTGCGCGCCGGGCGCGTCGGTCGGCTGCCCCTTGGCCCGGCGCAGCGCCGGCAGCAGCACGTTCTGCATCAGCGTCGACTTGCCGCTGCCGGAGACGCCGGTGATGCAGACGAGCCGCTCCAGCGGCAGCTCGACGCTCGCCAGCTTCAGGTTGTGCTCGCGGGCGCCTTCGAGCACGAGGCGCTTGGTCGACGGTCCCACCGGCAGGCGGCGCCCGGCGTCGACGCTGCGCCGCCCGGCGAGGTAGTCGCCGGTCAGCGAGCCCGACTGCGCGAGCGCCTGCGGCGATCCGTAGAATACGATCTCGCCGCCGCGTTCGCCGGGCCCCGGCCCGATGTCGAGCACGCGGTCGGCGGCGCGCATGACCAGCGGGTCGTGCTCGACGACGACGAGCGAGTTGCCGGCTTCGCGCAGCCGCTGCATGACCGCGATGACGCGGCCCATGTCGCGCGGATGCAGTCCGATCGACGGTTCGTCGAGCACGAACAGCGTGTTGACGAGCGAGGTGCCGAGCGCGGTGGTGAGATTGATCCGCTGCACTTCGCCGCCCGACAGCGTGCGCGACTGGCGATCGAGCGTCAGGTATCCCAGCCCGACCTCGCGCAGGAAGCGCAGCCGGCCGCGGATCTCGTCGAGCAGCAGCGCGATCGCCTCGTCGAGCGGGGTCGGCAGGCGCAGCTGCGCGAAGAGCCCGGCGAGCCGCTCGATCGGCAGCAGCATCAGCTCGTGGATGGTGTATCCGCCCCTGCCGTGCTCGTCGCCGCCGATGCGCCACAGCAGCGCGTCGGGAACGAGCCGTGCGCCACCGCAGGCCGGACAGGTGTCGTACGAGCGGTATTTCGACAGCAGCACGCGGATGTGCATCTTGTACGCGCGCGATTCGAGCCACTCGAAGAAGTGGCGGATCCCGTACCACTGCGTTTCCCACTTGCCCGTCCAGTCGGGCGCGCCTTCGACGACCCAGCGGCGCTGCTCGTCGGTGAGCGAGCGCCACGGCACGTCCATCGGCACGCCCGCACGCGCGGCGTACCGGGCGAGGTCGCGCTGGCATTCGGCGAAGCTTTTCGTCTGCCAGGGCTTGACCGCACCGTCGGCGAGCGTCTTTCCTTCGTCGGGAACGACGAGCCCGAGGTCGACGCCGATCACGCGGCCGAAGCCGCGGCAGCGCTCGCAGGCGCCGATCGGCGAATTGAACGAGAACAGGCTCGGCAGCGGGTCCGCATAGGCGATGTCGCAGTCGGCGCAGTGCAGTTCGGTGCTGTAGCGCCAGCGCCGCTCGCGCTCGCGTCCGCGCGGTTCCTCCGGTTCGCGCGCGTGTTCGTGTTCCTGCGCGCCGCCGTCGTCGAGCGCGTGCAGCGTCAGGCGGCCGTGCCCGCGGCGGAAGGCCGCCTCGATCGAGTCGGCCAGGCGCGAGGCTTCGACGCTCGATGCGCGGAACCGGTCCTGCACGACGTGCAGGATCGTGCGTTCGCCTTCGGTGGAGCGCGCGTGCACGCGCGTGTATCCCTGCGCCTCGAGGTGCGCGCGGATCTCTTCCTCGCCGAAGTTCGCCGGGACCGGCACCGGGAAGCTGAGCACGATGCGCGGGTCGCCGGCGGCCGCCGCGCGTCGCGCGAGCGCTTCGCGCACGCCGGCGACGGTGTCGCGGCGCACCGGCTGGCCGCAACCGCGGCAGTGCAGGGTGGCTGCGCGCGCGAACAGCAGCTTCAGGTGGTCGTTCAGCTCGGTCATCGTGCCGACCGTCGAACGCGAGGTGCGCACCGGATTCGTCTGGTCGATCGCGATCGCCGGCGGGACGCCCTCGATGCGCTCGACCTGCGGCTTGTCCATCCGGTCGAGGAACTGGCGGGCGTAGGCGGAGAAGGTCTCCACGTAGCGGCGCTGCCCCTCGGCATACAGGGTGTCGAACACGAGCGACGACTTGCCCGACCCCGAGACGCCGGTGACGACGACGAGCTCGCCGGTCGGAATGTCGACGTCGAGGTTCTTCAGGTTGTTCTGGCGCGCGCCGCGGATCCGGATCGCGGCAGGCGAAGCGGAATGCCGCGGCTCGTCCGACGCGTCCGTGCAGTCGGGCGTGGGCTCGTGCAGCATGGGGAATGCGGGCAAGGCAGGGGGAGACGACGAGTCTATCAGCGCCGCCGTCGCCGCCCGTTTGGCGGTGCGCGCCGCATCGCCGACAATCGCGCCCGTGACCGCTCCCGCCCGCTTCCGCTCCCGGCTCGTCGCCGGCCTCCTCGCGTTCTTCGTCGGCTTCTCCGGCGCGCATCGCCGCTATCTCGGCGCCGGGTGGTGGCCGCTCTACCCGCTGGTCGCGCTGCCGGCCATCGGCCTGGCGCTGCGCGCGGAGCCCTGGTACCGGCATCCGGGCTTCTTCGTCGCGGCGCTCGTCGTCGTCGCGGCGATGTTCGAGGCGATCCTGTTCGGCATCACGCCCGACGAGCGCTGGGACGCGCGGCACAACGCCGGCAGCGACCGGCGCTCGAGCGGCGGCTGGTCGAACGTGTTCGTCGCGATCGCGGCGCTGATGATCGGCGCGGTCCTCCTGATGGCGGTGCTCGCGCTCGCGCTGGAGACCCTGTTCCTTCCGGCGGCGGCCTGAGCGCCTTGATACGATGCACGCAGCGTGCGCACGCGACCCGAGGCACCGATGAACACCGAAACGAAGCCGCGCGATCCCACGGCCGAGGCCACGCTCGAGAAATGGCTGGCGCGCGAGCGCGAGGTGCGACTGCTGATGGCGGCTCCGGGCAAGATCGCCGCCGCCGAGATCGGCGCAGGTTCAGGACTGCAGTTCCTCGAGCGCATCGGCCGCGGGGAGCTGCCGTCGCCGCCGATCATGCAGACGCTCGACTTCGTGCCGGTGGAGGCCGCGCACGGCACGATGGTGTTCCAGGGAACGCCGAAGACCGACTACTACAACCCGCTCGGCACCGTGCACGGCGGCTACGTCGCGACGCTGCTCGATTCGGCGCTCGGCTGCGCGGTGCACACGACGCTCGAGCGCGGGACCGGCTACACGACCGTCGAGCTGAAGGTCAACTACGTGCGCCCGCTCACCGATCGAACGGGGCCCGTGCGCGCCGAAGCCAGGGTCGTCAGCGTCACGCGCCGCATCGGTGTCGCCGAAGGCCGCATCGTCGACGTCGCCGGCCGGCTGTACGCGTGGGGATCGACCACCTGCCTGATCTTTCCGCTGTCGCAACCCGGGGAGTCCGAATGACCGTCCGATCCATCGTTCGAAGCTCCGACGCCCCGGCGGCGATCGGCCCCTACTCGCAGGCGGTCCGCGTCGGCGACACCGTCTACCTGTCGGGACAGATCGCGCTCGATCCGCAGAGCGGCGCGCTGGTCGACGGCGGCATCGACGCGCAGGTCGAGCAGGCCTTCCGCAACCTGCGCGCCGTCACCGAAGCGGCCGGCGGTTCTCTGTCGCAGTGCGTGAAGCTCACGCTGTTCCTCACCGATCTCGCGCACTTTCCGCGCGTGAACGACGCGATGCAGAAGTGGTTCGAGCAGCCGTACCCGGCGCGCTCCACGGTCGGCGTCTCGAGCCTGCCCCGCGGCGCGCTGTTCGAGGTCGAAGCGGTGATGGTCGTCGACGGGCGGGGCGCCACGGCTCCGTGACGACGGCTCGGCGCGCGCGCGGCGGTGTCGGCGAAGGCGGCGACGCCGCCCGCTTCGCGCGCCTGGGCCTGCACGGCGCCTCCGATCTCGCGCTGCACCTGCCGCTGCGCTACGAGGACCGCACGCGCATCGTGCCGATCGCCGCGGTGCGCGACGGTGCCGTCGTGCAGGTCGAGGGCGTGGTCGTGCGCAGCGAGATCGTCCCGCGTCCGCGCCGGGTGCTTCGCGTCGAGCTGCGCGACGACAGCGGGTCGATCTCGCTTCGCTTCTTCCACTTCTATCCCTCGCAGACGAAACAGCTCGCCGCGGGCCGCCGCGTACGCGCTTTCGGCGAAGCGCGCGGCGGGCTCCTCGGCGCCGAGATGATCCATCCGCAGTGCCGCGTCGTCGCCGACGACGAGCCGCTGCCCGAGACGCTGACGCCGGTCTATTCGACGGTCTCCGGGCTCGCACAGGCGCGGCTGCGCAGCGCGATCCACGGCGCGCTCGACACGCTCGACTGGGACGAGACGGCCCCGGCCGACATCGTCGCGAGGCTGCGCCTTCCGCCGGTGGTCGACGCGTTGCGCGCGATCCACCGGCCGTCTCCCGACGCGAGCCTCGAATCGCTCGCCGATCGAAGCGCGCCGGCCTGGCGGCGAGTGATCTTCGACGAGCTGCTCGCGCAGCAGCTCTCGCTCGCGCGCGCCAGGCGCGTGCGGGCGCGGCAGCGCGCGCCGAAGCTCGCGCAGGGCGCGATCGCCGAGCGCCTGCTCGCGTCCCTGCCGTTCGAGCCGACCGGCGCGCAGCGCCGGGTCTGGCGCGAGATCGCCGCCGACCTCGCGCGCGCGCAGCCGATGAACCGGCTGCTGCAGGGCGACGTCGGCAGCGGCAAGACGCTGATCGCCGCGCTCGCCGCCGCGCAGGCGGTGGGCAGCGGCCGGCAGGCGGCGTTGATGGCGCCCACGGAGATCCTCGCCGAGCAGCATTACGCGAAGCTGCGACCGGCGCTCGAGGCGCTCGGCGTGCGCGTCGCCTGGCTGTCGGGCTCGCTGAAGGAGAGCGGCAAGCGGGAGGTGCGCAGCCGGGTCGCCGCCGGCGAGATCGACCTGCTGGTCGGGACGCACGCGCTGATCGAGGACAGCGTCGAGTTCGCCGCGCTGGGCATCGCGATCGTCGACGAGCAGCACCGTTTCGGCGTCGCGCAGCGGCTCGCGCTGCGCGCGCGCATCGAAGGGCGCGGCGAACTGCCGCACCAGCTGATGATGAGCGCGACCCCGATTCCGCGCACGCTGGCGATGACCTATTACGCCGACCTCGACGTCTCGGTGCTGGACGAGATGCCGCCGGGGAGGAAGCCGGTGACGACGAAGCTCGTCTCGGCCGCCCGGCGCGACGAGGTGATCGCGCGCGTGCGCGCCGCCGCGCGGGCGGGCCGGCAGGTGTACTGGGTGTGCCCGCTCGTCGACGAGAGCGAGACGCTCGACCTGCAGACCGCGATCGATACGCACGCGACGCTCGCCGCCGAGCTTGCGCCGCTCGAGGTCGGGCTCGTGCACGGCCGGCTCGCGCCCGCCGCCAAGCAGGAGGTGATGAGCGCCTTCGCCGGCGGGAGCCTGCCGGTGCTGGTGGCGACCACCGTCATCGAGGTCGGCGTCGACGTGCCGAACGCCTCGCTGCTGATCGTCGAGCACGCCGAACGCTTCGGTCTTTCGCAGCTGCACCAGCTGCGCGGCCGCGTCGGCCGCGGCTCGAACGAGAGCGTCTGCGTGCTGGTGTACCGCGAGCCGCTGTCGTCGGCTGCACGAGAGCGGCTGAAGACGATGTACGAGACGAACGACGGCTTCGAGATCGCCAGGCGCGACCTGCTCCAGCGCGGGCCCGGCGAGTTCCTCGGCGCGCGGCAATCGGGGGACGCGCTGCTGCGTTTCGCCGACCTCGAGCGCGACGGCGAGCTCGTCGAGGCGGCGCGGGAAGCGGCGGAGCGCATGCTGCGTGAGAGCCCGGAGCGGGTCGAGCGGCACCTGCAGCGCTGGCTCGGCAGCCGCGAGGAGTTCCTGAAGGCCTGACGCGCGCGTTCGCGGCAGGCGGCAGCGAGCCGGCTGGGGGCGGCGCCGCGCTCCCGCTTCGGGCGCAGCGGGCACCGGGCGCCTGCGGCATTTCGCCCCTTGCGCGGCGC
>JBIQJM010000219.1:0-2027 GCA_044507525.1 Burkholderiales bacterium
CGGGCGTGATGTCCTGCGGTTCGACGCCGATGTAGCCGCGCGTCACCGAGCCGGTGGCGACGATCTGCTGCATCACCTGGCGGGCGGTGCCCGCGGGAATCGCGAAGCCGATGCCGAGCGACCCCCCGGTGCGCGAGTAGATCGCGGTGTTGATGCCGAGCAGCCGCCCGCCGGTGTCGACCAGCGCGCCGCCCGAGTTCCCGGGATTGATCGCGGCGTCGGTCTGGATGAAGTTCTCGAAGGTGTTGATGCCGAGCTGCGTGCGGCCGAGTGCGCTGATGATTCCCATCGTCACCGTCTGCCCGACGCCGAAGGGGTTGCCGACGGCGAGCACGACGTCGCCGACGCGCGCCGCGTCGACGTCGCCGAACTCGATCGCCGGCAGGTCCCGCGCATCGATGCGCAGGACGGCGAGGTCGGTCTCGGGATCGGTGCCGATGATCTTCGCCGGAGCGCGCGTGCCGTCGGCGAGCAGCACCTCGATGGCGTCGGCCCCCTCGACGACGTGATCGTTGGTCAGCACGTAGCCGTCTGCCGAGACGATCACCCCCGACCCCAGGCTGCTGCTCTGGCGTTCCGCGGGCCCGTCGCCGAAGAAGCGCCGCAGCATCGGGTCGTTGAACAGCGGACGGTCGCCGCCGCGGATCGTCTTCGACGTGAAGATGTTCACGACGGCGGCGATCGCCCGCTGCGCCCCCGTGCTGTACGAAAGCGTCGCCTGCGCGGCGGTGCCGCTATCCTTGGCGGGCGGGGCGACGACCACGGGCGGCAGGGGTTCCGAGGGCGCGCCGGATCGCGGCGGCTCGGCCTGCCCTTGCGGTGCCTGCGGGAGCCATTCGGGACGCAGGGTCGCGAACGTGAAGACGACGGCGAGCACGACCGTGACGGTCTGCGCGAAAACCAGCCAGAGTTTGCGAAGCATCTAGTGGACGGAACAGGACACCAGGGAGAGCGGAAAGTGGATCCGGCGCACGGGACCGTCACGGCAGCCGAACTGGCGAACTGCTTCGAGGAAGTGCTCGATACGAGTCGGTTCGCCGATTATTGCCCAAACGGTTTGCAGGTGGAAGGCGAGCGCGCGATCGCGCGCCTCGTGAGCGGGGTGACCGCGAGTCGCGCGTTCCTGCAAGCGGCGCTCGACGCGGGCGCCGACGCGGTGCTGGTGCACCACGGCTGGTTCTGGCGCGGCGAGGATCCGCGCGTCGTCGGCATGCGGCGCGAGCGCATGCGGCTCGTGCTGGCCGGCGGCATCCACCTGTTCGCCTATCACCTGCCGCTCGACGCGCATCCGCGGCTCGGCAACAACGCGCAGCTCGGCGCCGTGCTCGGATGGCGCGTCGACGGGCGCGCCGGGGAGAACGGTCTGATCGCCTGGCACGATCTCGCCGCACCGGCCCGCGCCGAGGAGATCGGCGGCGCGCTCGCGGCAAAGCTGCGGCGCACGCCGCTCGCGGTCGGTGCGCTCGATCGCCCGATCCGTCGCATCGCCTGGTGCACGGGCGCCGCACACGACTCGCTCGAGCAGGCGATCGAAGCCGGCGCCGACGCCTACGTGAGCGGAGAGATCGCCGAGCGCACGACCCATCTCGCGCGCGAAGCGGGCGTCGTCTACTTCGCGGCCGGCCACCACGCCACCGAACGCTACGGCGTGCAGGCGCTGGGCCGTCACGTCGCCGAGCGCTTCGGCATCGAGCACCTGTTCGTCGACGACGAGAACCCGGTCTAGACGCCGGCGCTCGCCGGGCGGGACGGGCACGCTGCGGCGCCCGAGTTCGGCGGTCGCCATGCCGGCGATCCGATGCGCTCGCCGGAACCGGCCGGTCGGCGACCGGGACATCGCGCGTGCTCGTCGCAGCAGCGCAGCGTTCCACGAATGTCCCGGAGTTCGGGAGGTTCCACCCTGGCCGAACCCATCCGGGTTTGATCCTTTTCCGTGGACAGGTGGTAGTGTCCGCCGTGGTGCCGATCCGAAGTGCTGCGCCGCAGACTTGTCCACCGGCGGCGTGGCGCATGCCACGCAGACGCCG
>JBIQJM010000090.1:0-13075 GCA_044507525.1 Burkholderiales bacterium
ACTTCACCGTCTCGAAGTTGATCAGCGCGTCGATCGCCTTCGTGTTCGCGCGCGAATCCTGCTCGTTCATCTGGCGCCGGAACTGCGTGCGCCACTCGGTGACGCGCACCGTGTAGAGCACGTACAGTGCCAGCGCGCCGAGCGCGATCGACGCGAACGAGCCGTCGTAGTGAACGACGAGATAGCCGATGACCAGCGTGATCTCGACCAGCGTGGGCAGGATGCTGTAGAGCGTGTACGAGATCAGGCTCGAGATGCCCTGCGAGCCGCGCTCGATGTCGCGCGACATGCCGCCCATCTGCCGCTCGAGGTGGAAGCGCAGCGACAGCGAGAACAGGTGCCGGAACACCTGCAGCGTGATCGTCCTCGACGCGTCGTGCGTGACGCGCGCGAAGATGACCTCGCGCAGCTCGGTGAACAGCGTCACGCCGATGCGCAGTGCGCCGTAGGCGACGAGCAGCGCCACCGGAACGACGAGCGCGGCCCGCGCATCGCCCGGCTGCAGGTCGAGCGCGTCCACGATCTGCTTGAGGATCAGGGGCACGCCGATGTTCGCCACCTTCGCCGCCACGAGGCAGCCGAGCGCGAGCGCCACGCGCCAGCGGTACGCCCACAGGTACGGGAAGAGGCGAGCCAGCGTGCGCCAGTCGCCGCGCGGCACCGAAGTGCCCGGCGCCGGAGGCGGATCGAGTACGGTCGAAGAACGTCGCATCGCGAAACGAGTCGGGGAAACCGCTATTCTGGGACATCCGACCGACGGAGATCGCCATGGACGACGCGCAGGACGCGATGCCGACCGACCGCATTCCCGAGTTGCGCGTGATGCCGATGCCCTCCGATGCGAACGTCCACGGCGACGTCTTCGGCGGCTGGATCATGTCGCAGGTGGACCTGGCCGGCGCGGTACAGGCGATCCGCCGCGCGAACGGCCGCGTCGCAACCGTCGCCGTCAATTCGTTCCTGTTCAAGCACCCGGTCTTCGTCGGCGACCTGCTCAGCTTCTACGCCGACATCGTGCGCGTCGGGCGCACGTCGATCACCGTCTTCGTGCAGGTCTACGCGCAGCGCAACCGGCTGCAGGGCGAGTGCGTGAAAGTCACCGAGGCGACGCTCACGTACGTGGCGACCGACGACGAGCGAAAGCCTCGGGTCGTGCCGGAAGTGCAGCCGGGGTGAAGCGCACCGCACCGGCGCGGCCACCCGTCGGCGGCCGTCGCCGGACGAGCGCTACAGTTTCGAGAAATCCGCCGGCCGCTTCTCCAGGAACGCGCTGAACGCCTCGCGCGCCGCCGGCTCGCCGAGCATGCGCGCGAAGTGCCGGCCCTCCTCGACCATCCGCTCGCGCACCGCCTCGCCGACACCGCTCTTCATCAGCTGCTTGGTCGCGAGCAGCGACGACGACGGGCGCGTGGCGAGCTTGGCCGCCTGCGCGAGCGCGAAAGACTCGACCTCCGCCACGGGCAGCACCCGGTTGACGATGCCGATCTGCTGCGCCTCGACCGCGCCGAAGGGCTCGCCGAGCAGCAGCTTCTCGGCCGCGCGCTGGTAGCCGACGGCAGCCGGCAACAGCAGGCTCGACGCGGCTTCCGGGCACAGGCCCAGGTGCACGAAGGGCAGCGACAGCGTCGCGTTCTCGCCCGCGTAGACGAGATCGCAGTGCAGCAGCATCGTCGTGCCGACGCCGATCGCCGGCCCGCACACCGAGGCGACGAGCGGCTTCGGGAACGACGCGATCGCGCGCAGGAAGCGGAACACCGGCGCGTCGTCCTTCGTCGGCGGCTCGTTCAGGAAGTCGGAGAGATCGTTGCCCGCGGTGAAGGCGTTCTCGCCGCCGGTGACGACGACGACGCGCACCTGCGCGTCCTCGGCCGCCTGCTCGAGCGCATCGGCGAGGGCGGCGTACATCGCCGCCGTGATCGCGTTCTTGCGTTCGGGACGTGCGAAGCGCAGCACCCGCACGCGGTCGAGGTTCTCGGTGGCGATGTTCACGGTCGCCCTCCTCAGACGCGTTCGAAGATGCCCGCGGCACCCATCCCGGTGCCGACGCACATCGTCACCATGCCGTACTTCAGGTTGCGCCGGCGCAGCCCGTGCACGACGGTGGCCGACCGGATCGCGCCGGTCGCGCCGAGCGGATGGCCCAGCGCGATCGCGCCGCCCAGCGGGTTCACGCGCTGCGGATCGAGGCCGAGCTCGCGGATCACCGCGAGCGACTGCGCGGCGAAAGCCTCGTTGAGCTCGATCCAGCCGATGTCGTCGATCGACAGCCCGGCAGTCTTCAACGCGGCCGGAATCGCCTCCTTCGGACCGATCCCCATGATCGCCGGCGGCACGCCGCGCACCGAGAAGGAGACGAAACGCGCGAGCGGCGTCAGCGAGAAGCGCTTCAGCACGCTTTCGGAGACGAGGATGAGCGCGCCCGAGCCGTCCGAGGTCTGCGAGCTGTTGCCGGCGGTCACGCTGCCCATGCCGGTGGCCTTGCCGTCGACGCCGCGCGGCGACGCGAACACCGGGCGCAGCTTCGCGAGCGCTTCGGCCGAGGTGTCGGCACGCGGGCCTTCGTCCTGCGCGACGCTGCGCGTGCGGAGTTCGATCTCTCCGGTATCGAGATGCGCCACGCGCTCGGTGAGCTCGATCGGCGCGATCTCGTCGCCGAACTCGCCGGACTGCTGCGCGGCGATCGCCCGGCGGTGCGACTCGAGCGCGAACGCGTCCTGGTCCTCGCGCGACACCTTCCATTGCTGCGCGACCTTCTCGGCGGTCAGGCCCATGCCGTAGGCGATGCCGATGTGCTCGTCGCGCGCGAAGACGTGCGGATTGATCGACGGCTTGTTGCCCATCATCGGCACCATGCTCATCGATTCGGTGCCGGCGGCGATCATCGCCTCCGCCTCGCCGACCCGGATGCGATCGGCGGCGATCGCGACCGCGGTCAGCCCCGACGCGCAGAAGCGGTTGACCGTGACGCCGCCGACCGTGTCGGGCAGCCCGGCGAGCAACGCGCCGGTACGCGCGACGTTCAGCCCCTGCTGCGCCTCGGGAATCGCACAGCCGACGATCACGTCCTCGATCGCGGCCGGATCGAGCGACGGCACCTGTGCGAGCGCCGAACGCAGCGCGTGCACGAGCAGGTCGTCGGGTCGCGTGTGGCGGAACACGCCCTTGGGCGCCTTGCCGATCGGCGCGCGTGTCGCGGCCACGACGTACACATCCTGGATCTGCCTGTTCATCGAGCACTCCTCGAAGTCATCGACTGCACGCCGTCGCCGGCGGCAGGTTCGCGGCCGGCTGCCGGCCGCCCGTCGGACAGTCGCACGATCGTCCCCTGCGCGACCGCGCACAGCGTCTCGCCGGTGTCGCGCGCGACGGCGAAGACGTCGCAGCGGCACACGGCCTGGTTGCGCCCGGCATGCAGCACGCTCGCGCGCGCGACCAGCCGGTCGCCGAGCGCCGGGCGCAGGTAGTTGATCTTGTATTCCGAGGTCACCACCGCCGTGCCGAGCGCGGCGCCGCCCGCGTAGGTGAGCGCGTTGTCGGCCAGGTAGCTGACGACGCCGCCGTGCGCGAAGCCGTTCTGCTGGCGCAGCACGTCGGTGATCGGCACCTCGAGCTCCACGCCCGACGAGCCGAACGCGAGAAGACGCGCACCGAGCAGCACGCTGAACGGCTGCGCGGCGAGAACCCGGCGGCCTAGCTCGAGCATCGCGTCGGCAGCAGTACCGGGCACGGCGTCGGCGACGGAATCCTTCGGCAGCGGGTCCACCGGAATCCGCCTCAATTGCGCACCGGCTTGCCGGTCTGCAGCATGCCCATCACGCGCTCCTGCGTCTTCGGATGGTTCAGCAGCGACAGGAACGCGCGGCGCTCCAGCCCGAGGATCCACTCCTCGTCGATCATCGTGCCCTCGTCGACGTCGCCGCCGCACATCGCCTCGGCGATCAGGCGCGCGAGGTGGTAGTCGTGCGCGCTGGCGAAGCCGCCGTCCCGGAGGTTCGCCAGCTGTGCCTCGATCGTCGCGAGCACCGAGCGCCCGGCCGCCGCGAACTTCGCGCGGCGCGGTGCACGATAGCCCGCCTCGCTCATCGCGCGCGCCTCGTTCAGCGCGACGTGCAGCAGCTCGTAGCGGTTGAAGACGATGACGTCGGAGTCGAGGAGCCATCCCGTTGCCTGCGCCTCGAGCGCCGACTTCGCCACCTCGGCCATCGCTGCCGCGGTGAAGTACTTCTTCAGGAAGTGCAGCGAATAGGCCTCGGGGGCGGCCTGCTGCTCCTCGGCCGCGCGGCGTGCGCCGTAGGCGAGGCCGCCGGCCCCCGGAACGAGGCCGACGCCGACCTCGACCAGCCCCACGTAGCTTTCCAGGTGCGCGACGCGGCGAGCGCAATACAGCGCGAGCTCGCAGCCTCCGCCGAGCGCCATGCCGGAGACCGCCGCCACCGTCGGCACCTGCGCGTAGCGCAGCCGCAGCATCGCGTCCTGCAGTCGCCGCTCGAGCGGCTCGATCGCCTTGACGCCGCCGCTCATGAACACCGGCAGGATCGCCTGCAGGTCCGCGCCGACCGAGAACGGGTCGTCGGGCGACCAGACGATGAGACCGCGATATTCCTTCTCGGCGAGCTCGACGCCACGCAGCAGCCCTTCGATCACGTCGGGGCCGATCGCGTGCATCTTCGAGCGGATCGACGCGATCAGCACGTCGCGATACCCGTCGCGATCGAGCGTCCAGACGCGGATCGAGTCGTTCTCGAACACCGTCGTTCCGGCAGCGTGCGGATCGGGCGCGTTCTCTCCGGCGACCGATGCACGGAAGATCTGCCTCGCGTACACCGGGTGTTCGGCGCGCGGCACGAAGGCGTCGCGCGCCGGGGAGTACGAGCCCTCGGGCTGGTGCACGCCGCCGCGCTCGGCGACCTTCCCCGCGAAGACCCACGCAGGCAGCGGCACCTTCGCCAGCGCGCGGTCCGCGTCGATGTCCTCGCGGATCCATTCGGCGACCTGCGCCCAGCCGGCCTGCTGCCAGATCTCGAACGGGCCCTGCTCCATGCCGAAGCCGAAGCGCATCGCGAGGTCGACGTCGCGCGCGTTGTCGGCGATCTCCTCGAGCTTGCACGCCGCGTAGTGGAAGCCGTCGCGCAGCAGCGACCAGACGAACTGCGCCTGCGGGTTCTTCGACTCGCGCAGCAGCGCGAGCCGCTCGCCCCAGGTCTTCTTCTTCAGCATGCGCACGACGGTCTCGTCGGCCTTCGTGCCCGACGCGACGTAGTCACCGTTCGCGGCATCGAAACGCAGGATCTTCCTGCCGTCCTTGCGGTAGAAGCCGGCGCCCGTCTTCTGCCCGAGCGCTCCGCGCCCGATCAGCGTCGCGAACACGGCCGGCGTCTCGTACAGCGGGTGGAAGGGATCGTCCTGCAGGTTGTCCTGCATGGTCTTCATCACGTGGCCGACGGTGTCGAGGCCGACGACGTCCGCGGTGCGGAAGGTGCCCGACTTCGCGCGTCCGAGCTTCGAGCCGGTCAGGTCGTCGACGACGTCGATGCCCAGCCCGAAGCGCTCGGCCTCGCGCACCGCGGCGAGGATGCCGAAGATGCCGATGCGGTTGGCGATGAAGTTCGGCGTGTCCTTCGCGCGAATGCAGCCCTTGCCGAGCGTCGTCGTGAGAAAGGATTCGAGCTGGTCTACCACCGCGGGCGCGGTGTCGCGCGTGGGAATCAGCTCGACGAGGTGCATGTAGCGCGGCGGGTTGAAGAAGTGCACGCCGCAGAAGCGTTCGCGCAGCTCCGCCGGGAGCCCCTCGCCAAGCCTGCCGATCGACAGCCCCGAGGTGTTCGTCGCCAGGATCGCGTGGGCGGCGAGCGCCGGCGCGACCTTCGCGTAGAGGTCGTGCTTCCAGTCGAGGCGCTCTGCGATCGCCTCGATGACGAGGTCGCAGTCGCGCAGCTTCTCGAGGTCGTCGTCGTAGTTCGCGACCTCGATCTCGGCGGCGAGATCGGCGCGTCCGAGCGGCGCCGGGTTGAGCCTGCGCAGTCCGTCGACGGCCCGCGCGGCGATGCCGTTTCGCGGCCCTTCCTTCGCCGGGAGGTCGAACAGCACGACCGCCACCTTCGCGTTCACCAGATGCGCGGCGATCTGCGCGCCCATGACGCCGGCGCCGAGCACGGCCGCCTTCCTGACGATGAACTTGTCCACTTGCCTGTCCCTCGATTCGGGTTGCGATTCGCTCGCGAAGCGCCTCAGCGCTCGCGAATCCAGGTCTGCGTGCGGCCGAACAGCGGAGCGCCGACGTAGCCGCGCACCTCGAGCCGCTCGCCGCCGTCGACGACGCGCATGCGGCTGCGGTAGACCTTGCCGTTCTGCGGATCGAGGATGCGCCCGTCCTCGTAGAGGCCGGGCTCCTCGCTGCTCGCGCGCATGCCGTCGACGATGCGCATGCCCTGCACGGGCTGGTCCTTGCGCTCGTCGGTGCACAGGTCGCAGACCGCGTCGGTGCGCTCGGTGAGGATCTTCTCGATGCGACCGACGTAGACGCCGCCGTCCTGCGTGATGCGGATCAGCGCCTTCGGCTGCTTCGTCTCGTCGTCGATGCTGCGCCACAGCCCGACCGGCGACGCGGCGGACCGTGCGGCAGGCTGCGCGGCCGGCGCGTCGGCCTGCGCCTGCGCGAGCGGCACGCCCGCCGCCAGGCACGCCAGGAGCGCCGCGATCGGCAGCGCACGCGCGGCGCGCGGCCGGTTCGCGGCCGGGGAACCGGGAATGCGGGTCGCGGTCATTCGCTGCACCTCGTCAGAACCATTCGAGTTCGACGTCCATCATCGGCGCGGACCCCGCGCGGATGCTGCGCATGAGGCCGGCGGTCTCGGGAAGGAGCTTCGCGAAATAGAAGCGCGCCGTCGCCAGCTTGCTGCGGTAGAACGGGTCGTCCGATTCGGCGCGCTCGAGCGCGATGCGCGCCATCCGCGCCCAGAAATAGCCGAGCACCAGATGGCCGACCACGCGCAGGTACTCGACCGCCGCGGCGCCCGCCTCGTCGGCGTTGCCGAATGCCTTCATGCCGACCTCCATCGTCAGCTTCTCGAGCTTCTGGCGCAGGTCGGACAGCGGGTTCACGAACTCGGCCATCTGCTCGTCGGTGCCGTGCTCCTCGACGAAGGCGTCGACCAGCGCGCCGAACTTGCGCAGCTTCGCGCCGTTGTCCAGCAGCACCTTGCGGCCGAGCAGGTCGAGTGCCTGGATCGTGTTCGTGCCCTCGTAGATCATGTTGATGCGCGCGTCGCGCACGTACTGCTCCATTCCCCATTCGCGGATGTAGCCGTGTCCGCCGTAGACCTGCAGCGCGAGGTTGGTCGCCGCGAAGCCGTTGTCGGTGAGGAAGGCCTTCACCACCGGCGTGAGCAGCGCGAGCAGGTCCTCGGCGTTCGCGCGCTGCGCCTCGTCCGGATGCGCGTGGGCGACGTCGGCCTGCACCGCCGTCCAGTACGCGAAGGCGCGCGAGCCCTCGGCCCACGCCTTCTGCGTGAGCAGCATGCGCCGGACGTCGGGATGCACGATGATCGGATCGGCCGGCTTGTCGGGCGCCTTCGCTCCGGTGAGCGAACGCATCTGCAGCCGCTCCTTCGCGTAGTCGAGCGAGTTCTGGTAGGCGACTTCCATCAGCCCGAGCGACTGCATGCCGACGCCGATGCGCGCGGCGTTCATCATCACGAACATCGCCTGCAGGCCCTTGTTCGGCTCGCCGACGAGCGTGCCGAACGCGCCGTCGAAGTCGAGGGCGCAGGTGGCGTTGCCGTGGATGCCCATCTTCTCCTCGATGCGCGCGCAGCGAACGGCGTTGCGCTCGCCGAGCGAACCGTCGGCCTTCGGCACGAACTTGGGCACGAGGAAGAGCGAGATGCCGCGCGTTCCCTGCGGCGCGTCGGGCAGGCGTGCGAGCACCAGGTGCAGGATGTTCGCCGCCCAGTCGTGCTCGCCGGAGGAAATGAAGATCTTGTTGCCGGTGATGCGGTAGCTGCCGTCGGACTGCGGCTCGGCCCTCGTGCGCAGGATGCCGAGGTCGGTGCCGCACTGCGGCTCGGTCAGGCACATCGTCGCCATCCACTCGCCGGAGACGATCCTGGGCAGGTACATCGACTTCTGCTCGGGTGTTCCGTGCGCGCGCAGGCAGTCGTAGGCGCCGTGCGTCAGGCCCGGATACATCGTCCACGCCTGGTTGCCCGAGTTCATCATCTCCTGGAACGCGATGCCGATGGTCATCGGCAGGCCCTGGCCGCCGTAATCGGGGTCGCAGGTCAACGTCGGCCATCCGCCGGCCTTGAACTGTTCCCACGCATCGCGAAAGCCCTTGGGCGTCGTGACCTCGCCGTCCTTCCAGTGGCAGCCTTCCTCGTCGCCGGAGCGGTTCAGCGGGAACAACACCTCCGAGCAGAACTTGCCGCCCTCCTCGAGCACCTGGTCGATCAGGTCGCGCCCGGTCTCGGCATACGGAGGCAGCGTCTTCAGCGTCGATTCGACGTCGAGCAACTCGTGCAGGACGAACTGCATGTCGCGCAACGGGGGGGTATAGCGGGCCATGGGCGTAGCTCCTGGATAAGTGCAATCGGGATTCAGCCGATTTCGACCGAACGTTCGTGCGTTTCTAGAGGGGAAGCGAGAGCCAGCGAGCGCCGCGGGCGATGGGCCGCGACCACGCGATCGAAGGCTCGCCGCGCGCGCGCGATCGCATCGTGGCTCTCGAGCAGCCGCGTGTCGTGGTGCACGACGAGGATGATCCCGTAGAGCGCGAACAGCAGGTCCTGCGGGTCGACGTCGTTCGCGAGATCGCCGGCGACGACCGCCTGGTCGATCGCGCGCGTGCACTCGCGCTGCCACGAACGGACCATCGCGACCAGCTCCTCGCGCACCGGGCCGCTGCGGTCGTCGTATTCGGTGGCCGCCGAGATCCACACGCAACCGCTCGCCGCCTCGGCGGCGGTGCGTGCGAGCCAGCGCTCGAAGATCGCGCGCAGCCGGGGAAGGCCGCGCGGCGCACCGAGCGCCGGCAGCAGCACGTCTTCGACGAAGCGGTGCTCGTAGGTCTTCAGCACCGCGATCTGCAGATCCTCGCGCGAGCCGAAATGCGCGAAGACGCCGCTCTTGGACATCTGCATGCGGGCGGCGAGCGCGCCGATCGTCAGGCCGTCGAGTCCGTCGCGCGCGGCGAGCTCGAGCGCGGCATCGACGATGGCGGCGCGCGTCCGCTCGCCCTTCCTCGCCTTGCGCGCCGGGTTCCGTGGAGTCGCCCGCCGGGGGGAGAGCGCTTCGGGCGGGGGTTCGATGCTCATCGATTTTCGAACGATCGTTCGCAATAACTGGACTATATCCGATTCCCCGTCCGATCGCGATGGCGACGTCGATCGGCGACCGGGCCCGGTGCATCGGCTCGGCGACCGGCGCGAGCCTCGCCCTGGACAGGCCTTCCGGCCGCTCGGACGGAGCTCGCGCGGCCTCTCGAGGCGGCGAAGCGGATGCGTATAATGGCGCCCCGGTGACCGGCCCTCGTCGGCCGCACCACGGCCGGCGTTCCGGCAGCGCCGGCACGAACGACGAGCCACGAGCTCGCCTCCGGCACCTCGAGCCGCCTCGTTCACGAGCGACACCCGGGCTCGGTCCAGAAGAATCCGCTGCCGCCGATCGCGGCGAATCCGGCAGCACCCGGTATCCCGCCCGACGCGTCCACGGAACCGGGAGTATCCCGATCGACGCGCCGAGTGCCGACCGGGACGAACGACGAAGCCACCGCGAAGGAGATGCCGGGCGATGCGTGAGCAATGGGAGCGACTGGCCTCGACGTTGTCGCCGTACGGCGACGAGCTGCGCGTCGTCGTGTCGATCGTCGCCATCGTCCTGGTCGCGATCCTGCTGCGCAATCTCGGCTGGCGGCTGGCCGCGCCCTTCTTCGCGCGCATCGCCCGGCGCGCCGCGACGGTCGAGGAGCGCAGGCGCCTCGAGACGGTCGGGCGCATCGCGCGCCAATCGCTGTCGACGCTGGTCGTGATCGTCGCCGCCACGCTGGTGCTGAACCAGTTGGGGGTTTCGATCGCTCCGATCCTGGGTGCCGCCGGCGTGGTCGGCATCGCGGTCGGCTTCGGCGCGCAGAGCCTCGTGAAGGACGTGTTCAGCGGCTTCTTCCTGCTCGTCGAGAACCAGCTGCGCGTGGGCGACGTCGTCGAGATCGCGGGCAAGGCCGGGTCGGTCGAGGAGCTGAGCCTGCGCCGCACGAAGCTGCGCGCCTACGACGGTTCGGTGCACTTCATCTCGAACGGGCTGATCACCACCGTCACCAACCTGTCCACCGAATTCGCCTACGCTGTCGTCGACGTGCAGATTCCCTACGACCAGGACGTCGACCGTGCCTACCGGCTGATGCGCCAGGCTGCCGAGGACCTGCGCGCATCGCCCGATTGCTCCGCGAAGATGCTCGGGGAGCTCGAGATCGCCGGCATCGAGCAGCTCGGAGACGGCTGGATGCAGGTGCGTGCGCGCGTGAAGACGGCGCCGCTCGAGCAGTGGTCGGTGCGGCGCGAACTGCTCAGGCACCTGAAGCTCACCTTCGAGCGCGAAGGCGCGCCGGCCGGCGCGCCGTCGGCATCCGGCGTGCGTCTCGTCGTCGGCAAGGCCGCGCACGAGGAAGGCGCCGGCCTCATCCGCCCCACGCCGACCCGCTGATGCCGCGCGCCGCCGCAACGGAAAGGAACTCCACCTGGAGGTATCGATGACGGGCGATCCGCGCTCCGACCTGTTCTTCCTGCCCGCCTGGCCGCCTTCGGCCGACGCGGTGCTCTGGGTGTCGCTGACGCTCGTCCTCGCCGCGCTGCTCGGCGAAGCGGTCTACCGGTGGCTGCGGCTGCCGCGCGTCGTGGGCTACGTGGCGGTCGGCACGATCGTGTCCGCGCTCGACGTCGGACTGCTGTCGGGGGCGACGCTGAAGCCGGGGCTGCGCTCGATCGTCGATCTCGCGCTCGCCCTGCTGTTGTTCGAGCTCGGCAGCCGCATCAACCTGCGCTGGCTGCGCACCAACCCGGGACTGCTGGCGAGCAGCCTCGCCGAGGCGGCGCTCACCTTCCTGGCGGTGTACCTGGCGCTGAGCGCGCTGGGCGCCGACGCGCGCACGGCGACGGCGATCGCCGCGATCGCGATCGCCACGTCGCCGGCCGTGGTGATGCGGGTGGCGTCGGAGTTCGACGCGTCGGGCCAGGTGACCGAACGGATGATCCTGCTCACCGGGCTGAACACCTTCTATGCCGTGCTGGCCAGCACCTTCGTCTTCGGCTGGCTGCACGCAGAGTACGTCGGCAGCCTCGTGCGCGCCTTCGCGCATCCGCTGTACCTGCTCGCCGGATCGGCGATCGTCGCCGCGCTGCTCGCGTTCACGGTGTCGCTGATCGCGCGCCGCCTGGACCTTCGCAACGAGAACTCGACGCTGCTGCTCTTCGGCATGATCCTGCTCGCGCTGTCGATCACCAAGATGGCGAATCTGTCGACGCTGCTCGTTCCGCTGCTGGCGGGCCTGATGCTTCGCAACAGCACCGAACGGCCCTGGATCTGGCCACGGCATTTCGGCACGGCCGGCGGCGCGCTCGTGCTGATGCTGTTCGTCATCACCGGGTCGGTCTGGTCGATCGACACGCTGGTGGCCGGCGCGGTGCTCGGCACCGCCGCCATCGTCGCGCGCGCGGCGGCCAAGCTCGTCGCGACGACGCTGCTCGCCGCGCCGAGCGGCCTCTCGCTGCGCCAGGGCGTTGCGCTCGGCGTCACCCTCGTGCCGATGTCGGGCGCGGCATTGGTCATGATGACCGAGCTCCAGATCCTGTATCCGGAGTTCGCGTCGCAACTGACGGCGATCGTCTTCAGCGCGATCGCCTTCCTCGAGCTGGTCGGGCCGATCGCCGTGCACCTGGCACTGCGCTGGGTAAACGAGGAGAACATTCGCTGATGGCAGCACACGACGCCGGCCGCAGCAGGGAGGGAATCATGGCTCTGGAAGCATTCGCCGAATCGCGGGCGCTCACGCTCGGCGTCGAGCTCGAGCTGCAGATCGTCAACACGCACGATTTCGATCTCACGCACGGCGCGCACGACCTGCTGCGACTGGTCGGCAAGCGCAAGCTGCCGGGCGAGGTGAAGCCCGAGATGACCGGCAGCATGATCGAGCTGTCGACCGGCATCTGCCGCGACTACGCCGAAGCGCACGCGCACCTGGCCGAGATCCGCGACGTGCTGGTGAGCTGCGCGAACAAGCTGAACATCGGCCTGTCGGGCGGCGGCACGCATCCGTTCCAGGACTGGAGCCAGCGGCGCATCTACGACACGCCGCGTTTCCACATGCTCTCCGAGCTGTACGGCTACCTGTCGAAGCAGTTCACGATCTTCGGCCAGCACGTGCACATCGGCTGCGCCGGCCCCGATGCGGCGCTCGTGCTGCTGCACGGCCTGTCGCGCTTCATCCCGCATTTCATCGCGCTGTCGGCGTCGTCGCCCTTCGTGCAGGGCACCGACACCGGCTTCCATTCGGCGCGGCTGAACTCGGTGTTCGCGTTCCCGTTGTCGGGTCGCGCGCCCTTCGCGCTCACCTGGGACGAGTTCGCGCGCTACTTCGACAAGATGGCCCGCACCGGCGTCGTGCAGAGCATGAAGGACTTCTACTGGGACATCCGGCCGAAGCCCGAGTTCGGCACGATCGAGGTGCGCGTGCTCGACACGCCCCTGACGATCGAGAAGGCGGCGGCGCTGGCCGCGTACATCCAGTGCGTCGCGCGCTGGCTGTCCTTCGAGCAGCCGTTCCGCCCGGCGGAAGACGACTACCTCGTCTACAGCTTCAACCGCTTCCAGGCCTGCCGCTTCGGCTTCGACGGCACCTTCGTCGACCCGCAGACCGGCGAGCACCGCACGATCCGCGAGGACATCGCCGAGACGCTCGCCGAGGTCGAGCAGCACGCGATCGAGCTCGGCGCCGAGGACGCCTGCCGACGCGTGCGGGACGACATCGGCGCACTGGGCAACGACGCGACGTGGATCCGCCAGACCTTCGAGCGCGAGAACCTGCTCC
>JBIQJM010000091.1:0-10193 GCA_044507525.1 Burkholderiales bacterium
TGGCCGAGACGAACGGCATCGACATCCGCTACTACACGATCATCTACGACGCCGTCGACGACGTGAAGAAGGCGATGTCGGGGCTGCTGTCGCCGGAGCAGCGCGAGGAGGCGATCGGTCTCGTGGAGATCCGCCAGATCTTCCGCGTGCCGAAGGTCGGCAACATCGCGGGCTGCATGGTGCTCGAGGGCGTCGTGCGCCGGGGCGCGAAGGTGCGGCTGCTGCGCGACCAGACGGTCGTCTGGACGGGCGAGCTCGACTCGCTCAAGCGCTTCAAGGACGACGTGCGCGAAGTCCGCGAGGGCTTCGAGTGCGGCCTGTCGCTGAAGGGCTACGACGACATCCGCGAGGGCGACCAGCTCGAGGTCTTCGAGATCAAGGAGGTCGCGCGCACGCTGTGAGCGTGCCGCGCAACGCGGGATGGCGAGGCAGCGCAGCGGCGGCAGCGGCCGCGGAGTCCGGGTCAGCGAGCAGGTGCATCACGAGCTCGCCGACCTCGTGCGCGGCGAGCTGAAGGACCCGCGCGTCGGCATGGTCACGATCACCGGAGTCGACCTGACTCCCGACTACGCCTACGCGACGGTGCACTTCAGCGTGCTGCCCGACGACGCGGCGAGCGTCGCCGAGACGCTCGCCGGGCTGCGCCGGGCCGCCGGCTTCCTGCGTTCGCAGCTCGGGCGACGCGTGCGCATCCACACCACCCCGGAACTGCGCTTCGTCCACGACACCTCCACCGAGCGCGGCATCGCGATGTCGAAGCTGATCGACGAAGCGAACCGCCGGCAGGCCGACGACTGAACCCGGTCGCGCCGCGTCGCCCGGCTTCGCCGCTGCCCTCGGGCGGCGGGCGCGCGGCGCCCCCCGATCCATGAGCAAGCGATCCACGCACCCCCGCGACCGCGTCGACGGCGTCCTGCTGCTGGACAAGCCGCTCGGGCTGAGCTCGAACGACGCGCTGGTGCGCGCGCGACGGCTGCTCGGCGCGCGCAAGGCCGGACACGGCGGCACGCTCGATCCGCTCGCCACCGGACTGCTGCCGCTGCTGTTCGGCGAGGCGACGAAGTTCGCGCACGACTCGCTGGACGCCGACAAGACCTATCTCGCCGAATTGACGCTCGGCATCGTCACCGACACCGGCGACGCGGAGGGCCGCGTGCTCGCCGAGCGCGAGCCGGTTCGCGACGAGGCGGCGCTGCGGCGCGCGGCAACGGCCTTCGTCGGCGAGATCGACCAGGTTCCGCCGATGCACTCGGCGCTCAAGCGCGACGGCAGGCCGCTGTACGAGCTGGCGCGCGAGGGCGTCGTGGTAGACCGTGCGCCGCGGCGGGTGACGATCTTCGCGATCGACCTGCTGCGCTTCGTGCCACCGCGCGCCGAGCTGCGCATCCGCTGCAGCAAGGGAACCTACATCCGGTCGCTCGCGATGGACCTCGGCGAACGGCTCGGCTGCGGGGCGTACCTGAGTGCGCTGCGACGCGAGCGCGTGGGCGCGCTCGACGTCGCCGACGCGGTGTCGCTGGAGGCGCTCGACGCGCTGACCCTCGACGAGCGGCGCGCGAAGCTGCTCGGGCCCGACGTACTGCTCGCGTCGCTGCCGCGCGTCGATCTCGACGCGACGAGCGCGGCGCGCTTCTCGCAGGGGCAGAAGCTGCGCCTCGGGCGAGCGACCCCTGCCGCGCGCGTGCGCGTCTATGCCGACGGGCGTCTGCTCGGCGTGGCACGCCACGAGCGCGACGAACTCCATCCCCACCGGCTCGTGTCCAGCGAGCCGGACGAACCGAATCGGCCGCACGCCGGCTGCAAGAGCCCATGACCCTCGCCATCCGAAATATCGCGATCATCGCGCACGTCGACCACGGCAAGACGACGCTCGTCGACCAGTTGCTGCGCCAGTCCGGCACCTTCCGCACGAACCAGCAGGTGGCCGAGCGGGTGATGGACAGCGACGACATCGAGCGCGAGCGCGGCATCACCATCCTGGCCAAGAACTGCGCGGTCGAGTACGAGGGCACGCGCATCAACATCGTCGACACGCCGGGGCACGCCGACTTCGGCGGCGAGGTCGAGCGCGCGCTGTCGATGGTCGATGGCGTCCTGCTGCTCGTCGACGCGGTCGAGGGCCCGATGCCGCAGACGCGGTTCGTCACGCGCAAGGCGCTCGCGCTCGGCCTCGAGCCGATCGTCGTGGTCAACAAGGTCGACCGCCCCGGTGCCCGCCCGCACCGCGTGGTCGACGATACCTTCGACCTGTTCGACCAGCTCGGCGCGACCGAGAAGCAGCTCGACTTCCCGGTGGTCTACGCGTCGGCGATCAACGGTTTCGCGCTCGAACGGCTGGAAGACCTGCCGGCCGACGGCGTCCGCTCGCCGGCAGAAGCGGCCGCCGCCGGGCTGTCGATGAGGCCGCTGTTCGAGGCGATCCTGCGACAGGTGCCGGTGCGCGACGACGACCCGGAGGGGCCGCTGCAGTTCCAGATCTCGGCGCTCGACTGGTCCAGCTACGTCGGCCGGATCGGCATCGGCCGCATCGGCCGAGGGCGCGTGCGCAGCGGGCAGAACGTCGTCGTGCTGCACGGCGACCCGCAGGCGGGCGGCTCGGCGCCGGTCGCCGCGCGCATCGGGCAGGTGCTGCGCTTCGACGGACTCGAGCGCGTCGCGGTGCCCGAAGCCGAGGCGGGCGACATCGTCGCGATCACCGGCGTGGAGGCGGTCGACATCGGCTCGACCGTCTGCGACCCGGAGGTCGCCGAGGCGCTGCCGGTGCTGCAGGTCGACGAGCCGACGATGTCGATGGAGTTCCTGGTGAACGATTCGCCGCTCGCGGGACGCGAGGGGCGCTTCGTGACGAGCCGGCAGATCCGCGAGCGCCTCGAGCGCGAGCTGAAGAGCAACGTCGCGCTGCGCGTCGAGTTCGGCGAGGACACCGACACCTTCGTCGTCTCGGGCCGGGGCGAGCTGCACCTGACCATCCTGCTCGAGAACATGCGCCGCGAGGGCTACGAGCTGGCGGTCTCGCGACCCAAGCCCAAGCTGCGGATCGTCGGCGACGAACGCCAGGAGCCGTACGAGCGGTTGACGATGGACGTCGAGGACGCGCACCAGGGCGCCGTGATGGAGCTGCTCGGCCGGCGCCGCGGCGAGGTGCAGGCGATGCAGCCCGACGGCGGCGGCCGCGTGCGGCTCGAGTACCGCGTGCCGGCCCGCGGACTGATCGGCTTCCAGAACGAGTTCATGAACCTCACGCGGGGCACCGGCATCGCGGCGCACGTGTTCGACGCCTACGGGGCGTGGGCCGGCGAGATCGAGGACCGGCGCAACGGGGTGCTCGTCTCGCAGGACGATGGCGAGGCGGTCGCCTATGCGCTGTGGAAGCTGCAGGAGCGCGGAAGGATGTTCGTCGCGCCGGGCGAGCGGCTCTACGAGGGGATGATCATCGGCATCCACTCGCGCGACAACGACCTGGTCGTCAACCCGGTGCGCGAGAAGAAGCTCACCAACATCCGCGCCGCGGGCAAGGACGAGCACATCGTGCTGACGCCGCCGATCCGGCTGACGCTCGAGAAGGCGGTGGAATTCATCGCCGAGGACGAGTTGGTCGAGTTGACGCCGAAGAGCATCCGCCTGCGCAAACGGCATCTGAAGGAGCACGAACGGCGGCGCGCGGCGCGCGCGTCGGAACCGGCATAGCTTCGGTGCGTCGCCGATACAACACTAGCGACGCGGCGCGCTCGCTGCACGCTTGTTTTTGTTGGCTACCCGTGCAAGACAAGTCATGCTTCGCTCCTGTGGAGATGACGCGTTTCCCCTCTGAAAACGCGCCGTTCGAAACGAACACCGCACTCATGGATCCAGGAGAACCGAGCATGGCCACTGCCAAGAAGGCTGCGAAGAAACCTGCTGCGAAGAAGGCGACGGCCAAGAAGCCGGCCGCCAAGAAGGCCACCGCGAAGAAAGCCGCGCCGAAGAAGGCCGCGGTGAAGAAGACGGCCGCCCGCACCGTCGCCAAGAAGACCGCGGCGAAGAAGCCCGCCGTGAAGAAGGCCGCGCCGAAGAAGGCGGCTGCGAAGAAGCCCGCCGCGAAGAAGCGCACGCCCAACGCCGCGTTCATGAAGGCCCTCACGCCGAGCGCCGCGCTCGCCTCGATCGTCGGCGACAAGCCGCTGCCGCGTACCGAGGTCGTCAAGCGCATGTGGGACTACATCAAGAAGTTCGACCTTCAGGACAGCGTCAACAAGCGCCTGATCAACGCCGACGACAAGCTGCGCCAGGTGTTCGGCAAGGCGCAGGTCAACATGTTCGAGATGACCTCGCTGGTCGGCAAGCACCTGCGCGACTCCGGCTCGTCGGCGACCCGCTGACGTCCGCGGGCGGCGACGGGCCGCCCGATCACGCCGAAGAGGGCGGCCGCCGGCCGCCCTCTTTGCGTTCCTCGCTCCGGTCGCCCCAGTACGCCGGGTTCCCGTAGGTGTTCTTCAGGTGATCGATGAAGGTGCGCACCCGAAGCGGCAGATGGCGCCGCTGCGCGAATACCGCATAGATCGCGTTCGGCGCGGCGGCGAACTCGTCGAGCACGCTGCGCAGCCGTCCGCGGCGCAGGTCCTCGCCGACCTCCCAGATCGAGCGCCAGGCGAGCCCCCTCCCGGCGAGTGCCCAGTCGTGCAGTACCGCGCCGTCGTTGCACTCGATCGGACCCGACACGCGCATCGACACCGGCTGGCCGTCGATGCGGAACTGCCAGCCGCGCGGCTGGTTGCCGTAGGTGCCGAAGGTCAGGCAGGCGTGCCGCGACAGTTCGTCCGGGTGCGCGGGCACGCCGTGGCGCTCGAGGTACTCCGGACTCGCGACGACCACGCGGCGGTTCTCCGCGAGGTGCACGCCCACCAGGCTCGAGTCGTCGAGCGTTCCGATGCGCACGGCGAGGTCGATGTTCTCGTTGACGATGTCGGTGAGGCGGTCGGTCAGGTCCAGCGAGACCGAGACCTCGGGATGCGAATCGAGGAACTCGGGCACCAGCGGCGCCACGTGCGCGCGGCCGAAGCCTGCCGGCGCCGTCACGCGCAGATGCCCGCTCGCCTTCACGCCCCCCAGTGAAACCGACGCTTCGGCGTCGCGCAGCTCGTGCAGCAGCCGCTGGCAGTCCTCGAGGAACGCGCTGCCCTCGAAAGTGAGCGTGATGCGCCGCGTGGTGCGCACGAGCAGCTTCACCCCGAGGCGCGCCTCGAGCGCGTCGATCCGCCGGCCGATGAGTGCGGGCGCAACGCCCTCGGCGCGTGCCGCGGCGCTGAGGCTGCCGCGGGTCGCGGCGGAAACGAAGCTTTCGATCTGCTTGAGGCGGGCCATTCCGGGAATGCAGGCGACGGCGGGTCACGCGCGGAGCCGTCCATTATTGCAAAAAAGTAAAAACTGAATCGACCTTTCGTTTGTTTATTGACGAGAATCGGCTGATTACACTTCAGCCATGGCCCAGGTAATCAGCGCGGTCGCATTCGACGCCTACGGCACGCTGTTCGACGTACATTCTGTGGCGAGCGTTGCCGAACAGCTGTTCCCCGGGCGCGGCGCCGAGCTCTCGCAACTGTGGCGCCAGAAGCAGCTCGAGTACTCCTGGCTGCGCACCTTGTCCGAGCGCTATGCGCCCTTCGGTGAGATCACGCACGATGCGCTTCGCTTCTCCGCGCGCCGGCTCGGGCTCGCGTTGGCGCAAGCCGACGAAGACCGGCTGATGAAGCAGTACGCGAGCCTGTCGGCCTTTCCGGAGAACCTGGGGGCGCTGCGCGCATTGCGCGAAACGGGCGTGCCGCTGGCGATCCTCACGAACGGCGACCCGGACATGGTCGCGATCTCCGTGCGCAGCGCCGGCATGCAGGGCCTGTTCGATCACGTGCTGTCCGCGCACGACGTGGGCTGCTTCAAGACGCGGCGCGAAGTCTACGCGCTGGCGCCGGCCGCCTTCGGCTGCGAGGCCGCACGCATCCTCTTCGTCTCGTCGAACGCATGGGACGCGATCGCCGCGACCTGGTTCGGCTTCCAGACCTTCTGGGTCAACCGCTCGGGCGCGCCGATGGAGGAGCTCGGCACGGCGCCGTCGGCCAGCGGCCACCGGCTCACCGACGTCGTCGACCACGTCCGTGCCCGTCTGCGCAGCCGCCCGCGCGGCACCCCCGAATCCATCCCCTCCGAAGGAGAATCGAAATGAGCGACCACGCTTCGCGCCTGCCGCAGGGCGTCACCATCGAAGCACCCGTCACGCCCGAGTTCGCGGAGATCCTCTCCCACGATGCGCTCGCGCTCGTTGCGCAACTGCACCGCCAGTACGAGCCGCGCCGCCAGCAGCTGCTCGCCGAGCGTGTCGCGCGCGCGAAGCGCCTCGACGAGGGCGAGCGTCCGCATTTCCTGGCGCAGACGAAGCAGGTGCGCGAAGGCGACTGGACGATCGCGCCGATCCCGAAGGCGCTCGAGTGCCGGCGCGTCGAGATCACCGGCCCGGTCGAAGCCAAGATGGTCATCAACGCGTTCAACTCGGGCGCGGACAGCTACATGACCGACTTCGAGGACTCGAACGCGCCGAACTGGACGAACCAGATCCAGGGCCAGGTGAACCTGCGCAAGGCGATCCGCCGCGAGCTGGTGCTCGAGCAGGGCGGCAAGACCTACAAGCTCGCCGACAAGATCGCCACGCTGCAGGTGCGCCCGCGCGGCTGGCACCTCGACGAGAAGCACGTGAAGGTCGACGGCGAGCGCGTCTCGGGCGGCATCTTCGACTTCGCGGTGTTCATGTTCCACAACGCGAAGGAGCAGGTGGCTCGCGGCGCCGGCCCGTACTTCTACCTGCCGAAGCTCGAGAGCCACCTCGAGGCGCGGCTGTGGAACGACATCTTCGTGGCGACGCAGAAGGCGCTCGGGCTGCCGCAGGGCACGATCAAGGCCACCGTGCTGATCGAGACGATCCTCGCCGCCTTCGAGATGGACGAGATCCTCTACGAGCTGCGCGAGCACAGCGCGGGGCTGAACGCCGGTCGCTGGGACTACATCTTCTCGTGCATCAAGAAGTTCAAGGTCGACCGCGATTTCTGCCTGGCCGACCGCGCGAAGGTCACGATGACGTCGCCGTTCATGCGCGCCTACGCGCTGCTGCTGCTGAAGACCTGCCACAAGCGCAACGCGCCGGCGATCGGCGGCATGAGCGCGCTGATCCCGATCAAGAACGATCCCGAGAAGAACGAGGTCGCGATGGCGGGCATCCGCGCCGACAAGGCGCGAGACGCCACCGACGGCTACGACGGCGGCTGGGTCGCGCATCCGGGGCTCGTCTCCGTTGCCATGGAGGAGTTCGTCAAGGTGCTCGGCGATCGGCCGAACCAGATCGACCGCAAGCGCGACGACGTCGAGGTGAGCGCCGCCGATCTGCTGAACTTCCAGCCGGAGCAGCCGATCACCGAGCACGGGCTGCGGATGAACATCAACGTGGGCATCCACTACCTGGGCGCCTGGCTCGCCGGCAACGGCTGCGTGCCGATCCACAACCTGATGGAAGACGCCGCCACGGCCGAGATCAGCCGCTCGCAGGTCTGGCAGTGGATCCGCTCGCCGAAGGGCAGGCTCGAGGACGGTCGCAAGGTCACGCCCGAGCTCGTGCGCGAGCTGATTCCGCAGGAGCTGGCGAACGTGAAGAAGACGGTGGGTGGAGACACCGGCACCTACGACCGCGCGGCGCAGATCTTCGAGCAGATGAGCACGCAGGAATCCTTCGCCGAGTTCCTCACCCTTCCGCTGTACGAGGAGATCGAGTAGAAAGGGGGTTCTCGCGGCGGGGCGGGCGGGCCCGCCCCGTGCAGGCAGCCGCGGGCCATTGAAGAGGCGACGAGCGAATGGAGCCGAACCTTCCGCAACGGGTGAGCATCGTCGACATCCGGATGCCGTTCTGGTCGATGGTCGTCTTCCTGGTCAAGCTCTCGATCGCGTCGATCCCGGCGTTCCTCATCCTGTCCGTGCTGGGCGCGCTGGCATTCGCGCTGCTGGGCTGGCTCGGGACGCTGTCGCGCACCTGGATCTGAGCGCGGTCGCAGCGGCCCGCGGCGGAACGACCGCCGCGAAGCCGGTGCTGCGTGCCCTCACACCGCCATGTAGCGCCCGGGGCGGTGGTTCACCGCGAGGATCACGTTCAGCGCGGTGACGCCGATCAGCGACAGTGCGATCGTCCCCGCGCCCACGGTGCCGAGCGAGAGCAGCAGGATCGCGGCGTCCAGGCCGAGCTGCACCCAGCCCGCGCGCCAGCCGTATCGTTCCTGCAGCCAGAGGACGAGCACGTTGAAGCCGCCGAGGCTGCAACGATGGCGAAACAGGATCAGCAGGCCGACGCCGACGAGCAGGCCTCCGCTGAGCGCCGCCCACACGGGCTGCACGGCCCCCAACGAGAGCCAGCGGTGCTGCAGCGCGCTCACTGCCGACACGAGCGCGACCGCGAATCCGGTGCGCAGCGCGAAGGAGCGGCCCAGTCGCGTCCAGCCGAAGGCGAAGAACGGCAGGTTGATCAGCAGGAAGGCCGCACCGAAAGGCAGCTCGAACCGGTACGAGAGGAGCAGCGCGAGGCCGGCGGTGCCTCCGGTCACCAGTCGCGCATGCTCGAAGAACGCGATGCCGAGCGAGACCAGGAGGGCCGCCGACGCGAAGGCGACCGTGTCGTCGACGAACGAGTGCCGGGCGGGCGGAATCGATGAGGGAGGGTCGGGCGGAAGCTCGCGGGCGATGCGCATCGCCTCGATTCTGACAGCCGTGCGCGCCGCCCGCCGGGTCTTCGGGCACGATCGGGCGGTCCGGACCTTCGACACGCGTCGGAGCGACGTCCTGCCGTATGCTTTCACCCGACGGAAGGAATCGGGAACCATGGCGGCGATCGGCGATGCGCTACGGGTCGACCCCGACGAGGTCGAGTTCACCGCCATTCGCGCACAGGGCGCCGGCGGGCAGAACGTCAACAAGGTCTCGAACGCCGTGCAGCTGCGCTTCGACATCGCACGCTCGTCGCTGCCCGAAGGCGTGAAGGCGCGTCTGCTCGCGCTCGACGACCGGCGGATCAGCTCCGACGGCGTCGTCGTCGTGAAGGCGCAGCGCTTTCGCAGCCTGGAGAAGAATCGCGACGACGCGGTCGCGCGGCTGCAGGCGCTCGTCGATCTCGCTGCGCACGTGCCCAAGCCGCGCCGGGCGACGAAGCCCACCGCCGCCGCGCGTGCGCGTCGCGTCGACGACAAGACGCGACGCGGCCGGATCAAGTCGCTGCGCCGTCCTCCCGAAGCGTCGTAGACGGACGCTTCGCGCAACGCCGGCATTTGTTACCCTGTTCGATTCGTTGGAGGAATGCCGTTGGCCAAGCCAAATTACGCTTTTCAGAAGAGACAACGCGAGCTGGCGAAGAAGCAGAAGAAGGAGGAGAAGCTCAAGCGCCGCCTCGAATCGCCCGGACCGGAAGAAGCGCCCGCTGCGCCCGACGAAGCGACCGGCACCGCGCCCGTCTCGGGCGAGGCCGAAGCGCGGTCGCCGTCGGTCAACGGAAGCGACGCGAAAGCCTGAAAGTCTGCGGCCGAGGCAGCTCGGTGCGGCGCTGCGCCGGTGTCGCCGGGACGGGTTCTCAGCGCGGCGCCGGCGTCCGAAGAAGTTCGTCGAGCTCGCGCAGCACTTCGAGGTCGCCGCTGCGGTCGAAGTGCAGCGGAACCCCGCTCCAACCCCAGGTGGCCGACCCCGACAGCCGGTAGTTCCACTGTGCCGGCTCGGCCGTGCGCATCTTGCGCAGCAGTCCGATCAGCCGCGCGGTCGGCACCGTGAAGCGCACGGGAATCGTCCGTTCCCCCAGGGCCGGTAGCGTCACCGTCCGATCGAGCACCCTCCCGTCGGCGAAGGGCTGGCCGAGCAGCTCGAGCGAGAAATCGACGTTGCGCAGCGGGATTTCGACCCGGTTCGGATTTTCGGTGTCGACCGCGAGGACGAAGCGGATGTCGGTCAGGCCCAGCTCGTCGATCTGGAAATCGGAGAAGCGAAGCCGCGGCGGTTCCAGGTCCGACGGCGGCAACGCGTTGCAGCCGGCGAGCAGCGCGACGGCGCCCGCTGCCGCGATCCAGGCGCGCCGTGGCGGTTTGCCGGTTCCGTCTGCGACTTTCATGCGCGCGATCCGCATCACAGTCTCGCCATCCGCATCACAG
>JBIQJM010000091.1:10293-13044 GCA_044507525.1 Burkholderiales bacterium
CGCTCGAGCGCGCGTTCGAGCGTCTCGTCGGTCTTCGCGAAGCAGAAGCGTACGACCCGGTTCTCGACGGCACGCTCGTAGAACGCCGACAGCGGGATCGCGGCGACGCCCACTTCGGTGGTGAGCCACTTCGCGAAGTCGGTCTCGCTGCGGTCGGAGATCGCGCTGTAGTCGACGAGCTGGAAGAACGTGCCCTCGCAGTCGAGCAGGCGGAAGCGCGTGCGCGACAGGCCGTCGCGGAACAGGTCGCGCTTGCGCTGGTAGAACGCCGCGACCTCGCGCCAGCGCTGCGACTCGCTCATGTAGCGGGCGATGCCGTGCTGCGTCGGCGCGTGCGCCGTGAACACGTTGAACTGGTGCACCTTGCGGAACTCCGCGGCGAGCGGCGCCGGCGCGGCGCAGTAGCCGAGCTTCCACCCGGTGACGTGGAAGGTCTTGCCGAAGGAAGAGATCACGAAGCTGCGCGATGCGAGCCGTGGATACCGGCTGACCGACTCGTGCGGCTGTCCGTCGAAGACCATGTGCTCGTAGACCTCGTCGGAGATCACGACGAGGTCGTGCGCGCAGGCGATGGTCGCGAGCTCGTTCAGGTCGGGCTCGCGCAGGATCGTCCCGGTGGGGTTGTGCGGCGAGTTCACGAGGATCGCGCGCGTGCGCGCCGTGCACGCCGCGCGCACCGCCGCCCAGTCGACGCGGAAATCGTCCCGCATCGGCACCGCGACCGCCGTTCCGCCCGCCAGCTCGATCGACGGAACGTAGCTGTCGTAGACGGGTTCGATGACGACGACTTCGTCACCGGGGCGCACGACGGCGAGCACCGCCGTGAAGATCGCCTGCGTCGCACCCGCCGTGACCGTGATCTCGTCGGCCGGATCGTAGCGATGGCCGTGCACCGCCTCGATCTTCTCGGCGATCCGCTCGCGCAGCGCGCCGACGCCCGCCATCGGGGGATACTGGTTGTGGCCGGCGCGCATCGCATCGGCAACCGCGTCGACGAGCGCGGGGTCGCAGTCGAAATCCGGAAAGCCCTGCCCGAGGTTCACCGCGTCGTGCTCGGCGGCGAGCGAGGACATCACGGTGAAGATCGTCGTGCCCACCTTCGGCAGTTTCGTGGCGAGGGCCGGGCCTGCGGGCGATGCGGGTGCGTTCATGTCGATGCGGGGGAGGACCGTCGCCGACGATTATAGAGAGCGGGTCGGAGACGCGCTTTCGTGCCATCATCGCGTGCCATGCTGATCGTCCTGTCCCCCGCGAAGCGGCTCGACTTCGAATCGCCGCCGCACGTAGCCGGCCACACGCAGCCGCGATTCCTCGCCCAGTCGCGGCCGCTCGTCGAGTTGCTGAAGAAGATGGACACGCGCGAGCTCGCTTCGCTGATGTCGATCAGCGATCCGCTGGCGGCGCTGAACGCCGCCCGCTTCGGGCAGTGGAAGCCGCCGTTCACCACCCGCAATGCGCGGCAGGCGGTGCTCGCCTTCGCCGGCGACGTCTACGAGGGGCTCGACGCCCCGAGCCTGGATGAATCCGATCTCGGCTGGGCGCAGGACCACGTGCGCATCCTCTCGGGGCTCTACGGCGTGCTGCGCCCGCTCGACCTGATCCAGCCGTACCGGCTCGAGATGGGCACGCGGCTGCGCAATGCGAAGGGCGCCGACCTCTATGCGTACTGGGGCGACCGGCTGTCGGCCGTCGTCGACGAGGAGCTCGCCTCGCATCGCCACCCGGTGGTCGTGAACCTCGCCTCGGTCGAGTACTTCAAGGCGCTCGCCGGACTGCGTTCGCGCGTGGTGCAGCCGGTGTTCCAGCAGCGGCGCCCCGACGGATGGAAAGTCGTCGCTTTCGCCGCCAAGCGGGCGCGCGGCACGATGACGCGCTACGCGATCGATCGGCGCATCGACGACCCGGTGCAACTGCAGGGCTTCGACGTCGACGGCTATCGTTTCGAGCCCCGGGCGTCGAACGAGTCGACCTGGGTGTTCCGGCGCGGCTGACGCGGCACGACGCGGGCCGAGGCTGCACGAGGCGCGCCAACAGCGGCGGCCGCGGCGTCACGCGTCGATGCACGCCCTTTCAGACGATCGTCGGTTCCGGCGCGAGTTCGATCCCGAAGCGGTCGCGCACCGATTCCGCGATGCGCTGCGCGAGCGCGAAGACCTGCGCGCCGGTCGCGTTGCCGTGGTTGACGAGTACCAGTGCGTGCCGCTCGTGCACGCCGGCGTCGCCGTCGCGAAATCCCTTCCAGCCGCAGCGCTCGATCAACCAGCCGGCCGACAGCTTCACGCGCGCGCCGCCGGCCGCGGTGCCGTCGTCGGCCGCGACCGCGAAACGCGGCATCGCCGGATGAAGCGCCGAGAGCGCATCGGCGACCGGCGCGTCGACGACGGGATTGCGAAAGAAGCTGCCGGCGTTGCCGAGCACCGCCGGGTCGGGCAGCTTGCGTCGACGGATCGACGAAACGGCGCGCGCGACGTCGCGTGCGGCGGGTCTTTCGACGCCGCCGTCGCGCAGCTCGTCGCGGATCTCGCCGTAGTCGAGCCGCAGCGGAGCGTCGCGTGCGAGCCGGAAGCGTACCGCGACGATCGCCCACTCGCGGCCCTGCGCGTGCCGGAAGATGCTGTCGCGATAGCCGAAGCCGCAATCGACCGCGTCGAACCGCCGGTGCGAACCGTCGAGCAGCGAGACGGCGTCCAGCGATTCGAAGCGCTCGCGCATCTCGACGCCGTAGGCGCCGATGTTCTGGATCGGGCTCGC
>JBIQJM010000092.1:0-12845 GCA_044507525.1 Burkholderiales bacterium
ACTACGCCGGCCACATCATGTTCTCGAACGATCCGTACGTGCTCGAGCTGTACGAACGGCTGCTCGGCGCGAACCTGCACTGGCAGAACCGCGAAGCCTGGATCTACAGCAAGGGCGTGCACACGCGCTATCCGTTCCAGGGATCGCTGCACGGCCTGCCGCCGCAGGTGCTCGAGGAGTGCCTGATCGGCGCGATCGAGGCGCGCTTCGGCGCGCTCGGCGGCGACGGCGCGCGGCAGCCCTGCGATCCTCCGTCGAACTTCCTCGAGTTCATCCACCGCGTCTGGGGCGCGGGCATCGCGAAGCACTTCGCGGTGCCGTACAACGAGAAGCTGTGGGCGGTCCCGCTGGACGAGATCGAAACCTCGTGGCTCGGCGGACGCGTTCCGCTGCCCGACCTCGCGCAGATGATCCGCGGCGCGCTCGTGCCGACCCCGGCGCCGATGGGCCCGAACGCGCGTTTCGGCTATCCGCTGCGCGGCGGCTTCCAGGCGCTGATGGACGCCTTCGTTCCTCGCCTGCGCTGCGAGCTCGCGCTGCAGACCAACGTGCTGCACGTCTCGCCCGCCGCGCGCACGGTGCGGCTCGACGACGGCCGTTCGGTCGGCTTCGACTCGCTGATCAGCACGATGCCGCTGCCGCAGCTCGTCGCCGCCTGCGGCGACGAGGCGCCCGACGACGTGCGCCAGGCGGCGGCGGCGCTGCGGCACGTGTCGGTGCGCTGCGTGAACCTCGGCATCGGGCGCGCGCAGCTGTCCGACAAGCACTGGATCTACTACCCGGAGGACACGGTCTTCCACCGCATCTTCCTGCAGGGCAACGCGAGCCCGCACAACAATCCGCCGGGCGGCTTCGGGCTGATCTGCGAGATCTCGTACAGCGCGCACAAGCCGCTGCCCTGCGACGGCCCCGCGCTCGTCGAGCGCGTGATCGACGACTGCCGGCGCGTCGGCATCGTCGGCGCCGACGACCCGGTACTGGTCGCGAACCAGGTCGACATGCCCTACGCCTACGTCGTCTACGACCACGCGCGCGCGGCGAACGTCGCGCGGATCCGCGATTGGTTCGCGAAGTTCGGCGTCATCCTCGCGGGCCGATACAGCGAATGGGAGTACTACAACTCCGACCACGCGTTCATCGCCGGCAAGCGCGCCTGCGAGCAGGCGATGGCGGCGCAGGCGCTGCGCGTGCATTCCGCGTCGGCCTGACCCGATGATCATCGACGCGCACCTCCACTGCACCGGTCGCGAGCGCGCCGACGACGTGCTGCGTTCGCTCGACGACGCCGGAATCGAGCACGGCGTGCTGCTCGCGCCCTTCCTCGGCGACGGCTATTCGCTCGACGACTTCGAATCGCTCGCGCGCGGCAACCGGCACCTCGCCTCGCTCGTCGCCGGGCACGGCGACCGGCTCACCGGACTCGCGGTCGTCGATCCGCGCGACGAACGCGCGCCGCAACTGCTGCGCCGTTGCGTCGAGTCGTGGGGCCTGCGCGGCGCGAAGATGGTGCCCACCGGCTGGTATCCGTACGACGAGCGCGTGCAGCCCACCTTCGCGGTCGCCGCCGAACTCGAGCTGCCGGTCCTCTTCCACAGCGGCATCTTCATCGACGGACGTTCCGGTCGCTTCTGCCGCCCGAGTTTCTTCGAGGCGCTGCGCGACCACCCGGGCGCGCGCGTGACGCTCGCGCACCTCGGCTGGCCGTGGACCGACGAGGCGATCGCCGTCGGCCTGATCGACCGGATCCACGGCGTGCCCGCCGACGACTGCGGCTTCCGCCTCGACATCTCCTTCGGCCCGCCGCCGCCGTACCGGCGCGAAGCGCTCGAGCGCGCACTGCAGGTGCTGGGCGCCGAACTGCTGCAGTTCGGCAGCGACTGCTTCCTGCCGTGCAGCGGCCGGACGATCGCCGAGCGGCGCGGCTGGGTCGAGGCGCTGCTCGACGAGATCGGTGTCGACGCATCCGCACGCGAGCGCATCTGGAGCGGAACCGCCGCCGCGTGGCTGCGGCGCGGCTCCGCGGTTCCGAGCGACGCGCGCGACGGCGAAGGGTCGCGCACGACCGAACGACCGGGGTGCTGCTGATGTCGGGCGAACGCATCCACGTACTGCAGGTGCTCGGCAACGCGATCGTCGGCGGCATGGAGACCTGGGTGCTGCGACTGCTCGAACGCATGCCCGCCGACCGATTCCGGGCCAGCGTGCTGTGCCCCTTCGAGAGTCCGCTCACCGAGCGGCTGCGCGCGCTCGACGTCGAGCCCGTCGTCGTCTCGATGCCGCCCGAGGACGTCTGCTGGGCCTCGCTGCAGTCGACCTGCGCGCTGATCCAGGCGAGCGGCGTCGACGTCCTGCACGCGCACCTGCCGAACGCGCACATGCTCGCGGCGCTCGCCGGGCGCATGACCGGCAAGCCGGTCGTCACCACGATCCACGCTCGCCAGCTGACCACCGGCGATCTCGAAGTGCACCGCTGCACCGGGTCGCGCATTCACGCCGTATGCCGGCAGACCTACCTGCAGGCGCTCGGACTCGGCGTCGACGCCGACCGGATCTGCTTCGTGCCGAACGGCGTCGACACCGGCGCGTTCCAGCCGCTGCGCAAGCGGTCCGGCGCGTTGCGCGCCGAGTTCGGCGTTCCCGCCGACGCGCCGCTCGTCGGCTTCGTCGGTCGCCTGTCCTGGGAGAAGGGGCCCGACCTCTTCGTGCAGCTCGCGGCGATCGCGCACCGCGCCGCGCCGCAGGCGCACTTCGTGATGGTGGGCGACGGCCCGATGCGCGCCGAGCTCGAGCGACGCATCGACGAAGCGGAGCTGCAGCAACAGGTGCACCTCGCCGGCCTGCGCGACGACATGCCGCGCCTGTACGGCGAGCTCGACCTGCTGTGCTCGACCTCGCGCTCGGAAGCGATGCCGCTCGCGCTGATGGAAGGCATGGCCTGCGGCGTGCCGATCGTCGCCACCCGCGTCGGCGGCGTGCCCGACCTCGTCGTGCACGGCTCGACGGGCTTTCTCGCCGGCCACTGCGATTGCCGGGCCGCCGCCGACGCGGTGGTGGAGCTGCTCGGGTCGGCGCCGACGCGCCGGCGCATGTCGCAGGCTTCGCGCGAACTCGCGCTGCGGCGCTTCGACCTCGACGACAGCACCGCGCAGCTGTGGCAACTGCTCGCGCGCCTCGCCGCTCCGCGCACCGCACCGGTGAGCGCGCTGGGCGCCGACGCGAGCACGAACTGAACGGAAACGATCGTGCCCCGAACCGCCCTTCCCTCCCTCGCACCCACCGTCGCCGCGGCGCTCGCCGCCTTCGGGGCCGCCTTCGCCGCGACACGCCTGTGGAGCCGCCGTCCGGCGGAGCCGCTGAAGATCGAGAACGTCGCGCGCGCCGCGAGCGCCGCGCTCGGCGGCGTCGCGATCCCCGGCGAGTCGGCCCGCACGCGGCACGCGCGCGAAGCGACGCGACGCGCCGCGCACGCGGACCTGCGGCGCACGCAGGCCCCGCCGCGCGGGCTGCGCGGCTTCTACCGGCTGCTCGTCGACACCGTTTCGTCGTGGATCGAGGACTTCGCGCCGAGCATGGGAGCGGCGCTGTCGTACTACACGCTGTTCTCGCTCGCGCCGCTGCTGCTGATCGTCGTCTCGGTGGCCGGCCTGGTGTTCGGCGAGGACGCGGCCCGCGGCGAGGTGTTCGGGCAGTTGCAGGGCCTGCTCGGCGACGACGGCGCCGCGGCGGTCGAGAACCTGCTCGCGAGCGTCGAGGTCAGCGGCAAGGGACCGTTGGGCAGCATCGTGGGCATCGCGCTGCTCGCCGTCGGTGCCACGACGGTGTTCGGCGAACTGCAGAGCAACCTCGACCGCATCTGGCGCAGCCCGCGCCGGCAGAGGCCGAGCGGCATCTGGGGACTGATCCGCACGCGACTGCTGTCCTTCGGACTGATCCTCTCGCTCGGCTTCCTGCTGATCGTCTCGCTCGTCGCCAGCGCCGCGATCTCGGCGCTCGGCAACTGGTGGTCCCCGGTGTTCGGCGGCTGGGAGTGGCTTGCGCAGATCATCAACTTCGTCGTGAGCTTCGGGCTGCTCAGCGCGATCTTCATGCTGATCTACAAGCTGATGCCGAGCGTCGACATCGCCTGGCGCGACGTGCTGCTCGGCTCGGCCGTCACGGCGGCGCTGTTCACGATCGGCAAGTGGGCGATCGGGCTGTACATCGGCACGAGCGGCATCGCTTCGGGCTTCGGCGCCGCCGGATCGATCGTCATCGTGATGGTCTGGGTCTACTACTCCGCGCAGATCTTCCTGCTCGGCGCCGAGTTCACCTGGGTGTACTCGGAACGCTACGGGTCGCGTGCGCGCGCGCGAATCCGGCAGGAAGCAGCGAGCTCGTAGAATCGCGCCGGGGCGCCGACGCGCCCGATGCCCGGCCGGAACGATTCGGCGGGCTCGCGCGTCCGATCGGCAGCAAGCCCGTCGATCGGCGCCCCGACGGCCGGCGCACCATCAACTGTGCCGCCGATCTGTCGATAGAAAGGATTGACGACCTCACTGCCGGCAAGGAGCCATGCAGCGGACCGAGCTCGCGCGCGAGCGGAGCATGCCTGCGGCGGTGACCGCACACACGAGAGCAGCACTTCCCGTTTCGACCGGAGGATTGCGGTCGCGATCCCTGCGCCGATGACCGGTCTTCCGTCGACCGGTGTCCCGGCCACGCAGACGGCGCTCGTCCTGACGGGCGGCGGCGCGCGCGCGGCCTACCAGGCCGGCGTGCTGCGCGCGATCGCCCGCCTGCGCCGCCAGGCGGGCGTGCGGACTCCCGCGAGCCCCTTCGACATCGTCGTCGGGACCTCGGCCGGCGCGATCAACTGCGCCGCGCTCGCCTGCCACGCCGACGACTTCGACGGCGCGGTCGCCCGGCTCGGCAAGGTCTGGCGCGAGTTCCGCGCGGAACACGTCTACCGCACCGATTCGATCCGCGTGATCGAGTCGGGCGCGAAGTGGCTGTCGATGCTCTCGCTCGGATGGCTGATCGCACGATGGCATCGCGCGCGGCCCAGGTCGCTGCTGAACAACGACCCGCTCGCGCAACTGCTCGCGGAAGCGATGGACCTGCAACGGCTCGATCGCATGCTGCGCGAGGAATTCCTGCATGCGGTCGCCGTCACCGCTTCCAGCTATTCGTCGGGGCGGCACGCCGTCTTCTACCAGTCGCACCGGCCGATCGAACCCTGGAATCGCTCGCAACGCCACGCGATCCGCGCGCAACTGACGACCGACCACCTGCTCGCCTCGTCGGCGATCCCCTTCCTGTTCCCGGCCGTGCCGATCCCGGTGCAGAACGTGCCCGAGTACTTCGGCGACGGCTCGATGCGCCAGACCGCGCCGCTCTCGCCCGCGATCCACCTGGGCGCGCAGCGCATCCTGGTGATCGGCTCGGCGCGCACCAACGAACCCGCCAACGGCACGCTGATCTCGCCCGACTACCCGAACCTCGCGCAGATCGCCGGCCACGCGCTCTCGAGCATCTTCCTGGACACGCTCACGGCGGACATCGAACGCGTCGAGCGGCTGAACGACCTGCTGGCGGCGCTGCCCGAAGAAGAAGCGCGTCGCAGCGGAATGCGGCGAATCGAGGTGCTCGCGATCACGCCAAGCAAACGCGTCGACCGGATCGCGGCGGAGCACGTGCATGCGCTGCCGGTGACGATCCGGGGGCTGCTGCGGTCGGTGGGGGTGAGCAGCCTGACGGGGGATCTGCGGGGTGCGGCCTTTGCGAGTTATCTGCTGTTCGAGTCGAGCTTTACGCGGGCGTTGATGGAATTGGGCGAAAACGACGTGTCGGCGCGGAGGGAGGAGATTGCGGAGTTCTTCGGGTGGGGACCGAGCGCCGAGACGCGGGCAGTTGCTCAATGCAGCACAACCGCCGTGCCGCTCGAATACGGCGGGCTCCAGTGCGATAGCGACGGCTGAACAGTCGTTCCTCGCTAACGGGGTTTGAGAGAGCAAGCGCTCTACGCCCCCGGATCATCGCTTGGCCGCCGCTCGGGAACCGCGGCATCGACAGAAACGGTATTTTGACGCATTCAGGTTGTACACTGAACTTGGCATAGCAACTAGGTCACTCAGAGTCCCTGCGCTACGTTGTTTATGCCGCACACCGATACAAAACACGTTGGGGCAGCCACCTAGTGAAGTAGTGGTGAGGGTACGAGTATGAGCCCACGGATAGATCCACACGACTTGTTGCTGACGTGGCGCAAGAGGTTTACGCATCTGAAGCGGTCGCACTATCGTTCGTGCTCATATTTCGAAATTCGAAGTCGCGTCCTCGCAGTAGTTACCATTGTTCTAGCGGCATCGGCCCCTCCGCTGACTTATGTCGCGACGAAGCTTAATTTGGAGAACGACCCAACGTTCTTGGTACTCGGGACGCTTGTGGCGGCGCTTGGCGGAATGCTCGCCACGCTCCAGATTTTTTTTCGTGATTCGGAACGTGCCGAACGACACAGAGTAGCTGGCTCGACATATGCCAAACTGGAGGGGGAAACGGAGCGCGTACTGTCTTTCCCCCAGGATGAGAAGACGCTGCAAGCAGAGATCGACAAAATTCGGGATGAGTGGAATCGGCTGACAGGCTCTAGTCCCGTAATCCCCGAATGCATTTTCAGGAAGGTCGAGAGCGAGATCGAAGCTGCCCCCCCATTCCGGTCAAAGTCTGAAGCGGGTTCGGGACTAGCGGCCCAACAGGGCGCTGTAGCGGACGCGTCGCGAGCGCCGCGCTGAGTTTGGACGTTAGGCGGAGGATGTTGATGTCCGATGGCGAGTCTCGCCGGTCTCAGATCGACACCGAACTGGTAAGGGGCTATTGCTCATGCATGAGGGGGCTCGATCGCCCTGTTGGCGTTTCTGCCAACGATGTTCCAGAACCCGGCCTATGTGCCACTTTCTAAGGCTATTCTTTGGGGACTTCTGTTATTTCAGTTTGGTTTGGTTACGGCAATTGTTCAGTTTCGGCTGCGACGAAAATGCTCGCTCGAGTTTGAGCGGCATAACTACAAACCGCCACCTTGCACTAAGTTTCCGCTCTCGCTACTCGACTTCAGGGACGACCCTCCATGCGTCTGTCGCGCATCGGTCCTGTGCATGTGGACCTCCATAATAATGTTTGTAATCGCAGCGTTCGTAATCTTTGCAGGCGGGTACTCGGTCATCGGCCGGATCGCTACGTGCGACTTCAACGAGCCGAGCAAAGAAGTAAAAACGCCGATCAATGCATCGGCGAATCATATTGAGCAATGAGAATCTCGGCGGCCGCCGGACCAAGTCAGCCGCGGCGAAGACGGAAAGATGCGAACTTGCTGATGCTCTTTGCAGCCTCGGCCGCGTGCGGCTGGTCCGGATCTTTCGCGGCCGACCCCGGCGCTCAAGGTTCGTCTTCCGGCACATCCTCAATCCAGGCAGCCCGTTAAACCGCCTCGCATGCGAACCGTATACGCCACGACGATCGGCCTCACGTCGGAGGACGACACACGCAGCGCGATGAACCAGCTCTCTGCCTGGGTGGCGGGCTGGTACAAGCGTCGCGGAATCGCGTTTATCGCCCCTTCGTTCACCGAGCCGGGCAGCCATGCCGTGGAGCCCGCCGACCAGCACCAGCTTCGCAGCACGGTTTTTGCCCGTGCCGGCGATCCACATACCAGACTGATCGAGCTCGACTGGCATTACCCGGATGACTACGACAAGGGTTTGGCCTGGAGCATCCGGATTCGCATGCTCAGCGCCCCCGACTCGACGATATTCGCCCTTCAACTCGGCATTCTGGGAACGCGGTTCCTGATTCAGCCGGCCAGCATCAAGCTGGGGCCGCCAAGGATCGTCAGGAGCCTGACCTCGCTGCCCACGGCGACCCTGGCCGGCTATCCGTACGACAGCCATCCGCAGTTGCTGCGCGCCGATGCCGTAGAGGACTTCTGCACCTCGCTGCTGGACCCGATGAGGTCCGTTCCGGTCGTTCTCGTCTCACGAGACCTCGCTTCCGACCGTCCGCTCGTCGACGTGGACAGATTGGCCAGCGGGTTAGCCGGGTTGATGCGGGTGTACGAGCTGTCGGACAAATGGGCCGGATTTCGACTCACCGAGGAACTCGGCAAGGCGTTCTCCTGCTACGCCGGAGCCACCCGCGTCTACTGGCCCGGCCTCTCGCTTCGGGATGACCCGTTCAAGCATCCTTCCTGGATGCCTTGGCGGCTGAAGGAGCTACGGCACACCGACGACCTCTCCTCTCAGCTGTTCGCCCTCGGAGCCGAAGCTTCGGCATTCCGCTTTTTCGAGCCGCCGGAGATCACGTCCTTCCGTCGCCAGGTCGAAGACGAGGAGCGCGCGACGCGCCGAGCTGAGTCCTCGACGGATTCCGAGCGGCTGCTCGAAGATCTGATCGACACGGAGGGCAAGCTCAGGAAAGCCGAAGCCGACCTCGACGAACTGCGCTCCGAGAATCGAACGCTGTGCGAGAACCTGTCCGCAATGGCAGGTGCGCCGTCACCGACCCGCGAAGCTCCCCAGGACCCGGTCGAGGACGATGGCTCCGACGAGCCCGGGAGCGTCGCCGATGCAGTCGAGGCCGCCCGACAGCAAGCGACGCACTCCGAATTCCTGCCTTCGGCCCTGGAGTCGGCTCGGTCGTCTCCGTACCGCACTCCCACCCGAGCGCTGCAGGCACTTCAGGCAATCGAAGAGGTCGCTCGCCTGTGGGCAGCCGGACTGGCCGGTGGCCGCAATCCGGGGCCGATCCGCGCGCTGTTTCGGGATCGCGGCTTCGACTACAAGGACGACATCTCTCAAACCTCCCGCAACAAGTGGGGTGGCGAGTACGTCGCCACGTACAACGGCCAGGAGGTGGACATCTCCCCTCACATCACCATCGGAGCCAAGCAAGCGGACACCTGTCTTTCGATCCACTTGCATTGGGACAAGCCGACTCGCAAGGTAGTCATCGCGCACGTGGGGCGCCACAAGACCAACACCAAGACCTGACACATCACCCGTACGGGATACCGTCGACATTCTCCGAGCGCAGAAACCGCGGTGATCCGCGCGGGCTTGCCAGGCGCGCGCACCTCGGTGACGCATCCCGCTGAACGACCCTTCCGCTCCCGGTCAACGCGCGGCGTCAGTTCGCCCGGAACGCTCGTCGGTTCTCGATGGACCGACGAGCCGGAGAACGCGAACCATCGCAACGACGAGCGGTCCCGGCGCCTGACGAACGCCGGCGCCGCTACTCCCGATCGATGCATTGCAGGAATGATCACTTTCGATGCCGCACCTTGCACTCTTCGCCCGAAGCCTGGTTGCGCTTGCAGCACTCGCGCTTGCGACGCCGGTATCCGCCGCAATCCCCGACGCCGACATGCAGCGCCTGCTGAAGAACCCCCGGATACCGTTTCAATACGAATGCTCCGCGCCGCTGACACGGAAGTTCCGCATCGAGAACCACGCCGCGGCAGCCCAGCTTCGCAAGGGAATCGAATCGTGGCAGGCGTGCGTCGACGCCTACAACGCCAGGATCCAGGCGTTCGTCGCGCTCGAGCTCACGGATTCCCCGGGCTTGGTCGCAGCCATGTCCGCCGAACAGAAGGAGCGCTACCGCGCAGCCCTGGTCGAAGTGGCGAAAGCGGAACTCGCTCTCCTCAGGCCCCGCGTCGAGGCCGCGCGGGCGCTGATGAACGACGCCGTCGACGACTACAACAGCCGGTCCGCGGGAATGGGCTTCACGGACGCCGAGTTCCAGAAGATCGCGGATCGGTTCGACGCCTACGAATACGACTGCAAGCCTCCGGACCCGACGGACGCGGAAATCGGCGGTGCGCGGCGCCAGGTGTTTCTTTCGCTGAGCAATCGTTTCGACGAGTGCAGTGAGGCCTCGGCCCGGCGCACCAAGCGATTCCAGCAGGCCGGAGGCGATCGTGCCGCGGTCGTCCCCGATTCCGAATACGACCGGATGACACCCGAGCAGCAAGAGAGGATCGACTACCTGATGAGCACGATGTACCTGTATCTGCCGGCCCGCACCGAGCTCCGACACAAGACCGAGGACGAGCATCGCAACACGAAGAAGCGGCTCGACCGCGTGGGCGGTTGAGTTGCTCCCCGCCGCCGCTTCCTTCCTCTGCGGCCTGGTCGTCTACCTGGCGATCGTCCTCGCGACGGGCAGGAACGAGGCGTGGGACGACGCCTCCTACTATGTGCTGGGAATTCCCTTCATGTGCATCGTCGCCTTCGTCATCGGCTATCGGTTTCCGGTAAAGCCCTGGCGCTGGGCACTCTGGATGGCCGGCGGCCAGGCGCTCGGTGCCTTGCTCAACGGCAGTTCTCTCTCGTTGTTGCCGTTCGCGCTGATCTTCATGACGGTCATTTCGGTTCCCCAGTTCGTCGCCGCCCGCTTCGGTTCCAGGATGGCGACGCCGAAGCCGGGGGGATGAGTACCGTCTTCGCGCTCGCTGCGACCGGCTGCAGGACGCTTCGACGAAAGCCGGACTGGGCAAGCGGCCGGCGTGTATTCCGGAAGAGCGAACGCCGGGCAAGCGGCTGACGAAGATCAGTTCCTCGCGTTTCACGAAGTGTGAGAATCGTGGAGCGTCGCGCGGACATGGAACCGTCAGCCTGCACGGCACACCCGGACGAACCGATCGTGAAGCTGATCGACACCCTCCAGCAAGAGCACGTCCTGATCGACCAGACGCTCGGCTCCTTCCGCGCCTACGTCGAAGCGCTCGTCGCCGGAACCGCGAAGCCCGGCGACGGCCGACGCTTTGTCGCGTTCTTCGCCGACTTCGCCGGCCGCTTCCACCACGAACGCGAGGAGCGGGTTCTCCTCGATGCGCTCGTGACACAGGCCGACCTCCCCCGCGACCGCGGACCCGTGCATGCCGTGCTGCACGAGCACGCCGAGATGGAGCAATGGCTGCGCGAGATGGCGCCCTTGCTCGCGCAGGGACCGCAGACGGAGGACGATCGCCTCGGGCTTCGGGCCCTCGCGATCCGCTACTCGCACGCGCTCTGGCGCCACATCGACGCGGAGAACTCCGTCCTGTACCCGGAGAGCGTGGACCGGCTTCGCCGTTGCGGCATCCGCGAGCTGCCCGATCGGCCGATGAGCGAGGCCGAAGCCGCCGCTCGCGAAGGCGCCGAGGGCCTGCTCGACCGCTATCCGCCGATCGAGGACGAGGTGCTCGCGCGCGGCGACGGCTGCTTCATGTGCAGGGCCTACGGCGAGACCTGCGACGGCCTCGAGGCCGAATGGTGGACCGACATCGAGTGGGACGAGTTCCACCAGCGGTGAGGCACGCAGCCGGACGCCGTCGCAGCTGACGACGGCACCGCCTCGCCGCCTCGCCCCTCGCCGCCCCCTGGGCGCCCTCCGCGCCTCCGATTTCCCCGCCCGCAGCCGCTGCGCTTTACACGCCTCCGTCCAATGTATACAGTATCCCGTCGACGTTAACCGCTCGTGTCCGCAGATCCACCGTTGGTCCCCGCCCTCGCCCCCGTAGAACGCGCCCCCGGCCTGGGTGACCAGGTCTACCAGGCGCTGCGTGCGCAGTTGCGCAGCGGCCGGATCGCCGCCGGCCAGCCGTTGCAGGAAGTGCAGCTCGCGCAGCAGCTCGGCGTGTCGCGCACGCCGGTGCGCGAGGCGCTCACCCGCCTGGCCGGCGAAGGCCTGCTCGTGACCTCAGGGCGCAGCTTCACCGTGCCGGCGCTCACGATCGACGACGCCGAGGACATCTACGAGATCCGCTTCCTGCTCGAGACGGCCGCTCTGCGGCGGATCGCGCCGCGCTGCTGCGACGATTCCGTGCGCGCGCCGATCGAGGAAGCGCTCGCCGCCGCAGCCGACGCCCACGAGACCAACGACGTCGCGGCCTTTCGCGAAGCGCACGCTCGCTTCCGCGCGGCCTGCCTCGCGCTAGTGCCCAACCGCCGCCTGGTACGCGCGATCGAGCAGTACGGCAGCCATCTCCAGCACATCGCCGCGCTCACGCTCGACGACCACGCGATCCGCACGATCGTGCTCGACGGGCTCGCCCGCCTGACCCGGGCGCTGCGCGCCGGCGACGGCGACGCGGCCGCCGACGCGATGCACGCACACCTGATGCAGGCGCGCCACGCCTTCATCGTCGCCATTGGACTGCAGGACGAGGAAACCGCATGAACTACCGCGCAGAAATCCCGTACGGAGCCTACTGGAGCACGCCCTTCACGCGCTGGCAGGGCAGCTTCGCGAACCTGAACAGCATCGAGTTCGCCGCGCACGTGGCGCGCATCGAGCTGAAGAAGCGCGGCATCGACCCGGAACGCTTCGACTACGGCGTGCTCGGTTTCTCGGTGCCCCAGAAGCACTCCTTCTACGGCCTTCCGTGGCTGACGGGGATGATCGGCGCGAAGGCCGCCGGCGGCCCCACGATGATGCAGGCCTGCGCCACCGGCGTACGCACGCTGCTGGCGGCCGTGCAGGAAGTCGAATGCGGCATGGCCGAGACGGCGCTGGTCGTGAACTGCGACCGCACGTCGAACGGCCCGCACCTGTACTACCCGAACCCGAAAGGCCCCGGCGGCACCGGCGCATCCGAGGACTGGGTGCTCGACAACTTCGGCTGCGATCCGCTCGGCCGGCATTCGATGCTGCAGACCGCCGAGAACGTCGCGAAGAAGCACGGCATCTCCACGTCGCAGCAGCACGAGATCGTGCTGATGCGCGAGGCGCAGTACCAGCGCGCGCTGGCCGACGACAGCGCGTTCCTGAAGCGCTTCATGACGCTGCCCTTCGAGGTGCCGGCGCCGAACTTCCGCAAGACGGTCGCGACG
>JBIQJM010000093.1:0-12817 GCA_044507525.1 Burkholderiales bacterium
CCGACGGCAACGTCTTCGAGGTGCTGATGGACGCGGTGCGCGTGTGCTCGCTCGGACAGATCACGAGCGCGTTGTTCGAAGTCGGTGGGCAGTACCGGCGCAGCATGTGAAGACGATCGGCCTCATCGGCGGGATGAGCTGGGAATCGACCGCTCTGTACTACCGCCACGTCAACGAGGCGGTGAAGGAGCGGCTCGGAGGCCTGCACTCGGCCCGGCTCATCCTGTACAGCGTCGATTTCCACGAGGTCGAGGAACTGCAGCGTGACGACCGCTGGGACGAGGCGGGACGGATGCTCGCCGCGGTCGCCCGCACGCTCGAGCAGGCCGGCGCCCAGCTGCTCGTCCTGTGCGCGAACACGATGCACAAGGTGGCGCCCGCGATCGAATCGGCCGTCGCAATCCCGCTGCTGCACATCGTCGAGCCGACGGCCGAGGCGATCCGCCGCACGGGGTTCTCGCGCGTGGGGCTCCTGGGTACGCGCTTCACGATGGAGCAGGGTTTCTATCGCGACCGCTTGCGCGACCGTCACGGCATCGACGTGCTGATTCCGGAAGAAGGCGAGCGGAAGGAACTGCACCGGATCATCTACGAGGAACTGTGCGTCGGCATCGTCGAAGGCCGATCGCGGGCGACGTACCGTGCAGCGATCGGGCGCCTGGCCGGGCGCGGCGCGCAGGCGGTGATCCTCGGCTGCACGGAGATCGGGCTGCTGATCGGCCCGGAGGACTCGCCGCTGCCGGTCTTCGACACGGCGGCGCTGCACGCGCGCAGCGCGGCGGCGATCGCTGTCGGCGCGGACGCATGAAGGCGTCGACCCTCAGCGCCCGGTTTCGTCGTCACGAAGCCTGATCTGCGCCGGCGCGCACGCTCGGCGGCGCCTCCCTAGGGCCGGTCGGACGCCCCCGGCTCGGGGACGTAGACCATCGACCCGTTGCGCAGGCGGTACGCGGTACCGGCCTTCGCGCCCTCGCCCTCGCCGATCTGTCCGGACGAGCGGTACTCCTTCAGCTCCTTGCCCTCGCGCACGAGCATGCGCATGTCGGGCTCGCCCGGGTTGCGAAGCACGACGACGTCCTCGGTCGCGAAGGGATTCAGCGGGTTCTCCATCACCGCGATCAGCAGCACTGCGATGACGACGAGGAAGACGTCGACGATGTTGACGACGCTCAGGATCGGATCGTCGCCGTCGTCGTCGGACAGGATGTCGATGCCGATGCGCCGCTCACGCATCGCGCGCTCCGCGCGCGCCGAGCAGCGCATCGAGCTCCTCGAGCAGCCAGCGGCGGCGCACCGACTGCACGACGAAGGTGATCGCCGCCGACAGCAGCGCGACGATCACCGCGGAGAACGCGACGACCAGGTTCTCCGCCATCCCCTGCGCGTTGCCCGACGCGACCGCGACGAGCGCCGGGCCCATCGGGATCATCGTCGCGACCAGCCCGAGCATCGGCGCCGTGCGGCTGACGATGCGCTGCATCTCGAGGCGGCGCAGCACGTGCAGCTCGAGCCTTTCGACGCTCGCATCGGGCCGCGCGTGCAGCCAGCGCGCGAGCGGCCGCCGCCCGTGTCCGCGCACGGCGCGCAACGTCGACTCGGCGAGCAGCGCACCGAGGCAGTACAGCGCATACGCGAACATCGCCGCGAGCAGGACGAGCACCGGCGCCAGGAAGAAGCGGGAGATTTCGTAGAGGAAGGATTCGAATGCGGGCATGGCGAGGTGAGAAGGGAAAGGGAGAAGGAAGCCGAGGCGCGGGCGCTTCAGGCGGCGGGGATCGGCAGGCGGCGATCGCGCCATGCGCCCCAGGCTTGCGCGGCGGCGCCGGCTGCCACGATCAGTGCGATCCAGGCTGCGTAGGGCCAGGCGAAGGGCGTGTCCTCTCGGGGCTCTCGGGGAACTTCGCGCAGTTCCTGTCCGCGTACGAGTTCGAGCGGCGCTTCGTCGACCGGAACGGCATCCCGGGGTGGAGCTTCGGGCGACGCGGGCTTCGCCGCCTCGACGGAATCCTGCGAGGCGGGTGCCTGTTGCGCCTGCATCGCGTCGAGTCCGTAGCCCTGCGCCAGCTTCTCGACGTGCGCGACGAAGGTCTCGTTCGTCGTGTGCACGTCGTGTCGCTGCGCGATCTCGCGCCACGCCTGCACGAGCTCGCGCTCGGTCGCCTCGTCGGCGCGCCAGTAGCCCTTGCGGATCGCCTCGAGCATGCGCTCGGCGATCTGCGCGAGCGCCGCCGGGTTCGCCTGCTCGAACCACTCGCGCGTGCCGAGCCGGTAGCGGTCCTGCACGTAGATCTCGTGGAACGCCTGCCACTGGTCGTCGCGCACGACGTCGCGGTCCATCGCCTGCCAGCCCCAGAAGTTGTTGACCGCGTTCAAGAGCTGCAGCGTCCCCGCGTAGCCCTCGTCGCGCATCTTCGCGATCCAGTTCGGGTGCTGGTAGATCGAGCGCAGCTCGGTGGCGAGGAAGGTCGACGCGCTCTGCAGCCGTGCCTGCTTCGGGTCGCGCAGGTTCGAGACGTACAGCTGCGGGCTGCGGCCGTCGAGGAATCGCACCGCGCTCGAGAGGCCGCCCAGGTATTCGAACGGATGGTCGGTGTCGAGCAGCCCGCGCAGGTTCGACGAGCGCGAGAACATCGCCGCGTCGGTGCCGCGCAGGTGCTCGGCGTACGCGTCGACCGCCCCGCCTGCGGCGTCGCGCGGCTTCGTGCTCCAGCGCGACGGATCGGGTCCGTAGCCCCAGGACATGCGCGACAGGTAGAGCCGCTCTAGCTTGCCGTCGCCGTCGTCCCACTGGTCGGAGGCGAGCGTCGCGTCGGGCAGGCGCGTTCCGTAGTCGCCGCTCTCGTTGCCGAAGATCCGCGTGAGCGCGGCGTCGCGCGCAGCCTGCGGGTCGACGCCTCGTGCGACGAGCGTCCCGGCGACGCGCTCGACGTTCGCGCGCACCGGGTTGTCCGGCGGCGGCTCGTCGAGCGACGCCGCGAGCACCACGGCACGGGCGAGCAGCTCCATCACGTTCGGGAACTGGTCGCGGTACAGGCCCGTGATCGAGATCACCGTGTCGATGCGCGGCCGGCCGAGCTCCGCGAGCGGGATCGGCTCGACCCCCACGACGCGGCCGCCCGCGTCCCATTGCGGGCGCACGCCGAGCGCGTACAGCACCTGCGCCTCGAGGATCCCCAGGTGGCGCATCGTCTCCGTGCTCCACAGCGTGAACGCGAGCTTGCGCGGCGCGCTTCCGTGGCTTGCGCGATGCGCGTCGACCAGTTCGTCGACCGCTGCCCTGCCGGCCTCCCAGGCTGCGCGCGTCGGGATGCGCGACGGATCGAAACCGTAGACGTTGCGTCCGGTCGGCAGCGCATCCGGATTGCGGATCGGGTCGCCGCCGTACGACGGATCGACCCAGCGGGCGGACAGCGCGCGAAGCACCGCATCGATCTCGCCTTCGGCGCGCAACGCTTCACGATGTTCGCGCCCGCGTTTCGCGAGCGCGCGCAGCGCCGGATCCTCGATCGAATCGGTCGCGCGCGCGTCGTCGAACACGTATTCGTCGACGAAGCGGTACGGCGCGCTTTCGGCGAGCGCACGATAGTCGCCGCGGAACGCGTCGGCGGCGCTGCCCGGCGCGGTGCGTTCGTACAGCGCTTCGCCGAGCATCTGCATCACGTTGCTCACCCCGTGCTCGCGCGGCGCATCGCGCCCGAGCGTGTGCAGGCCGAGCGGCTGCAGCGCGGCGCCGAGCGACTCGAGATGGCCGTGCAGCGCCCGTGCGACGTGCTCGAAGTCGTCTGCGGACGTGCCGTCGTCGATCCCGAGGTCGGCGAGCAGCCCGGCTTCGCGCGCCGACTCGACGATGCGTTCGCGCAGCCGCTCGCGCACCGGGCCTTCGTCGACGGCGTCGTGCTCGCGCAGCAGCGCGTCGAGCGCGAAGAGCTCGTCGGCGAGCCCGGCGGGTGCGAAGGGCGGCGTCTGGTGGCTGACGATCACGCCGCGGCCGCGGCGCTTCACGTGCAGCGCCTCCGAGACGTTGTCGACGATGTACGGGTAGACGACCGGCACGTTGCCGACCAGCAGGTTCGGATCGTCCCAGGCCCACAGCCCCCGTTCCTTGCCCGGCATCCACTCCTGCGTTCCGTGCGTGCCGAAGTGCACGATCGCGTCGGCCGCATGCCGCTCGCGCACCCACAGGTAGACCGCGAGGTAGAAGTGGTTGGGCGGCATCTTCATGTCGTGGAAGAGCTTCTTCTCGTCGCCGCCGGCGGCGGTTTCCGCGCGCATCGGCTGCGGCAGCACGACGAGCGCGCCGAGGTCCAGGCGCGGAACGACGAAGCCGCGCACGCCGTCGCGCTCGGCGATCCAGCGGCTTCCTCCCGGTGCACCCCAGGCGTCGTCGATGCGTGTCCGGACCTGCGCCGGCAGCGTGGCGTACCAGCGCTCGTATTCGGCCAGCGGCAGGAAGGCCCAGTGCCGGGTCTTCATCAGCGCATCGAGCGTGCCCGGGCGGTACGCGGGCTGCAGCATTGCCGCGCCCGCCTCGATCAGCGCGTGCTCGGTCGCCGGCTCGATCGAATAGCCGTGCGCGCGCAGGCGCTCGACCAGATGCTCGATCGAACGCGGCACGTTGAGGTTCGACGCGCCCTGGTTCGTTTCCCCGGGCGGATGGTTCCAGTAGAACAGCGCGAGGCGCTTGTCGGCGTCGCGCGTCGTGCGCAGGCGTGCAAGGCGAAGCGATTTCTCGACGAGCATCTGCAGCTGCTCGGGGATCGGCACGAGCTCGCCGCCTTCGTTCGCCGCCAGCACCACCGGGTCCTGCAGTCCGGCGTACTCGGCGTTCGTCAGCGTGAACGGCAGCTCGAAGCGCGTCACGCCGACCGGATCGGCGAGGTAGTCGTCGCGCGTGCCGCCCCGGTACGCGAGGATCGGGATCGCCGGGACGTCGAGCGAGCGGTGCCAGGCCTTGCGGGCGTCGGGGTCGATGCCGAGGAAGGTGTGCACGAGCATGACGTGCACGACCGGTCGTCCGTCGAGCGTGACGAGGGCTTCGTCGCGCACCGGGGGATCGACCGGCTTCGGATTCGGGTATCCCTCGTCGACGGCGGCTGGTGAGGGGCGCCTCGCCGGCGCCGCGGCGTCGGCGCTTGCGCGCGCGGTGCGCGAAGCCCGGTAGAAGACGATCGGCAGGGCACCGCCCGCTTCGAGCGCGCGCAGCGTCGCGTCGATCGCGCGCGTCTGTCCATCGGACAGGAAGCTCGACGAGATCTCCATGCCGATCACCGGACGCTCGCGCCAGTCTCGTCCCGTCCGGCGCTGCCACCAGTCCAGGTACCCGGGCAGTTGGGTAAACAGCACGGCTTCGTGATCGGGGTGATAGATCGCGGCCGTCGGCAGCGGCATCGGCGGCGCCACCGACGATTCGCTGCCGTCTCCGGCGTCGAGGGCGCGCAGGTAGCCGAAGAGCCGCTCGTGGTTCCCGCGCATGCCGCCGACGTAGTAGTCGAAGACGCGCTGCGCGACCGCGCCGTCGACGCGAAGCGCCTGCAGGCGGGTCGGCGGGCTCATCACGTGAATGCCCACGCCGGGCAGCGCCGCGTCGCGCAGGCGCTCGCCGGCGATGCGCTCGACGAGGGCCCGATCGTCGGCGCGCGGCGCGTCGATCAGCACGAAGCGCGCACGATCGAGTGCACGGGCGACGCCTTCGGCGCCGTCGACGTCGACGCGCGTCCAGGCGAGCTCGACGCCTTGTGCGCGCGCCGCGTCGGCGAGCAGGCGGAACTTGCGCTCGAGCACCATCTTCGTCGAGACCAGCGCCACCTTCAGGCGCGGGTCGGCAGTAGCGTTCGTCGACGACCGGGCGTCGCAGGCCGGCGCTGCGACGACGGTGACGAAGGCGACGGCGAAGGTCGCGAGGATTCGCAGGAGTTTCATGTGCCGCGTCCGTTGAGTTCGTAGGAGATCGGTACGCGCACTTCGGCGAGGCGGCCGGGTGCCTGGCTCGCGCGCAGCTGCTCGGCGGCGCTGCGCACGAGCTGCAATGCGGCTTCGTCGAGCGCGCGAAAGCCGGAGCTCGCGGCGACTTCGCAGCGCAGCAGCTCGCCGTCCGCCGCGAAGCGCGCGTGCACGGTGACGACGCCCTGCTGCCCCATGCGGCGCGCCTGGCGCGGGTAGCGCTTGTTCGCCGCGAGCAGCGCTTCGAGATCGGCACGCCACGCGTCGGGAGCGGGCGAACGGGAGGGGGCCGCGGCCGCCGGGGCCGGTGCGGTCGGGGTGCCGCTCGCGGCGGAGGCGACGGAGTGCGTGTCGTCGGTCGGGGATTGCGCTGCTGCCGAGCGGGCCGGCTCGAGTGCCGACGGCGTTGCCGAGCGAGCCGGCTCGGACACGGCCGGGACGGCGGCCTCGTCGGATTCGGCGAGGCGCGGGTCGGGCCGCGGCTTCTCGCGCACATGCGCGACGGCCGAAGCGGGCTCGACGGGCGGCGTTGCCGTCGACGCCCGCTGGGGCGTCGGGGCCGGCGCCGGTTTGGGGGCCGGTTTCGGTTTCGGAGTCGGTCTTGCACTCGGCGTCGGATTCGAACTCGCACTCGGCGCCGGATTCGAATCCGGTTTCGCCTCCTCGGCGGGCGTCGGCACTGCTTCGGATCGCGAGGCCGGCGCGGCAACGCCGGACTCGACGACCGCAGGCACCGCGGGCGACTCGACCCAGCGGATCGGCACCTGCAGCGGCGCCGGTCGCATCGGAACCTCGCCGAGCGCAGCGGCCAGCGGCATCGCCGCGAGCAGCACGGCCGCGTGCACGGCAAGCGACACGAACCAGTCGCGCGGAGCGATCGAGGCAGTCGCCACGCTCACGGGCGCCGCACCTCGAGGCTCACCTGCTCGAAGCCGAGCGTGCGCACGCGGTCGACGAGCTCGACGAACTTCGCCAGCGCGAGCCGACCGTCGGCCCGGACGACGACCGCTTCGTCGCGGGCGCGCGAGGCGAGCGCGGCGGCGAGATCGGCAACCGGCTCGTCGTCCAGGTGAAGGCGTTCGTCGTGCGTGAGCGTGAGCACGAGCGGCGCCGAGCGCGCCGCCGTCGCGCTCGCGGCGCTCGCCAGTTCGACCGGAATGCGTCCGCTGGCGACGAAGCTGGCCGTCGTGAGAACGATCGCCAGCAGCACGAGCATCACGTCGACCAGCGGCACGACGTTGATCTCGCCGAATTCGTCGTCGTTCATCGCGTCAGCCTCCGCGCGCTTCGTCGAAGTCGACGAGCCGCTCGCGCACGCGCCGGCGCAGCGCGTTGTTCGCGGCGACGCAGGGAATCGCCACCGCGATGCCGGCGGCGGTCGCCTTCAGCGCGAGCGCCAGGCCGCTCATGATCGTCCGCGCGTCGAGACCGCCGCCGGCGCCGAGGCCTTCGAAGGTCAGCATGATCCCGAGCACGGTGCCGAGCAGCCCGAGATACGGCGCGTTCGCTGCGATCGTCGAGAGCCAGCCCAGTCGCGTCGTGAGGTCCGCTTCGAGTCGCACGCGGCTCGCGTAGGCCGCGGCGTCGATGCGCGCGATGTAGCGCCATCGTTCGACGGCGATGGCGAGCGCGACGACGCTCGCGGCGGCGAGTGCGCCGAGCACGCCCCAGTCGACCAGTGCGCGTAGATGATCCATTCGAGTCTCCGTCAGTACTGCAGCGACAGGCCGAATCGCCAGATGCGGCCCGGGTCGGGGACGATCGAAACGTCTTCTGCGTCGTAGACGCCGTCGAAGTTCGCGTCGTTGCTGCCGCGGGCGATCAGCCAGTGGCGCCGGCCGAAGGCGTTGTCGACGCGTGCGAAGAGCAGCAGCCGCACGCCGGACCCGCCCGGCAGCTTCGTCTCGTGGCGCACGCCGAGGTGCACGAGCGTGCGGCCCGGCCAACGCTCCTGGTTGATCTCGTCGGCCCACGAGCCCGCGCGATGGTCGATCTCGCCGCTGACGATCCAGCCGGGCGCGGGGAACCAGTGCGCGCGCAGATCGAGCATGCGCGGCGGGGTGCGCGGGATGCGCCTTCCGGTGTTGTCGTGCGCGACCACCGTGTAGTTGCTGCGCCAGAACGCCGGGTTCGCGCGCTGTGCGGCACTCGGGTCGGCAACGAAGCTTCCGTTGCCGTTGCCCAGGCTGAGAAAGGCGTTGTCGTAGCGCGTGAACCGCGCGTCGAGAAAGGTGGCCGCCGCCTCGAAGGCCCAGCCGGCGTGCGGCGAGGTCCGCGCATCGAGCTCGATGCCGCGGCTGCGCGCGCCGCCGATGTTGCGGAACTGGGATCCTCCGCCGATCGTCGTGTTCGACGACGCGTACTGTCCGTTGCTGTCGAGGATGAAGCCGTCGCGGTCGATCTGGAAGATCGACGCGCCGAGCGTCGTCGCCCATCCGGCCAGCTGCACGCTCCGGCGCGCCCCGAACTCGAGGCTGATCGCCTTCTCGGGGCGCAGGTCGGCGTTGCCGTGCACGAACGCATTCGTCGTGGTCTCGCCGCGGAACAGCTGCTCTGCCGTCGGCAGGCGGAAACCGGTCGATGCCGACGCGAAGATCGAACTCGTGTCGCTCAACGCATGCGTGAGACCGGCCCGGTAGCTGTCGACCTGGAACGAGCGACCGTTCGAGACCGCGCGATGGCCGTTGCCCGCCACGGCGGCGGCGTCGAAGTCGACGTCGACGAGGTCGCGCCGTACGTTGAACGTCGCCACCGTCGATGCGCCCAGCGCGAGCTTCGCTTCGCCGTAGGCGGCGCGCATCCGCTCGCGCGTCCGGTCGTCGCTCAGCAGCGTTCCGGCCGGTGTCGCCGCGCCGTGCGGCGTCGTGCGGAAGGTGTTCAGCGCGACGGCCTCGTTCTCGAAGGCGTTGCGACGCAGGTCGATGCCGCCCATCAGCGCGAACGCGTCGAAGGTCGCGCGGTACTCGGCCTTCGTTCCGCGCTGCGCCTGCCGGAAGTCGTTCAGCGTGCTGTAGTCGAGCACGTTCGTGGTCGGCTGCCCCGACGCATCGAAGCGCATCGGCGCCGACCAGTAGGTCGTCTCGTCCCGGTATTCGTAGACGACCGCGAGCAGGTTGCTGCGCTCGTCCAGGTCGCGCGACCAGCGCAGGTTCCAGCGCGTGAGCTCGACGTCGAAGTTGCGCGTGTACCCGCGACCCTCGTTGCGCCCGCGCGGGTCGGTCCTGGCCGCCGTGACGCCGGTGACGCTGCCCTCGCGGTCGCGGAAGCGCGCGGAGCGCTCGAAGCCGAAGGCGAGCTCGCTGCGTTCGTCGAGCGCGTATTGGAGGCTCCCCGACCAGGTTCGCGCGCGCGAAGACGACAGGAAGTAGTAGCCGTCCTGCTCGCGCTCGGCGTATTGCAGGTGCGCGACGAGCGCATCGCCGGCGTGACCGGCGTGCAGCAGATGGCGGCGATACCCGAAGGCGCCGCGGTCGGCGTCGAAGCGCAGCCCGCGCTGTCCGGCGCCGCGTTTCGTCGTGACGATGACCGCACCGGCGAGCGCGTCGTCGCCGTACAGGTACGAGGCTCCGCCCTTGACGACCTCGATGCGCTCGATGTTGTCGAGGTCGACGTTGACCTTGCCGGTGCGCTCGAACACCGGCACGCCGTCGACGACGATCGCCACGCCCGGCTTCTCGCCCATGAAGCGCTGGTTCTCGATGCCGCGCAGCTTGATCTTGATCGTCTCGCCGTCGCTCTGCAGGTCGGCGGTCACGCCGGGGACCGAGCGCAGCATCTCGATCAGGTTCTTCGCATGGTGGCGCTCGACCGCCTGCGCATCGAAGCGCACGCGCGAGACGGGATCGGTATCGTCGACGTCGAAGCGGTCTTCGATCGTCGAATCGGTGACGGTGACCCGACGCAGCGTCGTGGTCTCGGCGCTTTCCTGCGCCCATGCGATGGGCGCAGCCAGCCCGCACAGCGCGGCCAGAAGCGCCCGGTTTCGGAACTCGACAAGCACCCGGAGACTCTCCTGCAAGGAGCACGAAGACGAGGTCTTCGAGGGTTGCCGCGGCGCGTGTCGCAGGCGCGACGATGCGGCGGCTTCGTTTCGTGGCGGGATCGGCGGCAGCCGGGCGTTCACCCGTTTGAGGACGGGTGCACCGCCGGCTCGCGCGGCTCAGCGCGGAGGGGCGCGCGGTTGCGCGCTCGGGACGAAACGGGCTCGCGGGGTCGAGTCGAGCGGATCAGGGGCGGATGCGTAGGCGATCGGCGGCGCGACGCCGTGGGCGGTGCGTTCGGGCGGCGGCAGCGCGACGCAGCCCGCCTGCGCCAGGCACCACGCGCACGAGCCGGACGGACGCTCGTCCTCGTCGCCGGCGGGCGCTGTGGATTTCCGCTGCACGGCCGCATCGCTCGCGGCGGGCCGCACGATGCCGGTGCCGGTGCAGATCTCGGTCGCTTCGACGCCGGCCGCGCGCGCGAGCGCGTACGACAACGACGGCAGCAGTGCGCTCGCCGTCAGCGCGACGCACAGCAGCCAGATCGTGAAGCTTCGGGTTCGCCTGCCGAAGGGCATGGATCGTCCGGGTCGGAATCGCGCGCACGCAGGTCGTGCGCAGGGCCCGCCTGAGCGGGGGCCGGGACCGGGTCAGCAGGAAACCGGAGGGGCGCGCGGCGGCGCCGCGGGCAGCGGGGTCGCTTCGGCGGGGAGCAGCAGGCCTCGACGAGGCGTGGCGAGCGCCGCCACCGGCGCCGGATGCGGGAAGCGCAGTGGCGCCGGCAGCGCGGCGCCGTGTGCACCGGCGAGGCAGAACACGCAGGCGGTGCGCGGCTGCGCGCCCCGCTCGTCGGATGAATCCGCGTTGCCGGGTTCCCCGGCGGCGGCGGTCGTTCCGGCCGCCGTGCAGACTTGCATCCATGCGCCGTCGGACGGGTTCGCGAAGGCGCCGGCCGCGGGCGCCAGCGTCGAGAACAGCATCGTCACGAGGACGATCCAGTTCCACAGCCGGGATCGACGGGCGGAGAATCGCATGACGGAGCATGCTACGTTCGGATGTACGCGATCGCGACGATCTGGATCAAGCGAATGAGGCGGTGCGCGGTTGACCTCGCGGGCGCGTTGCGGCCATGATCGCGCGCGCGGCAATGGACGGGTTTGCGCAGCACTGCCCGGCGGGGAAACGCGCGCGCGGGTTTCGTTGGGAAGCATCGATGAAGGACGATTCGGGCGGCGGCATGCCGTCGCGAACGCACGCGCAATGAGCGGCCTCGCCTTTCGCAGCCTGTCGAACCGGGTCGTGCTCGGCATCCTGCTCGGCGGGCTGCTGCTGCTGGTGTACGCGGTGATGCGGCCGTTCCTCGCGCCGATCGCGTGGGCGCTGATCCTCGCCTACGTCACCTGGCCGCTGGTCGTGCGGACGCGGCAGCTGTTCGGGGGCCGCAACACGCTCGCCGCGCTGGTGATGACGATCCTGCTCTCCGCGGCCTTCGTGCTGCCGTTCCTGTGGGTCGCGCTGCTGTTGCGCAGCGAGTTGGCGAGCTTCTACACGACCGCGGCGAGCGTGCTCGCGCGCGGCGAGTTCCCGCTGCCCGGCTTCCTCGCCGACATTCCGCTGGTCGGTTCCTGGCTGCAGCAGCTGCTCGACGAGTTCGCGCGCGACCCGGCGGCGATTCGCGGCCAGATCGCCGGCTGGGTGGAGGCGCGTGCCGCCGAGTCGCTGAACATCGTCGGGGGGCTCGGGCGCAATGCGGCCAAGCTCGGCTTCGCGCTGATCACCGTCTTCTTCCTGTACCGCGACGGCGAGCGCGTGCTGGCGCAGGCGCAGCTCGTCCTGCACCGCTTTCTCGGCGCACGCGTCGACCCCTATCTCGCCGCGGTCGGCAGCATGACGACGGCGGTGGTGTGGGGGCTGCTGCTCACGGCGATCGCGCAGGGCTTCGTGGCCGGCCTGGGCTACTGGTGGTTCGGCCTGGGTGCACCGGTGCTGCTCGGCGCCATCACCGCAGCGATCGCGCTGATCCCGTTCGGCACTCCGTTCGTCTGGGGCGCGATCGGCGCCTGGCTGATCGTCGAAGGCGACATGTTCAACGGCATCGGCCTGTTGCTGTACGGTACCTTGATCGTCAGCTGGGTCGACAACCTGGTGCGCCCGCTCGTGATCAGCAACGCGACGCGCATTCCGTTCCTGCTCGTCATGTTCGGCGTGCTCGGCGGGCTGGCGGCGTTCGGGCTGGTCGGCCTGTTCATCGGCCCGGTGATCCTCGCCGTGCTGATGGCGGTGTGGCGCGAGTGGATCGAGGAGTCGAGGGACGAGCAGATCCGGCTCGCGCGCAGGGCGCAGGTCGCCGCCGGCCCGCACGACCCGCTGGGCTCGCTCCGCGGGATCGTGGACGAGCGTCCCGAAGAGCAGCGGGTCGTTTCGCGCGAGGGTTGAGCGGCGCGCCGCGCCGCAGGTGCGGCGGGTTCAGCCCGTCGTACGCCGAACCAGCGCGCGTGCCGCGAAACGGATGCGCTGCGACAGCGGGAAACGGCGGAACGTCGACGCCGCAGTGCCGCTGGTGAATGCCGTTCGCTTCGAGTAGTCGATGCGCACGTCGACGATCGTCGGCCGTCCCTCGCGCGCCAGGCGGCGCGCCTCGTCGATGGCCGTGCCGATCCGCGCCTCGGAGTCCATTGCGACGTAGGCCGCGCCGGTCGCCATGGCGACGCCTTCGACGTTCAGTGCGCCGAGCACCGTGCAGGGCTTGCGGTTGTACGGCATCTGCTGTGCCTGCGCGATCTGCGACAGCTCTCCGTCGTTGAAGACGAACCAGACGATGCCCAGGCCGCGCACGGTGGCCGTGACGATCTCCATGCAGGTCATCATGAAGCAGCCGTCGCCGACGATGGCGAACA
>JBIQJM010000094.1:0-12753 GCA_044507525.1 Burkholderiales bacterium
CCGGCCCGCCGATGCCTGCCGCGGCGCGCGTCAGCGGATCCGGATCGCGTCGCCGATGCTCTGCAGCGGCCCGAGCGGATTGCGACGCACCTGCATCTCGTGCAGGTTCGGCTGCCCGCTGTACACCGTGTACACGACCTGGTCGTCGACGAAGAGGATCATCGCGTTGAAGCTCCAGCCGGTGACGTTCGTGCGACGAAGGAAGCCGAGCGTGTCGAGCCAGAAATTGCCGATGCGGTTGTGCCTCACCCGCTTGACCGCGATCTGGTAGCCGCTGCAGGCCCTGCCCGCGACCAGGCAGCTGCGGATGCCGTGCTCGTACTCCTCCCGCTCCAGCGCGTTGCCCGCCGAGAAACGCTGCACGATCTCGGGGTACGACAGGATGGTCACCGACGGGTTGTTGTACGGATCGAAGCCGTTGGCGATCAGCGTCGACTTGCGGGTGCGGAAGGGTTCGATCGCCTCGAACGCCGTACGCGCCTCCTCGAAGGTCTTCCATTCGACCTGCGTCGCGTCGGAGGAACGGGGCAACAGCGACGAGCATCCGGCGGGCAACGTGCCGAACAGCGCAAGGGCGAGCAAGGTACCGCTGCGGGCGACGCGCATACCGGGCGGGAACGGCTCTCGAATACGGCTCGCTGGACTACGCGGGGAAGGGTGTAGTCGCGCAGCAACCACCGTGCCCAGGCACGGTGTTGCCCGCTGTGCCCGCCGGCTTTGCCTTGATCCGCCGAAAGGCGGACAATGGCGGTTTTCACCGACCGCGCGCCTCACCCCGCGCGCTCCGCATCGGCCACCCTGTTGAGCAAGACTTTCGACTCGTTCGGCCTCGCCGAACCGATCCTGCGCGCCGTCACCGAACTCGGCTACCGCGAACCCACCCCGATCCAGGCGCAGGCGATTCCCGTCGTGCTGCAAGGCCGCGACGTCATGGGCGCCGCGCAGACCGGCACTGGAAAGACCGCCGGATTCGCCCTTCCGATCCTGCAGCGGCTGATGGCGCACGCGAACACCAGCGCGTCGCCGGCGCGCCACCCGGTGCGCGCCCTCATCCTCGCGCCCACGCGAGAGCTCGCCGACCAGATCCACGAGAACGTGCGCCAGTACGCGAAGTACAGCGGCCTGCGCTCGGCGGTCGTGTTCGGCGGCGTCGACATCAAGCCGCAGATCGCGGCGCTGCGCCAGGGATGCGAAGTGCTGATCGCCACGCCCGGGCGGCTGCTCGACCACATGGGCCAGAAGACCGTCTCGCTCGCGCAGGCCGAGATCCTCGTGCTCGACGAGGCCGACCGGATGCTCGACATGGGCTTCCTGCCCGACATCCAGCGCATCCTGCAGGCCTTGCCCGATCGGCGCCAGAACCTCATGTTCTCGGCGACCTTCTCCTCCGACATCCGCCGGCTCGCCTCGTCGTTCCTGAACGATCCGGAGGTGATCGAGGTCGCGCGGCGCAACGCGGCCGCGGAGAACGTCGAGCAGCGCATCTTTCGCGTGGCCGATCTCGATGCGAAGCGGGCGGCGGTCGCCCAGCTCGTGCGCGAGCGCGAGCTCGCGCAGGTGATCGTCTTCACGAACACGAAGATCGGCGCCGGGCGCCTGGCGCGGCTGCTCGAGCGCGACGGCCTGAACGCCGCCGCGATCCACGGCGACAAGTCGCAGCAGGAACGCCTGGCGACCCTCGAAGCGTTCAAGAAGGGCGAGATCGTCGTCCTCGTCGCCACCGACGTCGCTGCGCGCGGGCTCGACATCGCCGAACTGCCCGCCGTGATCAACTACGACCTCCCGTACAACGCCGAAGACTACGTGCACCGCATCGGGCGCACCGGCCGCGCCGGGGCGAGCGGGCTCGCGCTTTCGCTGATGACCGGCGGCGACGAGCGCTATCTGGCCGACATCGAGAAGCTGCTCGGGCGCAAGCTGCCCGCGGAAGGCCTCGCGGTCGCCTCGCCGGCGCGTTCGCGCGAAGGCGCGCGGCGCGAGGCGGGCGGGGAACGCCGCACGCGCTCGGCGCGACCGGCCCAGGGCGGCGGCCGCGAAGCGGCCCGGCATGCACCGCTCGCCGGCTACTCGAACGATCCCTTCTTCTTCGAGCCCTACGTGCCGGCCGCGCCGTCGACGGTGGACGAGAACGCCGCGGCCGGCGCCGAGCGCGTCGCTGCGGCGCGGCGGCCGCGCCGGGCGGTGGCCGCCCTGCTGGGCGGCGGCAAGAAGCCCTGACCGACCCTGCCTGCGGGTCCCGCGCTTACCTGCGCGGCGCCTCGCATGTTAAAAGCAGGCGGGGCACCCGGCGCCCCGACGGTCCCCCGGCCCGATGAAGACCCGATCGAAACGCCCGCTTTCGAAGACGTCCCTTTCGTCGGTCCTCGCGATGGGCGGGCTCGTGGTCGCCGTCTTCGTCATCGACCTCGTCTCCCCGCTCGGCTACGCGCCGTGGGCGCTGTACGTGCTCGCGATCGCCGCGGCGCTGATGCAGGACGACGAGCGTGCGCCGCTCATCGTCGCGCTGCTCGCATCGCTGCTGGTGCTCGTCGGCTACACCGAGAAGGCGCAGCTCGCCAACGACGCGATGCGCACGCTGTCGTCGGTGAACCGGTCCGCGGCGGTGATCAGCTTCTGGGTGATGGCCGCCGCGATCCGCCACGTGATCGTGATGCGCAACCGGGTCGCGCAGACGCTGTGGCAGCAGCAGGCGCGCTCGGTCGTCGCGCAGGCGCTGCTGGGCGAGCAGTCGTCCGAGGAGATCGGCCGCAACGCAACCGGAGCGCTCGCGCGCCTGGTCGGCGCCGACACCGGCGTGCTGTATCGGCTGGACGGAACGACGCTGCTGCGCTCGGGAGGCCATGCGCTCGACGAACCGGCGGTCGCGTCGCGGCTGCGGATCGGCGAAGGGCTCGCGGGCCAGGTGGCGGCCGACGGCGCCACGCGCGTGCTCGAACACGTGCCGGAAGGCCACCTGCCGGTGCGCAGCGCGCTCGGCGCGAGTACGCCGGTGCGTCTCGTCGTCGCCCCGGTGCGCGCCGACGGTCGGGTCGCCGGTGTCGTCGAGCTCGGCTCGCTGGATCCGGGTCTCGACACGGCGCGCATCGTCGCCATCCTCGATTCGGTCGGCGAGACGATCGGCGTCGCGCTGAACGCGGCGCACTACCGCGAGCAGCTGGTCGAGCTGCTCGAGGAGACGCAGCGCCAGAGCGAGGAGCTGCAGGTGCAGCAGGAGGAGCTGCGCGTCTCGAACGAGGAGCTCGAGGAGCAGAGCCGCGTGCTCGAGGCGTCGCAGGCGCGGCTCGAGGCGCAGCAGGGCGAGCTCGAGCAGACCAACGTGCAGCTCGAGGAGCAGACCCGGCAGCTCGAGCGGCAGAAGTCGCAGCTGCTCGATGCGCAGCAGAAGCTGCTCGAGTACACGAGCAAGCTCGAATCGGCGAGCCGCTACAAGTCGGACTTCCTCGCGAACATGTCGCACGAGCTGCGCACGCCGCTGAACAGCGCGCTGATCCTGTCGCGGCTGCTCGCCGACAACAAGGACGGTTCGCTCAGCAGCGAGAAGGTCAAGTACGCCAAGGCGATCCACGCATCGAACAGCGACCTGCTCGCGCTGATCAACGACGTGCTCGACCTGGCGAAGATCGAGGCGGGGCACGTCGACCTGCATCCCGGCAGCGTCGAGATGGCGGTGCTGATCGAGCGGCTTCGCGCGACCTTCGAACCGATGGCGCGCGAGAAGGGGCTCGAGCTGCGCATCGAGGTCGAAGCGGGGGTGCCGGCGGCGATCGTCACCGACTCGCTGCGGCTGGCGCAGATCCTGAAGAACCTGCTGTCGAACGCGGTGAAGTTCACCGAGCGCGGCGAGGTCCGGCTGCACGTCTCGATGCGGCCCGACGGACGGCTGTCGTTCGCGGTCCGCGACACCGGGATCGGCGTGCCGAGCGAGCGGCTGTCGATGATCTTCGAGGCCTTCCAGCAGGGCGACGCCGGAACGAGTCGACGCTTCGGCGGCACCGGGCTCGGCCTGTCGATCTCGCGCGAACTCGCGCGTCGCCTCGGCGGCGACATCGAGGTCGACAGCGAACCCGGTCGCGGAAGCGTGTTCACGCTGGTGCTGCCGTCCAGCTGGAATCCGCCGGCCCAGGCGAGCACCCCCGCCGCGATCGACGCGGCCGCGCCGACGCTGGCGATCATCGACGTGTCGCGCGAGCGCGCAGCGGGCGTGCCGGCCGCACGCGATGCGCCGCGCTACGGCGTCGCCGGACGCAGCGACGCCGCGCAGGCAGCGGTCGGCGCGGGTGCGCCGCGCGACGGCGCGGGTCCGGCCGCCTCGTCGACGGCACCGGTCGCCGCGTCGACGGCGCCGGTCGCGAGCGTCGACGACGACCGGTCGCGCCCGCGCCGGCATTCGCGCCTCGTGCTGTGCGTCGAGGACGACCCGGTCTTCGCGCAGATCCTCGTCGATCTCGCGCACGAGCAGGGTTTCGACTGCGTCGTCGCCGGTACCGCGGCCGAGGCATTGCGAATGACCGCGTCGCTGGCGCCCGACGCGATCCTGCTCGACATCGGGCTGCCCGACGAGTCGGGACTGAGCGTGCTCGAGCGCCTCAAGCGCGATCCTGCGACGCGCCACGTGCCGGTGCACGTCGTGTCGATGCACGAGCGCGCGCATACGGCGCGCGAGCTCGGCGCCGTCGGCTTCCTGCAGAAGCCGGTCGAGCGCGAGCAGCTGGTCGAGATGTTCGAGCGCATCGAGCAGCGGCTGCAGCGCAGGGTACGGCGGCTGCTGATCGTCGAGGACGACGCCCGGCTGCGCGCGAACCTCGAACTGCTGCTCGGCGGCGATCGGATCGAGATCGTCTCGGTCGGGCGCATCGACGACGCGCTGCGCGAGCTCCAGGCGTCGACCTTCGACTGCATGGTGATGGATCTCACGCTGCCCGACGGGTCCGGCTACGACCTGCTCGAGCGGATCGCCTCGCACGCCGACGGCGCGTTCCCGCCGGTGATCGTCTATACAGGTCGCGAGCTCGGCCGCGACGACGAGGAGCGGCTGCGCCGCTATTCGAAGGCGATCATCGTGAAGGGCGCGCGCTCGCCGGAGCGCCTGCTCGACGAGGTGACGCTCTTCCTGCACAGCGTCGAGTCGTCGCTGCCCGACGACCAGCAGAAGCTGCTGCGCCAGGCGCGCCGGCGCGACGCGGTGCTCGACGGGCGGCGCATCCTGCTCGCCGAGGACGACGTGCGCAACATCTTCGCGCTGTCGAGCGTGTTCGAGCCGCTCGGCGTCACGCTCGAGATCGCGCGCAACGGGCGCGAGGCGCTCGAGAAGCTGGAGGCGCAGCCCGACATCGCGCTCGCGCTGATGGACATCATGATGCCCGAGATGGACGGCCTCACGGCGATCCGGCGCATGCGCGCCGACCCGCGATGGGCCGATCTGCCGGTGATCGCGCTCACCGCGAAGGTGATGTCCGACGACCGCGAGCGCTGCCTCGAGGCGGGCGCGAACGACTACGTTCCCAAGCCGATCGACATCGACCGGCTGGTGTCGCTGTGCCGGGTGTGGATCCCGAAGTAGGGCGATGGTCGACCAGGGCGCCGCCGGACCCCCCGACGAGGATGCGCTCTTCGACCTCGAGCTGCGCCTGCTGCTCGAAGCGGTCATGCTGCGCTACCAGCACGACTTCCGCGACTATGCGGTGGCGTCCCTGCGCAGGCGGCTGCGGCTGGCGATGGACCACTTCGGCTGCACGACGCTCTCGCAGCTGCAGGAGCGCGTGCTGCGCGATCCGGCCACCTTCACGCGGATGCTGCAGTTCTTCACCGTGCAGGTCAGCGAGATGTTCCGCGACCCGCCGTACTTCCGCGCGCTGCGCGACGAGGTGCTGCCGGTCCTGGCCACCTATCCGTCGCTGAAGGTGTGGGTCGCCGGCTGCAGCTCCGGCGAGGAGGTGTGGTCGCTGGCGATCCTGCTCGCCGAGGAGCGGCTGCTCGAGCGCACCGTCGTCTACGCCACCGACATCCATCCGGCGGCGATCGAGCAGGCGCAGAAGGGCGTCTATCCGCTCGAGCGCATGGCGCAGTTCAGCCGCAACTACCTGGCGGCAGGCGGGCGCGGCTCGCTGTCGGACCACTATTCCGAGGCCTACGGCGCGGCGCTGCTCGCCCGCCGGCTGAAGAACCGGATCCTGTTCGCCGACCACAGCCTGGCGACCGATAGCGTATTCTCGGAAGTCCACCTGGTGTCGTGCCGCAACGTGCTGATCTACTTCAATCGCCCGCTGCAGGACCGCGCCGTCGGCCTGTTCCGCGATTCGCTGGTGCGCCACGGATTCCTCGGCATCGGCCCTCGCGAAACCCTGCAGTTCGGCGCGCACGCCGATGCCTTCGAGCTCATCGCGCCCGAAGCGCGCATCTATCGGCGCCGATGAACGAAGCCGCCGCGAGCCGTTTCGACCTCGTTGCCATCGGCGCGTCGGCCGGCGGCGTGAATGCGCTGTTGTCGATCCTGCGCGAGCTGCCTGCGGACTTCGCACCGGCCGTGCTCGTCGTGCTGCACGTGTCGGCCGAGCGGCCGTCCCCGGTCGCCCGGCTGCTCGGCGAGCACTGTCCCCTGCCGGTGGCAGAGGCCTTCGACAAGCAGCCGATCGAGCCCGGGACGATCACGCTGGCGCCGCCCGACTACCATATGCTGGTCGAACGCGAACGACGCATCGCGTTGTCGCTGGACGAGCCGGTCATGTTCTCGCGTCCCGCGATCGATCCCACCTTCGAGAGCGCGGCGATCGCGTATCGCGAGCGGCTGCTCGCGGTGCTGCTCACGGGAGCCAGCCGCGACGGCACCGCCGGTGCCGCCGCCGTTCGTGCGCACGGCGGCGCGTTGTGGATCGAGGATCCGGCCAGCGCGCACGCGGCGACGATGCCCGAGTCCGCGTTGCGTTCCTCCGGCGCCGATGAGATCCTGCCCCTGACCCGAATCGGCCCGATGCTGGCCGGACTGAGCCGATGACCGAACCCGTCGCCTCCCACGCCTGCCCCGAGGTCAATCTGCTCGTCGTCGACGACGTCGAGCAGAACCGGATCGCGATGCGGGCGCTGCTCGAGCGTCCCGGCTTGCGCGTGCTCACCGCGCCCGGCGGCATCGAGGCGCTCGAGGTGCTGCTCGAGAACGACGTCGCGCTGGCGCTGGTCGACGTGCAGATGCCGGGCATGGACGGCTTCGAACTCGCCGAGCTGATGCGCGGCACCGAGCGCACCCGCACGATTCCCATCATCTTCGTCACCGCCGCGCCGCTCGATGCACAGCGTTCGTTCCGGGGCTACGCGGCCGGTGCGGTCGACTTCCTGAACAAGCCGATCGATCCCAAGGTGCTGCACGGGAAGGTGGACGTCTTCGTCGCGCTGTACGAGCAGCGCCGGCAGTTGCATCGACGCATGCTCGAGCTCGAGCAGGCGCTCTCGCTCAACGAGATGATGGTCGCGGTACTCACCCACGACCTGCGCACGCCGCTGTCGGCGATCGGCTTCACCGCCGAGCTGCTGCTGCGCACCGCCGCCAACGACACCGTGCGCCAGAGTGCGGTTCGGCTGAAGTCGAGCTCGGCGCGGATGTCGGCGCTGATCTCGCAGCTGCTCGATTTCTCGCGGATCCGCGGCGGCGGCCTGCGCATCGACCCGCGGCCGGTGGACCTCGGCGAGCTCGTGGAGAACGTCGTCGGCGAGCTGCGCCAGGCGGATCCGGAGGCGCGCGTCGACCTTCGCACCCTCGGCGATCTCCGTTCCACGCTCGATCCCGATCGCATCGCGCAGGTGGTCTCGAATCTCGTCTCGAACGGGCTGCGGCACGGGCAGCGCGACCACGGCGTGCGCGTCGTCGTCGACGGCAGCCGGCCCGAATCGCTGCGCGTCGAGGTGGAGAACGGCGGCAGCATCGCCCCGATCGAGCGGGCGCGGCTGTTCGAGCCGTTCCGCAGCGCGACGAGCGGCCGCGAGGGCCTCGGGCTGGGGCTGTACATCGTCGACCAGTTCGTGCGCGCGCACCGCGGCTCGGTCTTCTTCGACGGCGACCAGCCGGGTCGCGTCGTCTTCGGCTTCACGGTGCCGCGCGGCGAGTTCGATCCGGCCATCGGCGACGCGGCGCCTGCGCCCGACGATCGCGTTCCCGCCGCGGGCGCCTAGCGCCGCTGCAGGCCGGGTGCGGCCTTCGCCCACCGCTCGGTCGCCAGCGCCCACCATCGTTCGATCGGTTCGCCGCCGATCCTTCCGAGCCCGAGCGCCTCGAGCGCCGCATCGAGCGCTTCGATCGGGCGGCTGGCGTCGACCGGCGGCGCGCCGGTCTGCTTCGACAGCTTCGCCCCCGTCGCGTCGACGAGCACCGGAACGTGCAGGTGGCGCGGCACGCGCAGACCGAGCAGGCGTCGCAGGTGCAGCTGGCGAGCGGTGGACTCGAGGAGGTCGGCTCCGCGCACCACGTCGGTGACGCCCTGTGCGGCGTCGTCGACGACGACCGCCAGCTGGTAGGCCCACTGTCCGTCGGCGCGCCGCACGACGAAGTCGCCGACCTGTTCGTCGAGCCGGTCGCATCGTTCGCCGGCCCGCCGATCGGTCCAGCACACCGGCACCGAGTCGACGCGCACCCGCCACGCGCGCGCTTCCCGGCCGGCCGGCATGCCGTCGCGGCAGGTTCCCGGGTACGGCCGCTCGCCGCCGGCCGGTGCTTCGCCGCGGCGCGTGACCGAGTCGGCGATCTCGCGCCGGGTGCAGGCGCAGGGATAGGCCTCGCCCCGGGCGAGGAGCTGCTCGAAGGCCTGCCGGTACGCGAGGTCGCGGCGGCTCTGGAACAGGACGTCGTCGTCGTGACGGAATCCGAGGCGGGCGAGCGTGTCGATGATCGCCTGCGCCGCACCCGGCATCGCGCGTGGCGCGTCGAGGTCTTCGATGCGCAGCAGCCAGCGACCGCCGTGCGCACGCGCATCGAGCAGGCTGGCCAGTGCAGCGACGAGCGAGCCGGCGTGCAGCGGACCGGTGGGCGAGGGTGCGAAGCGCCCCGTGTACGACGGGGTTCGCGCAGCGTCGGGTGCGACCTCGGGCATTGCCCGCGATTGTATTTCCGGCGGGCGCAGCGCCTGCGTGCGGGCGGCATTACACTGGCTCCGCGAAAGGGGGCGCAGCACGATGATCGAGATCCGACGCAGCGACGAAGGCGGCAGTGCCGACCGCCGACGGGTGCTCGCCTGAACCGATGAGCCGCGTCGCGATCGCCTTTCACTCCGGATACGGTCACACGAAGCGGATCGCCGAGGCGGTCCACGAGGGTGCCGCATCGGTGCCGCGCACCGACGTGCGCTGCATCGAGGTCGCCCGCATCGACGCGGACGGCTGGTCGGCGCTGGCGGCCGCCGACGCCATCGTCTTCGGCGCGCCCACGTACATGGGCGGACCGTCGGCGCCGTTCAAGGCCTTCGCGGATGCGAGCTCGAAGATCTGGTTCGCGCAGGGCTGGAAGGACCGCATCGCCGGCGGATTCACGTGCTCGCTGGCGATGAGCGGCGACAAGCTCTCCACCCTGAACTACTTTTTCACGCTTGCGATGCAGCACGGCATGGTCTGGGTCGGGCTCGGCATGCTGCCGTCGGCGCAGGCCGGCGACGCGAACGCGGTGAACCGCATCGGCAGCTACACCGGCGTGATGGCGCAGGCCGACAACGTGCCGCCGGAGCTCAGCCCGCCGGCCGGCGATCTCGATACGGCGCACGCCTACGGGCAGCGCATCGCGCGCTTCGCGGCGATGCGGCTGCGATGACGCTATCCGGTGCCCGCGCGAAGGGCGCGCGCATCGAGCCAGGCGCCGAGATCGTCGAGCACGCGCGAGCGCGCCGGTTCGCGCTCGTTGAAGAGCTCGTGCCAGAGCCCGTCGTAGACGCGCTCGTCGAGCATGCCCGGCGGAGCGCCCGCGGCGAGCCGCCGGCTTCCCCCGGGCGCGACGAGCCGGTCGTCTCCGGCGACGAGCAGCAAGGTGGGCACGGCGAGCGAAGCGGCGCGCGCGAGCGCATCGCGCGCGCCGTCGACGATGAAGCGCGCCAGGCGCGCCGTGATGCGGTCGTGCACCAGCGGATCCTCGCGATACGCGCGCACGACCTCGTCGTCGTGCGAGATCTTCGACGCGTCGAGCCCGTTGCCGACCGCCACGTCGGGCGCGATGCGCGACATCAGCGCGAGCAGGAGCTTCTGTCCGGCGTTCAGCGCAGGATCGAGTGCAGGCGACGACAGCACGAGCGCGGCGACGCGTTCGGGCCGCGCGAGCGCGTAGCGCAAGCAGACCAGGCCGCCCATGCTGTGCCCGACCAGCAGCACCGGGGCGTTCGATGCCGCATCGACGACCGCAGCGAGGTCGTCGACGAGGTCGCCGTCGCGCCGCAGCGCGCCGCGCCGCCCGTCGGAGCGGCCGTGGCCGCGATGGTCGAAGGCGGTCACGTCGAAGCCGCGCCGCGCGAGGAATTCGGCGACGTTGCGCTGCCGTGCGGCGTGCTCGCCGAGGCCGTGCACGACGACGGCGCGCGTGCCCCCGGCGCCCGGCCAGCGCAGGCCGCGAAGGACCGTTTCATCGGGCCGTACGAGTTCGACGGACATGGGTAGAATTCCGGGCCGATGAGATTCTACCGATGAGTGCGCCTGGATTCGTCCACCTTCGGGTCCACACCGAATATTCGGTCAGCGACTCGATCGTGCGGATCGAAGCGCTCGTCCGGCACGCGCTCGCCGACGAGCAGCCGGCGATCGCCGTCACCGACCTGGCGAACCTGTTCGGCTGGGTGAAGTTCTACAAGGCCGCGCGCGCGAGCGGTATCAAGCCGATCTGCGGTGTCGACGCCTGGCTCACGAACGACACCGATCGCGACCGGCCCTTCCGCATGCTGCTGCTCGCGCGCGATCGCGGCGGCTACCTGCGGCTGTGCGAGCTGATCAGTCGCGCGTGGATCGAGAACGAATACCGCGGCCGCGGCGAACTGCGCGCCGAATGGTTCGACGAGCGCACGGCCGACGGCCGGCCCGCCGGCGACGGCCTGATCGCGCTGTCCGGCGCGCAGCACGGAGACGTCGGGCAGGCGCTGCTCGCCGGAAACCTGCACGCGGCCGGCGAGCTGGCGCGTGCGTGGGCGCGCCGATTTCCGGATGCCTGGTATCTCGAGGTGCAGCGCAGCGGCCACCCCGAGGCCGAGCTGCAGACGCGCGCCGCGGCGCAGCTCGCCGCGCGGCTGAAGCTGCCGCTGGTCGCGACGCATCCGGTGCAGTTCCTTTCGCGCGAAGACCACCGGGCGCACGAGGCGCGCGTGTGCATCGCGCAAGGGGCGATCCTCGCCGATCCGCGTCGCGTGCGCAGCTTCGCGCCCGAGCAGTACTTCCGTTCGCGCGGCGAGATGGCCGAGCTCTTCGCCGACCTGCCGTCGGCGCTCGCCAACAGCGTCGAGATCGCCCGCCGCTGCAACGTGTCGATGACGCTCGGCAAGGCGCAGCTGCCGCAGTTCCCGACGCCCGACGGCGTCTCCCTCGACGACTACCTGCGCAGGCTCGCCGGCGAAGGACTCGAGCGGCGCCTCGCCACGCTGTTCCCGCCCGAAAGCACGCCGGCGCAGACGATCGAGGCGAAACGCGCGCAGTACGCCGAGCGGCTCGCCTACGAGTGCGACACGATCGTGCAGATGGGCTTCCCCGGCTACTTCCTCATCGTTGCCGACTTCATCAACTGGGCGAAGGCCAACGGCGTACCGGTGGGCCCCGGCCGCGGTTCGGGCGCCGGCTCGCTCGTCGCCTATGCGCTCGGCATCACCGACCTGGACCCGATCCCCTACGCGCTGCTCTTCGAGCGTTTCCTGAACCCGGAACGCGTGTCGATGCCCGACTTCGACATCGACTTCTGCCAGGACCAGCGCTATCGCGTCATCGAGTACGTGCGCAATCGCTACGGCGAGCAGGCGGTGTCCCAGATCGCCACCTTCGGCACGATGGCGTCGAAGGCGGTCATCCGCGACGTCGGCCGCGTGCTCGACATGAGCTACACCTTCTGCGACCAGCTGTCGAAGCTCGTGCCGGTCGTGCAGAACAAGCCGGTGTCGCTCGCCAAGGCGCGCGAAGCCGAGCCTCTGCTGGCCGAGCGCGAACGCGCCGAGGACGAGGTGCGCGAACTGCTCGCGCTCGCCGAGCCGCTCGAGGACATCACCCGCAACGTCGGCATGCACGCCGGCGGCGTGCTGATCGCGCCGGGCAAGCTCACCGACTTCTGTCCGCTGTACAAGCCGCCCGGCGCCGATGCCGGCGTCGTCAGCCAGTTCGACAAGGACGACGTCGAGGCGGTGGGCCTGGTGAAGTTCGACTTCCTCGGGCTGCGCAACCTCACCATCCTCGATCTCGCGGTGCGCTACGTCGAGCAGCGCACCGGGACCAGGCTCGACCTGCAGTCGATGAGCTTCGACGATCCGCGCGCCTACCAGGTGCTGCGCGACGCGAACACCACCGCCGTGTTCCAGCTCGAAAGCGAGGGGATGAAGAAGCTGCTGAAGAAGCTGCAGCCCGACCGCTTCGAGGACATCATCGCGGTGCTCGCGCTGTACCGCCCCGGGCCGCTCGGATCGGGGATGGTCGACGACTTCATCCTGCGCAAGAAGGGCCAGCAGGCGATCGACTATTTCCATCCCGACCTGAAGGCGTGCCTGGAGCCGACCTACGGCGTCATCGTCTACCAGGAACAGGTGATGCAGATCGCGCAGACGATCG
>JBIQJM010000095.1:0-12314 GCA_044507525.1 Burkholderiales bacterium
AGCCGACGCGCTACACCGTGATCCGCGCGAACCTCGACAAGTGGTTCTCGAAGAAGGTGCAGGACGCCGGCGCGCTGCTGATCTGCGAGACCACCGTCGTCGAACTGCTGAAGGAAGGCGATCGCGTCGTCGGCGTGCGCACCGATCGCGCCAACGGGGACATCCGCGCCGACGTCGTCGTGCTCGCCGACGGCGTGAATTCCCTGGTGGCCACGAAGTCGGGCCTGCGCCCGGCGATCCAGGCCAAGGACGTCGCGCTCGCGGTGAAGGAGATGCACTTCCTGCCGAAGGCGACCATCGAGGAGCGCTTCAACATCCCGAGCGACGGCGGCGTCGTCATCGAGATGTTCGGCAAGATCACCAAGGGAATGGTGGGCACCGGCTTCCTCTACACCAACAAGGAATCGGTGTCGATCGGCGTCGGCTGCATGGTCGACGACTTCCGCACCGCGCGCGTGTCGCCGTACCAGCTGCTCGAGGAGATGAAGCAGCACCCGTCGGTCAAGCCGCTGATCGCCGGGTCCGAAGTCAAGGAGTACTCCGCGCACCTGATTCCCGAGGGCGGCTACAACGCGATCCCCGCGGTGCACGGCGAAGGGTGGGTGATCTGCGGCGACTCGGGCGGCTTCGTCAACGCCGTGCACCGCGAGGGCTCGAACCTGGCGATGACGACCGGGCGCCTGGCGGCCGAGACGATCCTGAAGCTGCGCGACGAGGGACGCGCGTACAGCGCGGCGAACCTGAAGCGCTACCGCAAGGCGCTCGAGGCGAGCTTCGTGATGAAGGACCTGAAGAAGTACCGCGACGTGCCGGAGATCCTGCACGGCAATCGCCAGTTCCTCACGACGTACCCCGAGCTGATGTCGCGCGCCGCGTACACGCTGTTGAAGGTGGACGGCGTCGACAAGCTCACGAAGGAAAGACAGATCAAGCGCGATTTCGTCGAGAAACGATCGCGCTTCGGATTGTTCGGCGATGCGATCAAGCTGATGAGGGCGTTCCGATGAGCAAGGTCGAAGAGAAACTGTTCGAGAACCGCTACCGGGTCGACGAAGGGCGGGCGCACATCTCCATCAAGGAGCCGGACGTCTGCCGCGACCAATGCGAGACGCCGTCGTGCACGTGGGCCTGCCCGGCGGGGTGCTACTCGCTCGGCGAAGACGGCAGCGTCACGCTGTCGACCGACGGCTGCCTGGAATGCGGCACCTGCCGGCTGCTGTGCAGCGAGCACTTCAACGTCGAGTGGTCGTATCCGCGCGGCGGCTACGGGGTGCTGTACAAGTTCGGGTGAGCCTCGCGCGCGGCGGTGTCTCAGCCGGCACCGCTTGCGCCTCGCGACGAGGGCTCTAGAATTACGCAGCACCCGCAACGGGAGCTGCTTCGATCGTCGTCCTCCGTCGCAAGGAACCCCCCATCCGATGACCTGCGTATCGCGTCTGCATCGTTTCCTCGTCGTTTCGCTGCTGCTGTTTGCAGCCTTCTCCCTGCCGGCCGTGGTTTCGCCGGCGCATGCGCTGCAGATGGTCAGCGTCGACCGGCCCGAGATCAACATGCGCAAGGGCCCCGGCACGAACCACGAAAGCCTCTGGCTGCTCAGCCGCGGCTATCCGCTGCAGGTGATCGACCGCAAGGGCAACTGGCTGCAGGTGAAGGACTTCGAGAACGACACGGGCTGGGTCTATCGCCCGCTCACCGACCGCACCCCGCATTTCGTCGTGAAGGCGAAGGTCGTCAACATCCGCAAGGGCCCGGGTACGAAGAACCGCATCGTCGGCAAGGCGAACTACGGCGACGTGCTGCGCACGCTCGCGAACAAGGGCGACTGGGCGAAAGTGCGCGACGCCGACGGCCTGGTGGGGTGGGTGGCGCGCCGCCTGCTCTGGGGCTGGTAGTCCGCCCGGCGTTCGCCGGCGGCCGTTCTCCCTGCGTTCCCCCTGCGGGGGCAACCGCGCCCGTCGGCGATCCGTGCGCGTGCCCGCGACGTGTACACTGTCTCTCGCGCGCCTGCGTGTGCCGCGTCGCAAGATCGGACTTCGTCTTCCCACGATTGCGAGGCCCGTCCTGGATTCCCTCTTTCCCCGCGGCGCCTATGCGCACTCGGCGCTGACCATCGACACGATGCGCCAGGTCGCCGAACCGACGCGCGACGTGTGAGCCGCTCTTGTCGCCCGATCGTCCGTATGCCGACCTGACTCCCGACCGGATGCTCGACGCGCTCGAGTCGGTCGGGCTGCGCGGCGACGGGCGCTTCATCGCGCTCAACAGCTACGAGAACCGCGTTTACCAGGTGCGGCTCGAGGACGGCAGCACGGTCGTCGCGAAGTTCTATCGGCCGGGACGCTGGACCGATGCACAGATCGCCGAGGAACACGCGTACGTCGAGGAACTCGCGCAGCGCGAGATTCCGGTGGTCGCTCCGATGGCATTGCGCGATGCCGGCGGCCCGGGCATCGACCTCGCCGCACCGGGCGGCGGTTCGCGCGACCGCATCCGTGCGACGCTCGCATGCTTCGACGGCTATCGCTTCGCGGTCTATCCGCGCCGCGGCGGCCGTGCCCCCGAGCTCGACGACTCGGACACGCTGACGCGCATCGGCCGCTTCATCGGCCGCATCCACGCCGCCGGCGGCACCGCGCCTTTCGTCGAGCGCCCCGCGCTCGACGTCGCGTCCTTCGGTGTCGAGCCGCGTGACTGGCTGCTCGCGCACGAATGCATCCCGCCCGAGCTGCTGCCGGCCTGGTCCGGCATCACCGAGCTTGCGCTCGAGGCGGTGCACGCCGCGTTCGAGCGCGCAGGAGACGTGCGGCTGCGCAAGCTGCACGGCGACTGCCACGCCGGCAACATCCTGTGGACCGACGACGGCCCGCACTTCGTCGATTTCGACGACGCCCGCAACGGTCCGGCCGTGCAGGACCTCTGGATGCTGCTGTCGGGCGACCGCGCGTCGATGACGCGCCAGCTCTCGGACGTGCTTTCCGGATACGAGGACTTCGCCGAGTTCGACCGGCGCGAGCTGCTGCTGATCGAACCGCTGCGCACGCTGCGCCTGTTGCACTACTCGGCGTGGATCGCGCGGCGCTGGGACGATCCGGCGTTTCCGGCGGCGTTTCCCTGGTTCGGGACCCAGCGCTACTGGCAGGAGCGGGTGCTGGAGATGCGCGAGCAGGTTGCGGCGATGGGAGAGCCGGGGCTGGAAGAAGCTCCGTACCGCTGAGCGTCGTGTACCCGCCGGGCCGGTCGCAGCGGCCGCGGAGCGCAGGAAGCCTCGTGTAAGCCGACGCTACGTCGAAGGACGCCCGTTTTGCCACGGGCAGTTCGTTCTCTCGACGAGCTCCCGTTTTCGCGCGGATCCGAGCGTTCAATAATCACTTTCTCCCTAGGCCAATTTGCCTATACCGTCCGAATGAGTGGAAAGCTACATTTGGCATGTTCCGATCCAACCGTTCGGCATGCCGCGGTCCGGTTTCCATTGCGAGCCCTGAATGCCCCGAGAGGATTCCTCCTGCGCTCGTATATCGAAAGAGCGCCGTTTTTCCCTCCCGCTGCCGCGGGACCTGATTCAGGAATGCGAATCGATCGGCCGCGTCCGTAGCGTTCCAGGAAACATGATCGTCGCTCACGAAGGCGACCCGCCGGAGACTTTCTGCATCGTCAAGCGCGGCACGCTTCGCGTCCTGATGACGGCGTCGGACGGACGCGCCGTCGTGATCGGACACATGACCGAAGGCGAGTATTTCGGCGAGATGATGATCGATGGCGGCTCGCGGATGGCGAGCGTGACCAGTTGCGGGCGCAGCGAGCTGATCTGTCTTTCGCGCCGTCAATTCCACAAACTGATGGCCGAGCGTCCGGACTTCGCCAAGCACGTATTGGTCAAGATGGCCGGGTTGCTGCGCTCCACGATGCATCTCACCAAGCGTCTCGCCCTGCTCGAAGTGGAAGATCGGGTGAAGCTGCTCCTCGTCGACCTGGCCGAGGAAGCGGAAGGCGGGATGATCGTCCGGCCGTGTCCCAGCCAGCAGGCGATCGCCGATCGTGTCGGCGCGTCGCGCAGCATGATCAATCGCGTGATGAAGCGATTGGAAGCGGAAGGCTTCATCAAGCGCGTCGGATCGGTGTTGATGATGAAGGCGTGAGAATTCGACCGCATTGGTGAGCGCGTGCGCGACGATGCAGAGCCGAAGGTCGGGAGCGCTACACGACCCGGTTGAACCACAGCATCGACAGCAGCGCCGACGCGATCGCCAGCACGGCCGCCACCGCGGCGAACAGCGAAGTGATCTCCGTGTCGCGCGTCTCGAACACCAGCTTGCTCGTCAGCGAGTCGTAGACGGTCTTCAGCTCGGCCGCCGTGCCCGCGTAGAAATACTCGGCATCGGTCGTCTTGGCGATCTCCTTCAGCGCCTCCTCGTCGAGACGCACGCGCATCGACCAGCCGTCGCCGATCAGGATCTCGCCGTTCGGCGTACCGATGCCGACCGTGTAGATCCGCACGCCGCGGTCGGCGGCGAGCTTGGCCGCTTCGATCGGGTCGGGGCCGGTCGTCGTCTGGCCGTCGGAGAGCAGGATGACCACCGCCGACGTGTACGAGCCCGGCGCAACCGGCGCGAGCGGCTCGACGGCCGGCTTGCCGGGCGTGTCGAGCGAGGTCGCGCGCGCTGCACGGCGCGTGTCGAGCGACGGGACCTCGAACTCCTGCTCGGGGAAGAGCGTCTTCAGCGACATCAGGATGCCGCTGCCGACCGCGGTGCCGCGCTGCAGCTCGAAGCGGTCGATCGCCTGCAGCAGGTCGTCGCGGCTTTGCGTGGGCGGCTGCACGAGCGCGGCGCCGCCGCCGAAGGTGACGATCCCCACGCGCGTGCTGCGCGGTTGCTGCTCGACGAACGAACGGGCGGCGAGTTGCGCCGCGCCGAGCCGGGTGGGCACGACGTCGCTCGCGCGCATGCTGCCCGAAACGTCCATCGTGAGGATCACCGTCTCGTGCTTCGACGGAAGCGTGACGACGGCGCTCGGCCGCGCGACGGCGAGCAGCAGCGCGGTGATCGCGAGCAGGAAGAGCAGCGGCGGAACGTGCCGTCGCCAGTGCTGCCGGCCGGCGGCCTCGCGCACGAGCTCGAGCCCGGCGTAGCGCACGGCGATCTTCTTGCGACGCGACAGGGCCCAGAAGTACAGGACGACGAGCAACGGAACCGCTGCGAGCAGCCACAGCAGATGGGGCCAGAGGAAGCTCATTGCACGCTCCCCGGATTGGCGACGAGCGCAGAGCTTGCGCCGAAGCGGCCGCGCCGCTTGCGCAGGTCGGCGAAGCGCAGGATCGCATCGACCAGGTCGTCTTCGGTGGACAATTCGAGCACGTCGGCGCCCGCGGCCGCGAAGGCCTCGCGCAACGCGCTCTCGCGGCGTTCGGCCGCCTGCGCGAAGCGGCGGCGGAACGCGAGATCGTGCGTGTCGACGAACAGCTGCTCGCCGGTCTCGGAGTCCTGCATCGTGACGAGGCCGAGATCGGGGAGCCGGTGCTCGAGCGGGTCGTAGAGCCGAACGGCGATCACTTCGTGGCGATGCACGAGCTGCGCGAGCGGCGCGGCCCAGCCCGGCGCCGAGAAGAAGTCGGAAACGACGAACACGAGCGAACGCTTGCGGATCGTCTGCGAGGCCATGCGCAGCAGCTCGCGCAGGTCGGTGCCGCTCGTCCTCGCGTGCGCGGGTCGGTGGCTCATGCGATGCATCAGCTGCAGCACCTGCATGCGCCCGCTGCGTGCGGGCAGCACCGATTCGACGCCGTTGCCGTAGAAGAGCGCACCGACGCGATTGCCGTGGCGCGTGAGCAGCCGCGCGAGCAACGCGACGAAATCGCGCGAGACCGCGTGCTTGTTGACGCGACCCGAGCCGAAGTCGATCGACGCGCTCAGGTCGAGCAGCATCCAGGCGGCGATCTCGCGCGATTCGGTGTACTTGCGCACGTACGGGGTCTGCAGGCGCGCGGTGACGTTCCAGTCGATGTAGCGCACGTCGTCGTGGTGCTGGTATTCGCGCAGGTCGGCCAGGTCCAGGCCGACGCCGCGAAAGAGCGTGCGGTAGTCGCCCTGCAGCAGGCCGTCGAGCCGGCGCAGCACGGTCCACTCCAGCCGGCGCAGGATCTGCTCGGCGTTGCGCGCGCGTTCGGCGGCACGAACCGGCGCGGCGCCGCGCGCATCGGCGGCCGCGCCGGCGCTTCGTGCCGGGCCCGGGGCCGCGGCCGAGCCTTCATTCGGCGAGGCTTGCGTCGACATGGGCTTCGAGCGGCGCTTCCGGCGCCGGAACCGCGGCGAGGATGCGCCGTACCAGTTGATCGGGTGACATCGCCTCGGCGAGCGCTTCGTACGACAGCACGAGACGGTGGCGCAGCACGTCGGGCACGAGGTCGGTGACGTCCTCGGGCAGCACGTAGGGTCGGCCGCGCAGGCAGGCGAGCGCGCGTGCGCCTTCGATGAGGTGGATCGTCGCGCGCGGGCTCGCGCCGAAGGTGAGCAGCCGCGACAGCTCCTCGATGCCGAAACGCGCCGGTTCGCGCGTGGCGAAGACGATGCGCACCGCGTACTGCACGAGCGAGGGGTCGACGTAGACGCGGCGGCAGGCGCGCTGCAGTTCGGCGAGCCGCTCGGTGCTCGTGACCGCGGAAACGTCGACCGGCGTGCCGGTGACGCGCTCGACGATGACGAACTCCTCTTCCTCGCTCGGGTAGCCGACGAGCACCTTCATCATGAAGCGGTCGACCTGCGCTTCCGGCAGCGGGTACGTGCCCTCGGTCTCGATCGGGTTCTGCGTGGCCATGACGAGGAACGGCGCGGGTACCTTGTGCGTTTGTCCGGCGATCGTCACCTGCCTTTCTTCCATCACCTCGAGCAGCGCGCTCTGCACCTTCGCAGGGGCGCGGTTGATCTCGTCGGCGAGCAGCAGGTTCGCGAACACCGGGCCGAGCACGGTGGTGAACTCGCTCGTCTTCTGGTTGTAGATCCGCGTGCCGACCAGGTCGGCCGGAACGAGGTCGGGCGTGAACTGGATGCGCCGGAAGCTGCCGCGGATCGTGCGCGCGAGCGTCTTGATCGTGAGCGTCTTCGCGAGGCCGGGCACGCCTTCGACGAGCAGGTGGCCCTGCGCGAGCATCGCGACGAGGACGCGCTCGAGGAAGCGATCCTGTCCGACGACGATGCGCTTGACCTCGTACAGCACGCGCTGCATCTCATCGGCGACGCCGTCGTCTACGGGGGCAAGGGGCATTTCGGGATTCATGGTGCGTTTCCGGTTCCGGTCAGAACGGCGACATGCCGGCCGATGCGGCGGCGGTTTCGATCGGGACAGCAAAACCGATGCCGATGAACACGCGCTCTTCGGTCGGGTTCATGATCGCGGTGACGATGCCCACCACCTCTCCGTCGGTGGTGACGAGCGGGCCGCCCGAGTTGCCGGGATTCGCCGCGGCGTCGAACTGGATGAGGTCGGTGAGGAGCCGCTCGCCTTCGGGCGAGCGGAACTCCCGCCGCAGCCCGGAGATGATCCCGGAGGTGGCGGTGGGCCCGATGCCGAAGGGAAAGCCGACGGCGACGACTTCGTCGCCCACGGAGAGGTCGCTCGTGCTTCGCATCGTCGCCGCCTTCAGGTCGTCGGGGATGCTCTTCGCCTGGAGCACGGCGAGGTCCTGCGCGGGCTCGAGGCCGGCGATCTTCGCCTCGGAGGTCGATCCGTCGGCGAACTCCACCTCGAGGCGCGGCGCACCGACGACGACGTGCAGGTTGGTCAGGATCGTCCCGGTGTCGACGATGACGACGCCGGTGCCGACGTTGCGTTCGACCTCGGTGCCGTCTTCCTGTGCCGGGTCGAGCGCGCGCACGCGAACCACCGACGGGCTGATCACCTTCCATGCGCGTGCAGCCGGCGAGGGCAGCGCGGTGTTCTGCAGCGCGTGCAGCACGGCCTGGTCGATGTCGTGCTGCGTGAACACGCGCGGCGCGGGCGCCCGTGTCGAAGCGAATGCGACGAAGGCGGCGACGAGCACGACTGCACCGGCGGCGAGCATGCTGCGTGGACGCGCGCTCGCCCAGCGGCGAAGGCGGGCAAGACCCGATCCGCCGGGCGGGGCGTCGCGTGCCGAGGCGCCGATCGTCCGGTCTCGCGCGTCGATGCGGGTTTCGCTCGCTGCGCGCGGATGCGCCGCTTTTCCGCGGGCCGCGTGTTGTGTCGTCTCGCGCGCCCTCGGCGGCACGGCAGCGTCGTTGCCGGCGTCGGTGCGGGCGCCGGATGCGGTTCGGCTCGAGCGACTGTAGAGCGGCACGCGTCGCATGCGATTCCCCGTGTTCGTGCGGCGCCTCGCGGCTCCGCCACCATCCGCTGCCTATCCGGGCCTTCCCGCTATCGTACGTCGACTGCGGCGCGGCTGCTCGACTGCATCGAAGCAGCGCGGTCGATCGCTACTGCGCCCGCCGTCGGCGCGCCCGTCGGACGCAACCGACGGCGGCCGTCATATCCGGCCCATCAGCGCGAGCACCACGACCACGACCAGGATCACGCCGAGGATTCCGCTCGGACCGTAACCCCAGGCGCGGCTGTGCGGCCAGCTCGGGATGGCGCCGATCAGCAGCAGGACGAGTACGATCAGGAGGATCGTGGACAGTGCCATTCAGGACCTCGTACGATGGTGCGCGAGGCGCACGTCGACCCCGCCCTGCAATCCTCGTGCCCTCGGCGTTCCACGTTCGGGCATGCACGTTGCGCGCCGCGCCGAAGGACTACGAAGGAGACACGTGATGCGCACCGCGAAGAAGGACACCGGGCCGCAGAAGGAAAGCGAGCGGCGCATGCCGCGCATGCCGCACGAGCGAGACGAGTCGAGCGACAGCCAGCACGGCGAGCCGCGCGAGATCCTCGAGAAGGCGTACCGCGACATCGAGGAAGGCCGCCAGGACACCGACCGGCGCGGCACGCGCGGCTACGAGAAGCCGGAGAACCGGATCCTGCAGCAGAGGAAGGACCGAGCGCCGCGAAGCGATCGCTGATGCCCGGGTGGCTCGAGCGCCTGCGGCAAACGCGCCTCGTTCGAGCGCTCGTCGGCGCGGTCTGGGGCTTCGGCGAAGATCGCTGCACGACGATGGCGGCGGCGCTCGCGTTCTACGCGGCGTTCTCGCTCGCACCGATGCTCGTCATCGTCATCGCCGTCGCCGGCTACTTCGTCGGCGCGGACGCCGTGGAGGGGCGCTTGATCGACGAGATCGGCGGTCTCGTCGGTCGGGATGGCGCGCGCGTCGTCGAGGCGATGCTCGCCAGCGCGTGGAAGTCGGGGCAGGGCGGCGCGAGCACGTGGATCTCGGCGGGCGGCGTCGCCGTCGGCGCGTCGGCGACCTTCGCGCAACTGAACCGGTCGCTGAACGTCATCTGGAACCAGGCACCGTCCGAGAAGGCGTGGCTCACGATGCTGCGCGTGCGCCTCACGGCCTTCGGGCTCGTCGTGGGCATCGGCTTTCTCGTCGTGGTACTGCTCGTGCTCGATGCCGCGGTGAGCTTCATCGTCCAGGAACTGCTCGGCACGGATGCGTCGACGCGGCGCTGGATCACGCTCGCGCAGCGGCTGACGTTGCTCGTCGCGATCACCGCAGCCTTCGCCGCGCTGTTGAAGTTCCTGCCCGCGCCGCAGCTGCGCTGGAGGGACGTGCTGCTCGGGGCGCTCGCCTCGGCGCTGCTGTTCAGCGTCGGCAAGGACCTGTTCGCGTTCTATCTGTCGAACGCGGGCACGGCGAGCGCATTCGGCGCGGCGGGTTCGCTCGCGGTCCTGATGATGTGGCTGTACTTCTCGTCGGCGGTGTTCCTGTTCGGCGCGCAGCTCACCGCGAACCTGCGGCGGATGCTGCACGCGGAGCCGCAGGTCGTCGCCATCCACGACGACGACCCGGGACGACCGCTCGGCTAGCCGTCCGACGCGCCTTCAGGGGCGCGGCACGAGCAGGTGCACGGCGAAGCGGCCACGCTCGTCGGCCCAGCCGGCGCGCCGGTGCAGCCGAGCACGCGACGCCATCGACTCGACGGCCTCCCGGTCGTATTTGTACGAGTTCTCGGTGTGGATCGTCTCGCCCGGCGCGAAGGCGAAGGGGCGACCCAGCACCTCCGCGGACTGCTCGCGCACGCTGATCAGGTGCATCTCGATGCGCCGGACCGCGGCGTCGTACCGCGATTCGTGCCGGAATGCGCCGACGTCGAAGCTGCCGCCGAGTTCGCGGTTGATGCGCTCGAGCAGGTTCAGGTTGAAGGCCGCGGTGACGCCGGCGGCGTCGTTGTATGCGGGCAGCAGCGTCTCCTCGTTCTGGTTCTGGTCGACGCCGAGCACGATCAGGCCGTTCGGGCCGCACAGGCTTCCGAGCCGGACGAGGCACGACACCGCTTCGTCGGGCGTCAGGTTGCCGATCGTGGAACCCGGAAAGAAGACGAGCCGGCGTCCGCGCGTCGGGGCGAAGCGCAGCGCGTGCGGCAACTGCACCGGTCGCTTGAAGTCGCCCACCACCGGCAGGATGCGCACGTCGGGGAAGCGCCCGCGCAGCAGGGCTGCCGAGTGCATCAGGAATGCGCCGGAAATGTCGACCGGAACGTAGGCGTAGGGGCGCTGCATCGCGCCGAGCAGCAGCGGGGTCTTGCGGCTCGAGCCGCTGCCGATCTCGATCATCGTCGCGTCGGTGCCGGCCTCCTCGGCGATCTCGCCCGCGCAGTTGCGCAGCAGCGCGATCTCGGTGCGCGTCGCGTAGTACTCGGGAAGTTCGGTGATCGCGTCGAAGAGCTGCGAGCCGCGGTGGTCGTACAGCCACGTCGAGGGAATCGACTTGCGCGTCTGCGACAGGCCCGAGAGTACGTCGGTGGCGAAGCGCGGGTCGTAGCTCGTCCAGCCGGTGATTTCGGCGCGCAGCTCGTCCCCGAGTCGGGCGTCGACCGCTTCGACCCGCGCGACGGGGTCGCCGCGGCCCAGCTCGGCGGGCGGACGCAGCAACGGGCGCGGCGTGCGGGTTTCGGCGCCGGGGGTGGAGCTACGGAAGTGCTGCGTACTCATGGACGATCCTCGGCGAGGCGCACGCCGGAGAACTGCCAGCGCGCGGGGGGTGGAAAGAAATTGCGGTACGTGGCCCGGACGTGGCCTCGCGGAGTGGCGCAGGAGCCGCCGCGAAGGACGTACTGGCCGCACATGAACTTGCCGTTGTATTCGCCCGCCGCCCCGGACTCGGGCCGGAAGCCGGGATAGGGCGCGAAGGCGCTCGACGTCCATTCCCAGACGTCGCCGAACAGCTGCTGCGGTTCGTGTGCGCCTTTCGCGGGAGCCGGCGCGGGGACGAGGCATCCGTCGCCGGCGAAGTGGCCGTCGACGACGGGCGCCTGTTCGCGAGCCGATTCGTCGTCGCCGCCGGCGCGCCCGCGTAGAACTTTGCGCGCGGCCGCTTCCCATTCGAACTCGGTGGGCAGTCGCTTGCCGGCCCATCGTGCGAACGCGTCGGCCTCGTAATAGCTGACGTGCGAGACCGGCGCGTTCGGGTCGAGCGCGCGCTCGCCGTGCAGTGTCATCGACTTCCAGCCGGATCCGTCGCGCCGCCAGTACAGCGGCGCCTCCCACTGCTCTTCGCGAACGCGGTCCCAGCCGTCCGACAGCCACAACAGAGGCTCGCGATAGCCGCCGTCCTCGACGAAGGCGAGCCATTCGCGGTTGGTGACGGGCCGACGCGCGAGCGCGTACGGCCGCAGCCACACTTCGTGGGCAGGCGTCTCGCAGTCGTAGGCGAAGGCGTCGCCGCCGTAGCCCACGGCAAGGCGGCCGCCGGGAAAGGCGATGAAATCGTCCGCGGCACCCGCCGCGTCCGCGGCGGGCTGCGCGTTGCCGCGGGCGCGTGCCGGCGCTTCGCGGTAGACGGGCGCCAGCGGATTGAGCGAGAACAGGTGCAGCAGGTCGGTGAGCAGCAGTTCCTGGTGCTGCTGCTCGTGCTGCATCCCCAGTTCGACCAGGCGCCGCACGCAGATCGCGTCCTCGGGCGCGAGTTCGTCCAGCCGCGCGAGCAGCGCGTCGACCGCGTCTTCCACGCAAGCGCGATAGCGCAGCACGGTGGCGAGGTCAGGTCGCGTGAGCATGCCGCGCTGCGGCCGCGGATGGCGATCGCCGAGCGTTTCGTAATACGAGTTGAAGAGGTAGCCGAAGCGCGGATCGAAGGCGCGATAGCTCCGGTCGTACGCAGACAGCACGAACGCCTCGAAGTACCAGGTCGTGTGCGCGAGATGCCATTTCGCCGGGCTCGCGTCGCGCATCGACTGCACGGTGG
>JBIQJM010000096.1:0-12213 GCA_044507525.1 Burkholderiales bacterium
GCGGCGGCGCGTCGGACGAAGCGGACTTGCGCGCGTCTTCGCGCTGGATCTGCTTCCACATCGGCGAAGGGCCGGTCTCTGCCTTCTTCATCGAGACGACCAGGTGCCGCAGCACGGCGTCGTTGAAGCGGAAGGCGTGCTCGAGTTCGTCGAGTGCCGGCTGCCCGACCTCGATGTTCATCAGCACATAGTGCGCCTTGGCCATCTTCTGGATCGGGTAGGCGAGCTGGCGCCGACCCCAGTCCTCGACCCGATGGACCTTGCCCTGCTGGGCGTCGATCATCGCCTTGTACCGCTCGAGCATCGCGGGCACCTGCTCGCTCTGGTCGGGGTGGACGATGAGCACGATCTCGTAGTGACGCATCGATTCTCCTGGTTCGGAGGCGAGCACGCGCCGCGGCCCGAAGACCGGACTCCCCGGCGAGGGGGAAAGACGCTGCACGCTTCCTTGTGGACGAAGGCCGCCGGTGTCTTGCGTCGATGCACCGTGCGGCAAGGAACCGGCGATTATAGCGTCAGTCCAGGCCGTAGTCGATGGTCGAGACGACCCGCACTTTCTTGATGTGCGGAGTGCTCGCATCCCGGTCGGCGATCGAGAACTGACCCTGCGAAGCGCGACGGATGCTGCCGAGCCGGCTGCCCGAGTCCTCGGCAAACTTGGTGGCCGCCGCGCGTGCGTTGCGCGTGGCCTCCTCGAGCATCGACGGCTTGATGTCGTTCAGCCCGGTGAACAGGAACTGCGGCTCGGCGCCCTGCTCCGAACCGAGGACGATGCCTTCGGTACCGAGCTCGACGAGCCGGTTCATCGTGGCGCGCACGAGTTCGACCTCCGGCGTATAGACGGTGACGGTCGCGCGCCCGGTATAGCGGAACTCGCCGCGTTGCGGATCACCCCATTCGCGCGCCTGCTTGTCGACGACCTGCGGCGGCGACACGCTCAGCTGCTCGCGCGGAAAACCCGCCTCGGCGAGGAATTCGACGATCCGCTGGCTCGTCCGGTCGAGGTCGCGATACAGGCGCGCCACGTCGTTGCCGGCCGCCGAGTGTGCGATCGGCCAGATCGCCAGGTCGGCGGGCACCTCGCGTTCCGACAGCCCCTTGACCTCGACGCTGCGGTCGAGCAGGCGGAAGTCGCGCACGGCGCCGGCGAGCACCCATGCGCCGAACGCGATCGCCAGCCCGAGCAGCACGCCGAGGACCGCCGCGGCGAGCGGCAGGCGGGCTCCCGGAAGGCGTGCGGGCGGCGAAGGCGGAGAAGGCTGCATCGGCCGGATGGTAGCGGAGGGCGCGGGGGGTGCCGCTCAGGCGGTGCCGGATCCCGGGGGGCAATCCCAGCCCTCGGATGCGCCGGCGTACAGTGCCTCGAGGATCGCGCGCTCGCGGCTCTCGATCGCCTGCACGAAGTGGCTCGCACCGTCGATCGCGCGGAAGGCCTCGAATCCCCGCACGAGGAAGTCCTGCATCTGCGACAGGCCCGCCAGCCGGGCGGGCGTCGCCATCGACTTCAGCAGCCGGCCGATCATCGGGTGGCGCACGAGCCGGTCGAGCGACTGCCCGATGCCCTCGATCAGCGCCAGCTGGCGCTCGCGCTCGGCACGCGATCCGGCGCGTCGGTACGCGTCGGCGTAGCGGGCCGCGGTGATGCGCGACGCGTCCGTCTCGTCCAGCTCCTGCGCCAGCGCGAGATCGAGGCGCTCGGACAGCGCGTCCATCTCGATCGCGTCGGCGATCGTCTCGAGTGCCGCGCGCGGCAGCAGGCGCACCATCATGGGCACGAGGCGGGCGAGTTCGGCGTCGCGCCGGGAGAAGTCCTTCGCTCCGTACAGGTCGTCGAGGAAGAAACGCGCGGCGCCCGCCGATCGGCGGTCTTCGAGCAGCGCGCGGTGCGTGCGCACGAGCCGCTGCGCCTGCCAGTCCTTGACCGCGTGGACGCTCGCACGCGTCCGCGCATCGCTCGCGATCTCGCGCCGCACGCGAGCGACCTCGGCGGCGCTGCGCTCGAGTCTCTTGCCCGGATCCATGGCGCGACAGTGTGCCTTGCCGCGAGCGCGAACGGTACCCGCCGGATTAGGGCCTGGCCTCTAGTGCCGGCGCCTAGAATGGGCCGATGGTCACGAGGCGCAGCTTCCTGAAGATCGGCGTCGCCAGCGCCGCGCTGCTCGCCGGCTTCGGCATCGCTGCGCAGTACGTCGGTCGCCATGCCGCCGACGACCGCCGCCGGGTCCTGCGCGCGACGATCCCCGTCGTGCTCGACGGCGCGTTGCCGGCAGCCGGGCCGCAGCGCACGCAGGCGATCGAGCAGAGCCTGCACGAGGTCGAGACGACGATCGACGCGCTCGCGCCGGCAACGCAGGAGGAGTTGCGCGCACTCTTCGTCGCGCTCGCTGCCGCCCCCTCGCGCAGGCTCCTGGCCGGGCTCGCGACGCCGTGGGAACGAGCGGACGCCGACGCCGTCGCGACGGCGCTGCAGGGCTGGCGCACGCATCGCCTGTCGCTGCTGCAGGCCGCGTACCACGCGCTGCACGACCTGATCCTCGGCACCGCGTACGCCGACGAGGCACGCTGGGCCGCCATCGGCTACCCGGGACCGCCGGCGCTGTGACCCCGCCGCCCTTGCCGGACGCCCGGCGATGAGCTTCCCCGATCCGGTGCGCGACGGGCTGCGCCGCGGCTGGGCCGTGCTCGACGCAGGCGCCGCGCACTTGCCCGAGGAGGCGCAGTTCGACGTCGTCGTCGTCGGCACCGGCGCGGGCGGAGGGACGACCGCCGAGATCCTCGCACGCGCGGGGCTGCGCATCCTCCTCGTCGAGGAGGGGCCGCTGTACACCTCGAGCGACTTCCGGATGCGCGAGTCGGAGGCGTATCCGCAGCTGTACCAGGAATCGGCCGCCCGCCGCACGAAGGACCGGGCGATCTCGATCCTGCAGGGCCGCTGCGTCGGGGGATCGACGACCGTGAACTGGACGTCGAGCTTGCGCACGCCCGCCTCGACGCTGGCGTTCTGGCGCGATCGCTTCGGCTTCGACGGCTTCGACGAAGCGGCGATGGCACCGTGGTTCGAACGCGCGGAGCGACGACTGTCGGTCGCGCCGTGGGCGATGTCGCCGAACCGGAACAACGACGTGCTGCGACGCGGTGCCGAGCGCCTCGGCCTGCGCACCGTCACGATCCCGCGCAACGTACGCGGATGCCTGGACCTCGGATACTGCGGCGTCGGCTGCCCGACGAATGCGAAGCAGTCGATGCTGGTGACCACGATTCCTTCGGCGCTCGACGCGGGGGCGACGCTGTACGTGCGCGCCCGCGCGCAGCGGCTGCTGATCGACGCCGGAGGTGCGGTTGCGCTCGACGTCGAATGGCTCGACGCGTCGGGCACGCGACGCACGCGCGTTCGCGCCCGGCATTTCGTCCTGGCCGCGGGCGCGATCGCGACGCCCGCGCTGCTGATGCGTTCGGGCGCCCCGGACCCGCATACGCTGCTCGGCTCGCGCACCTTCCTCCATCCGGTCGTCGTCTCGTCGGCCGTCTTCGACGAGCTCGTCGGCGGCTGGGCGGGCGCGCCGCAGAGCGTGAGCGTCGACCACTACCTCGAGGACCTGCCGATCGACGGGCCGATCGGCTACAAGCTCGAGACGCCTCCGATCCATCCGGTGCTGTTCGCGACGACGATGGCCGGCTTCGGCGCCGAGCATCGCGAGCGCATGCTCGCGTTCGCGCGCACGCAGGCGACGATCGCACTGATGCGCGACGGATTCCACGAGCGCTCGCCGGGCGGTCGAGTGGAATTGCGCGACGACGGCTCCGCGGTGCTCGACTACCCGCTCGACGACTTCGTGCTCGAAGGCGCGCGCCGGGCGCTGCTCACGATGGCCGAGATCCAGTTCGCCGCCGGCGCCCGAAGCGTGCTGCCGGGACACGAGCAGGCCTCGGCGTACCGCAGCTGGCGTGAAGCGCGCGAAGCGATCGCGGCGCTGCCGATGAAGCCGCTGCGCACGCGCGTGATGTCGGCGCACGTGATGGGCGGCTGCCGGCTCGGCGTCGACGCCTCGCGCGGCGTCGTCGACACCGACGGCGTCCACTGGCAGCTGCGCAACGTCTCGGTGCACGACGGGTCGATCTTCCCGACGTCGATCGGCGCGAATCCGCAGCTCTCCATCTACGCCTTCGTGACCCGCCTGGCGAGCGGCCTCGCCCGGCGGCTGACCGGGCGCACGCCCGAGGAGACACGCGCATGATGCGGCGCCTGCTGATGGCGTCGGCCGCGCTCGGCGTGCTCGGCATCGTCGTCGTGGCGACCTGGCTGCATCGCAGCCATGGCTGGACTGCGTTCGCCGCCCTCGCCGTCGCCCTCGCGGTACCGGTGGCGACGACCGCCGGGGTGCTCGGCACGCAGTTCGCGATCGGCGCCTTCTTCCGTGCGCGCGAATCGGACGAAGGCCACGGCTTCGCCGCTTCGCTTCGCGCCTGGGCCGCCGAGGTCGTCGCTGCGCTGCGCACCTACTGCTGGGCGCAGATCCGCTACGCCGACGCACGCCTGCCGAGCGCCGACGCCGGCTCCCGCACGCCGATCCTGCTCGTGCACGGCTACCTCTGCAATCGCGGGATCTGGCATCCGTTCGCGCGCTGGCTCGCGGCACGCGGACACCCGGTCGACGCCGTGAACCTCGAGCCGGTGTTCGGCACGATCGACGACTACGTTCCGATCGTCGCCGACGCCGTGCGACGTCTGCGCGAGCGCACCGGACGCGATCGCGTTGCGATCGTCGCGCACAGCATGGGCGGCGTCGTCGCGCGAGCCTACCTGGCGCGCGAGGGAACCGCGTCCGTGTGCGGCGTCGTCACGCTCGGCTCTCCGCACGCCGGGACGTGGTTCGCGCGATGGGGACACGGCGTCAACGTCGGGCAGATGCGCGTCGGCTGCGAATGGCTGTCCGCGCTCGCGAAACGGGAGACGCCTGCGACGGGCGCGCTGTTCACGACGATCTGGTCGCCGCACGACAACATCGTGATCCCGCAGAAGGCCGCGCAGCGCCTGCCCGGCGCGACCGCGGTCGCGGTGCCGGCGCGCGGCCACCTGCAACTCGCCTACGACGCAGAGGTCTGGCGCATCGCCGCCGACGCCGTCGACGCGCGTTGCCGGGGCGGCGAGCCTAGAAATGGATCCCGCGCATCAGCTGCTGCAGCGCAGCCTGGTCGGGGGTCGGCTTCGGCGTAGCGCCGTCCGTCGCCGCCTTCGACTCGGGAAACATCCGGAACGACGTGTTCATGATGATCTGCGTCACGCGCGGCATCAGCGCGTTCATCACCTCGCCGGCGATGCCCAGCCGGGTCGCGATCCGCACCGGCTTGTAGACGATCGCCTGCGTGACGAGGTCGGCCGCCTCTTCGGGCGAAAGCGTCGGTGCATTGCGGTACAGCCCGGTCGGCGCGATCATCGGCGTGCGAACGAGCGGCATCGCGATCGTCGTGAACGTGATCCCGACGTCGGCGAACTCGCTCGCCGCACAGCGCGTCCAGCCGTCCAGCGCGGCCTTCGACGCGACGTAGCCGGAGAAGCGCGGCGCATTGGTCAGCACGCCGATCGAGCTGATGTTCACGACGTGGCCGCTGCGGCGTTCGGCCATCGAGGGCAGCAGCCCCATCGTGAGGCGCACGGCACCGAAGTAGTTCAGCTGCATCAGGCGCTCGAGGTCGTGGAAGCGCCCGAAGGTGCTCTCCACGCTGCGCCGGATCGAATGGCCGGCGTTGTTGACGAGCACGTCGACGTGCCCCCAGGTGCCCAGCACCCACTGCACGAAGCGCTCGGAGTCGGCCGCATCGCCGAGGTCGCAGGCGTAGGTGTGGAGCTCGTGGCCGTCGGCTTCGACCAGGCGCCGCGCCGCCTCGAGCTTTTCGGGGTCGCGCCCGCAGACGATCGTGGTCGCGCCGGCGGCGGCGACGCGCCGTGCGCTCGCCAGGCCGATGCCCGAGGAGCCTCCGGTGATCAGCACGACCCTGCCTTCGACCTGGCCGCGCAGCGTGCGGTCCATCGCGAGCTCCGGATCGAGATGCCGCTCCCAGTAGTCCCACAGGACCCATGCGTAGTCCTCGAGGCGGGGACATGCGATGCCGGTGCCCTCGAGCGCGGCCAGCGTCTCGCGAGCGTCGAAGCGCGTGGGATAGTTGACGAACTGCAGGATGTCGGGCGGCAGGCCCAGGTCGTGCAGCACCGCGTCGCGGATCCGGCGCACCGGCGCAAGGGCGAGCGCGCCGCGCCGGATGCTGGGCGGGATCAGGCCGATCAACGCCGCGTTCACGCGCAGCGTCATCGACGGTGCGTGCGCCGCCCTGGCGAAGGTGTCGAGCACCTCGCCGACGCGCATCGGATGCGGATCGACCAGGTGGAAGCACTTGCCGTCGAGCCCGCGCGCGTGCGCGATGTGATCCATCGCGGCAACGACGAAGTCGACCGGAACGATGTTGATTCGCCCGCCCTCCAGGCCGACCATCGGCATCCACTGCGGAACGAGGCGGCGCAGCTTCTGCAGCGGCTTGAAGAAGTACATCGGTCCGTCGATCTTGTCGATCTCGCCGGTGCGCGAGTCGCCGACGACCATGCCCGGGCGGTAGATGCGAAAGGCAATGCGGCACTCGCGCCGCACGATCGCTTCCGCAGCGTGCTTCGTCGCGAAATACGGATGCTCCAGGCCCTCGGCCTCCTCGAACATGTCCTCGCGGAACACGCCCTCGTACAGGCCCGCCGCGGCGATCGACGACACGTGGTGCAGGCAGCCCGCGCCGATCTGCGCGGCGAAGTCGACGACCCTGCGCGTTCCCTCGACGTTCACCTCCACCTGCCGCTGCTCGTCGGCGAGGAGGTCGTAGACGGCCGCGAGATGGAAGAAGTGGCGGATCCGGCCGCGCAGCGCCGCGCGCGTCTCGTCGGCGATGCCCAGGTGCTCGCGGGTCAGGTCTCCCTCGACGGCGACGGCCCGCGACCGGTCGACGCCCCAGAACGCATGGAGCGCGTCGAGCCGTTCGGCGGACGCGTCGCGCACGAGGAAATGGACGATCGCGCCGCGGCGCGCGAGCAGCCGCCGGACCAGCCGACGACCGATGAAGCCGGTGGCTCCGGTAACGAAATACTCCAATGCCGTCCTCCGTCGGATGCGCGGCGATCATTGCATCGTCGAAGGCGGGCAGGCAAGCGGATGGCTGCGATTAGTGCGCGCGCTCTAGCGAAGACGCCGTAGACTGCACGCGAACCGGCCCGCGGCGGGTCGACCAGGGAGCAAGCCCGATGGCGAAGAAGCTGAAGACGCTCGCGAGCCGAGCGGACGGCAAGGCAGAGCTGAACCAGCTCGCGGCGACGATCCGCGACTCGGCGCAGCAGATCTGGCTCGCGGGCCTGGGCGCCTTCTCGAAGGCGCAGGGGGAAGGCGGCAAGGTCTTCGAAACGCTCGTGAAGGAAGGCTCGAACCTCCAGCGGCGCACCCGCGCGGCAACCGAGGAGCGCATCGGCGCCGTCGGCGAGAAGATGACCCGCGCCGCCGGCGACCTCTCCCGGCAGGCGACGCAGTCGTGGGACCGGCTCGAGCAGGTGTTCGAAGACCGCGTTTCGCGCGCGCTCACCCGCCTGGGCGTGCCGAGCAGCCGCGAGATCAACGAGCTCGTTGCGCGTGTCGACGCGCTGAACGAGACGGTGCAGTCGATGATGGGCATCGCGCCGAAGCGCGCGGCGCGCAAGTCCACGGCCGCCAAGACGACGACGACGCGCACCACGGGCGCGTCGAAGAAGACGGTGCAAGCCGGGAAGAAGACGGCGGCCGCCGCAAAGGCGCCGGCCCGGCGCCGCCGCGCCGACGCGACGGCCGGCGCGGGCAAGGCCCGGCCCTGATGCCCGGCCGCACCCGAACGCCGATCGATGCCGGGTGACCGCAGCGATCCGGCGCCCGGAGCGGGAACGGCCACGCAGCAGGGGCGCATCGGACTCGCGTTGGCCGGCGGGGGCTTTCTCGGCGCAGCCTGGGAGCTCGGTGCGCTGTGCGCGCTCGCCGAGGCGATCGACGGCTTCGACCCGACCCGGCTCGACGTCTACGTGGGGGTGAGCGCCGGTTCCTTCGTCGCCGCCGGCCTGGTCAACGGCGTGTCGCCGCACCGCATGGTGCAGCTGTTCGTCGAGGGCGAGGACGAGGGCGACGGCGAGACGCTCGATCCGTCCCGACTGCTGCGGCCGGCGTTCGCCGCCTGGCGCAAGGCGGCGCGCTCGTTTCCGCGTGCGCTCGCCCGGGCGACAGGCGGCGTTCTCGATACCGGCGTACGCCGCCCGCAGGCGGCGCTGTGGCGGGGATTCGACGAGTTGCTGCGCGGGCTGCCGGACGGGTTCGTCGACTGCGCGCCTGCCGAGCGCGAGCTTGCGCGCATCTTCGGCCAGGCCGGACGCACGAACGACTTCCGCCGGACGAAGGCGCCGCTGCGCATCGTCGCCACCGACGTCGATTCGGGCATGCCGGTGGCGCTCGGGGCCCCGGGCCACGAGCGCGTGCCGATCTCGCGCGCCGTCGTCGCGTCGAGCGCCGTACCGGGGCTGTTTCCGCCGGTACGCATCGGCGCGCACCGCTACGTCGACGGCGCATTGAACAAGACGCTGCACGCGTCGCTCGCGCTCGACGCCGGCGCCGGGCTCGTCGTCTGCCTGAATCCGCTCGTTCCCTTCGACGGCTCGCGCGCCGGGTCGCGGCGCGTTTCGCGCTCGGGCGTCGGCGCGGTCCTCGCGCAGACGATGCGCGCGACGATCCGCTCGCGCATGACGGTCGGCCTCGAGAAATACCGCGTCACGCACCCCGACGCGGACCTCGTGCTGTTCGAACCGCGCCGCGACGACGCCGAGATCTTCTTCGCCAACATCTTCAGCATCGCCAGCCGGCGCCACCTGTGCGAACACGCCTACCGCACGACGCGCGCCGACCTGCTCGCGCGGCGCAGCCGGCTCGAGCCGATCCTGCGTCGGCACGGGCTGTCGATCGACGAGGCGATCCTGCGCGGTCGCACGCCGCGACTGGTGCGCGATGCGCCCCCGCCACGAGCACGCCCCTTCGATTCGCGCGCGAGCGTCGCGCTGCGCCGGCTGGCGCGCACGCTGCACGATCTGGAACGCTCGCTGGCCGTCGCGCGGTTGGGCGAAGCCGCGGGCATCGAGGCAACGGCCGAGGCGCACGCCGCCGCAGCGCGATGACGCGCAAGCCGCCCCGGCGCACGCGCGAACGGATCCTCGAGACCTCGCTGCGGCTGTTCAACGCGCTCGGCGAGCCGAACGTGACGACGACGGCGATCGCCGGCGAGCTCGGGATCAGTTCGGGAAACCTGTACTACCACTTCGGCAGCAAGGGCGAGATCGTCGACGCGCTGTTCGAGCAGTTCCAGCGCGAGATCGATCCGCTGCTCGACTCGCCCCTGGCCGGCAAGCCGCAGGTCGAGGACGCCTGGCTGTTCCTGCACCTGCTGTTCGAGGCGATCTGGCGCTACCGGTTCGTCTATCGCGACCTGAACGACCTGCTGTCGCGCAACCGCCGCCTCGAGATGCGCTTCCGGCGGATCGTCGAACGGAAGACCCGCGCGTCGCTGGCGCTGTGCCGCTCGCTGGCCGAGCGCGCCGCCGCCCGCGCGGGCGACGAGGCGATCGAGTCCCTCGCGACCAACATGGTGGTCGTGATGACGTACTGGCTGTCCTTCGAGCAGGTACGGCAGGCGGGCCGCCCGGCGAGCGCCGAGCCGCCCTCGCAGGCGATGGCGCACGGCGCCCGCCAGGTGTTGTCGATGCTCGCGCCGTGGCTGGACGACGAAGGGCGCGCCCTGTTCGAGAGGCTCGCGGTCGAGTACCTTCGCTGAACACACGGAGGAAGGCGATGGCGAGATGGGCGGTCTTTCCCTATGCCGACGCGCGATACGAATACACGCCGGCGACGCTGAAGAAGCGATGGCCGCGGCTGCATCGGGGCGACTGCGAGCCCTTCCCTGCGGACGACGAGGTCGTCGCCGCGTGGATCGACTACCACGCGGGCCGCTTCGGGGACGCGATCGAACGCGGCATCGCGGCCGGGCCGGCGGGCACCTGCGTCGCGAACAAGGCCGCGTGCGTCCACGCGAGCTACCTCGAGACGTCGGTCACGCGCAGGGCGAAGCTGCTGCAGGAGGCCGGCGCGCGCGCCGAGGCGCAGCAGAAGCGCGAGCCGAAGAATTTCAACGCGTTCTACCTGTACGCCTTCGCGATCGGCCGCTATTCGCAGGGAATCTCGGTGGCCAAGGCGCTCGCGCAGGGCGTGGGCGGCAAGGTGCGCGACGCGCTCCTGCAGACGATCTCGCTGCAGCCGAAGCACGCGGACGCGCACGTGGCGCTCGGCACCTTCCACGCCGAAGTCGTCGACAAGGTCGGCGCGATCGTCGCCGCCGCCACCTACGGCGCGAAGCGCGACGAGGCGTACCGGCTGTTCCGTCGCGCGCTCGAGCTGAATCCCGACTCGGCGATCGCGCGCATCGAGTTCGCGAACGCGATGGCGATGCTCGAAGGCCGGAAGGCGCTGAAGGAAGCCGAAGCACTGTACGCGCAGGCGGCCCGGTGCGAGGCGCTCGACGCGATGGAGCGTCTCGACGTCGAGGCCGCGCGCGAGGAACTCGAATGAACCTGCACCCGATGCTCGCCGGGCGCGCGGCGCAGGGCAGGCCGCTGCGCATCGGTCTGGTCGGCGCCGGCAAGTTCGGCTCGATGTACCTGTCGCAGGTGCCGCGTACACCCGGCACGCACGTGGTGGCGATCGCCGACCGCTCGCCCGAACGCGCGCGGGCGACGCTCGCGAAGGTCGGCTGGGAAGCCGAGCGGATCGCGGCGCGCGGATTCGCGCAGGCGCTTCGCGAAGGATCGACCTTCGTGCTCGACGACGCGATGGCGCTCATCGCCGCCGACGGCGTCGACATCGTCGTCGACGCCACCGGCGATCCGTCGGCGGGGATCGCGCACGCGCTGGCATGCTGCCGCCACGGCAAGCACGTCGTCATGGTCAACGTCGAGGCCGATGCGCTGGCCGGACCATTGCTCGCGCGGCAAGCACGCGAGGCCGGAGTCGTCTATTCGCTCGCCTACGGAGACCAGCCGGCACTGATCTGCGAGATGGTCGACTGGGCCCGCGCGGCGGGTTTCGAGGTGGTGGGCGCCGGCAAGGGTACGAAGTACCTTCCCGAATACCACGCGTCGACGCCCGACACGGTGTGGACCCACTATGGAATCGACGAGAACGATGCGCGCGCAGGCGGCATGAACGCGCAGATGTTCAATTCCTTCCTCGACGGAACGAAGTCGGCCATCGAGATGGCCGCGGTGGCGAACGCGACCGGCCTGTCGGCGCCCGCATCCGGGCTCTCGTTTCCGCCCTGCGGCGTCGACGACCTCGCCCAGCGCATGCGCCCGCGCGCAGAGGGAGGCGCCCTCGAGCGGCGCGGCCAGGTCGAGGTCGTCTCGAGCCTCGAGCGCGACGCACGCCCGGTGTTCCGCGACCTGCGCTGGGGCGTGTGGACGAGCTTCGCCGCCGATTCCGACTACGTGCGTCGATGTTTCCGCGAGTACGGCCTCGTCACCGACCGCAGCGGCAACTACGGCGCGATGTACAAGCCCTTTCACCTGATCGGGCTCGAACTCGGCATCACGATCGCGTCGATCGGCCTGCGCGGCGAAGCGACCGGTGCGCCGCGCGAATGGGTCGCCGACGTCGTCGCGACGGCCAAGCGCGCGCTGAAGGCCGGCGAAGCACTCGACGGCGAGGGCGGCTATACGGTGTACGGTCGGCTGCAGCCGGCAGCCGAATCGCGCAGGAACGAAGCGCTTCCGCTCGGGCTCGCCCGCGGCGTCACGCTGCTGCGCGACGTCGCCGCCGGCGAGTCGCTGCGCTGGAGCGACGTACGCTTCGACGCCGACGACCCCGCAGTGCGCGCGCGGCGCGAGATGGAGAGCGCGTTCCCGGGACGGGCGTAGGCAGCTCTGCGTACGGGGCACGCTCTCGGGCCCGGCGCACCGGCCGAGCGCAGGCCACCGGGCAGCGACTGGGGCCGTAGGCGTCGCGCGGCGCGGGGCGACCTCTGCGGCGCCGAGCAGCGCAGCCTCGGGGTCGGCGCGCGCAGCGCGCTTCGTACAATCTGACTTGCGGCCGCCTGTCTGAGCGGAGCGCGCGCAGCGCGCGCAGCGAG
>JBIQJM010000097.1:0-12183 GCA_044507525.1 Burkholderiales bacterium
CGGAACTACTGTATAAACAATCAGCTGAGCGTAGTAGTCCGCTCGGCCGCGAGACGTTCGAGGGCGCCGCGCAACGCGTGCAATGCGGAAGCGTCGCGCACCGCGGCCCGATCGCCGGCGAAGTGCAGCGTCGCGGTGTGCGGTGCCTCGCTGATCGACGCCCAGCCGAAGCAGACCGTACCCACCGGCTTGTCCGGCGTCGCACCTCCCGGCCCGGCGATCCCGGTGACCGACAGCGCGAACTGCGCACGACTGCGCTTCAGCGCGCCTTCGGCCATGCGTGCGGCCACCGCCTCGCTCACCGCGCCGCACGATGCGAGAACCTCCGCGGGGACCTCGAGCAGGTCGAGCTTGGCGGCATCCGTATAGGTGACGAAACCGCGCTCGAACCACGCACTCGATCCGCCGATCTCGGTGAGCGCGCGCGCGATCGATCCGCCGGTGCACGACTCGGCCGTGGCGATCATCCAGCCGCGCGCCTCGAGCGCGCGCCCGAGCGCGACGGCGGCGTCGACCACTTCGGCCCAGCGTTGCGCGGCTTCCGGAGATGCGTGCGGGAAATGCGGTTGCGTCTGCATGGCGCGGCGAAGTGCGTCGTGCGAAGCCGGGAGGAACGTTCAGCGATACCAGAGGGCGAACAGCAGCAGCGTATAGAACGCGGCGAGCAGGTCGTCGAACATGATACCGAGACCTCCCTTCAGGGTCCTTTCGAAGTGCCGGATCGGCGGCGGCTTGACGATGTCGAAGAAGCGGAAGACGACGAAGGCGCCGAAACGATCGCCGAAACCCGACGGAACGAACAGCAGCACGAGCCAGAACGCGACGATCTCGTCCCAGACGATCGAGCCGTGATCGGGTACGCCGAGATCGCGCGCAGTGCGCGCGCAGGCCCACACGCCGAGCGCGAAGCCGCCGACGACGAGCACTGCCCAACCGACGGGCGCGATCCAGCGTTCGAGCACCGCAAACGCGACCCACGCCCACAGTGTGCCGACGGTGCCGGGCGCGAACGGCGACAGTCCGCTGCCGAATCCCATCGCGATCCAGCGCGACAGTCGCACGCGCATGAAGCGCGAGTCGGCCCGCACCGGCACGCGCGCCGGCGCGCGCTCACGCGAAGTGGTCGAATCCACGGGCCTCGATGGGAATCGCGCGCCCGCGCGCGTCGCGCACGCGGATCGCCGAGCCGCAGACGACGCGGCCGATGCGCGCCAGAGGCAGCTCGAGCCGGGCACCGATCGCCGCGATCGCCGTGCGGTTCTCGGGTGCCGCGCTGAACAGCAGTTCGTAGTCGTCGCCGCCCGCCAGCGCCAGGCGCCGGCGCTCTTCTTCGCCGAGCGCAGCGAGGCGCGCATCGACCGGGACCGCCGGCCAGTCGATCTCCGCGCCCACTCGCGATCGTTCGGCGATGTGCGCAAGATCGCCGAGCAGGCCGTCGGAAAGATCGATCGCGGCGCGCGCGACGTGCCGCAGCGCCAGGCCGAGCGCGATGCGCGGCTGCGGACGCTCGAGGCGCAGCGACGCTTCGTCGTCGTCGGCGAGCGCGCGACCCGCCTGCCGCTCGCGCACCGCGAAGGCCGCCGCTCCGAGCGTGCCCGACACCCAGAGATCGTCGTCGGGCTGCGCGCCGTCGCGCCGCAGCGCCGTGCCTTCGGGCACCTCGCCGAACACCGTGATGCACACGGTGCGCGGACCGCGCGTCGTGTCGCCGCCGATCAGCTCGCAGCGGTGACGATCGGCGAGCGCGAACAGCCCCTCGCAGAACGCGGCGAGCCAGCGCTCGTCCGCCTCGGGCAGCCCGATCGCCAGCGTGAACGCACGCGGCCGGGCGCCCATCGCAGCCAGATCGGAGAGGTTGACCGCCAGCGACTTGTGGCCGAGCGACGCCGGGTCGGCGTCGGCGAAGAAATGACGTCCCTCGAGCAGCAGGTCGGTGGAGATCGCGAAAACGCAATGCGGGTCGAGCGGCGCGAGCAGCGCGCAGTCGTCGCCCACCCCGAGCAGCGCGTCGCGTGCCGGGGCGCGATCGAAGAACCGGCGGATCAGATCGAACTCGCCGGCCATTCCGTCAGTTCCGCTGCGGGAATTCGAGCGGCCGCAAACGGGCGGCCACGCGATCGAGCACGCCGTTGACGTACTTGAAGCCGTCGGGCCCGCCGTAGCTCTTCGTGATCTCGACCGCCTCGTTCAGCACGACGCGATACGGGATCTCGGGCATGCGCAGCAGCTCGAAGGTGGCGAGCATCAGCGCCGCGTGCTCGACCGGACTGAGCTCGACGATCGGGCGGTCGAGATGCGGGCCGAGCTGCGCGTCGAGCTCGTCGGCGGCACGGATCGAACCGTGCAGCAGCGCGTCGAGATGCTCGTGGTCGGCCTTCTCGAAGCCGGGCGTATCGGCGAGATGCGCATGGATTGCGCCGGCATCCTCGCGCGCGAGCAGCCACTGGTACAGGCCCTGCAGCGCCAGCTCGCGCGCGCGACGCCGGGCGCTCTTCGGCGGCGTACCGCCGGGCGTGCGCCGCGCCGGCCCGACGTTCGGCGCGGACGCCGGGTCGCGACGCGGCGACTTCCCGGCTTCGGTCATGTGCGCGGGCTCCGGCCTGAGCGCGGAACGAGATCCTCTTCGTCCTCGTCCTCTACCTGGAGCTCGTCGTCGTCGTCGTCATCGTCGTCGTCGTCATCGTCGTCGTCGCTGAGCGCCGACAGCGACGAAGAGAGGTTCGCCATCTCGACGGCGACGCGCGCGGCGTCGGCACCCTTCTCCTGCGCACGCGCGAAGGCCTGCTCGTCGGTCTCGGTGGTGAGGACCGCATTCGCGACCGGAAGGTTGAAGTCGAGCGCAACGCGCGCAATGCCCGCGGCACTCTCGTTCGACACCACCTCGAAGTGGTAGGTTTCGCCGCGAATGACCGCGCCGACCCCGATGAGCGCGTCGAACTCGCCCGACGCAGCGAGCTGCTGCAGCGCGACCGGCACTTCGAGCGCGCCCGGGACGGTACAGACGAAGATGTCCTCGCCGGCCACGCCCAGCGCGACCAGTTCCTCGAGGCATGCGTTGCGCAACGCTTCCGACACCTGTTCGTTGAAGCGCGACTGCACGATGCCGATACGAAGGCCGCTGCCGTCGAGATCCGACTGGAACACCTCGATTTCCATGGTCACTGCTCCTCCTCCACCGACTCGAAACCGACGACCTCGAGTTCGTACCCCGTCATGCTCGGCATCTTGCGCGGCTGCGACAGCAGACGCATGCGACCGACGCCGAGGTCCTTGAGGATCTGGGCACCGATGCCATAGGTGCGCAGATCGAGCTTGCCGCTGCGGCGCCGGGCCCCCGCCTGCGCGGCACCGCCGTCGAGCGCCCGCAGTTCGTCGAACAGCGCCGCCGCGGGCTGCGCGCAGTTGAGCAGCACGGCGACGCCGGCGCGCTGCTCGACGATGCGCGCCATCGCCCGCTCGAGCGGCCACGAATGCGAGGTGCAGCCGCTGTCGAGCAGGTCGACCAGCGACAGCGGTTCGTGCACGCGGACGAGCGTCTCGCCGTCGCGTTCGATATCGCCGTGCACCAGCGCGACGTGCGGAGACCCGGCGACCTGGTCGCGGTACGCGACCAGCCGCAGGGGGCCCCAGCGCGACTCGATCGCACGTTCGGCGACGCGCTCGATCAGGCTCTCGTGCGCGCTGCGGTACTGGATCAGGTCTGCGATGGCGCCGATCTTCAGCCCGTGCGCGGCACCGAACTCGATGAGGTCGGGCAGCCGCGCCATCGAACCGTCGTCGCGCAGCACCTCGCAGATGACGGCTGCCGGCGTGCACCCCGCCAGGCGCGCGAGGTCGCAGCCCGCCTCCGTATGGCCGGCGCGCATCAGCACGCCGCCGGGCTGCGCCATCAGCGGAAAGATGTGGCCGGGGTGCACGACGTCCTCGGGCCTCGCGTCGCGTGCCACCGCCGCCTGCACGGTGCGCGCACGATCCGCAGCGGAGATCCCGGTGGAGACGCCTTCGGCTGCCTCGATCGACACCGTGAAGTTGGTGCCGTGGCGGGCGGCGTTGTTCTCGACCATGCGCGGCAGGCGCAGTTGCCGGCATCGCTCTTCGGTGAGCGTGAGGCAGATCAACCCGCGACCGAAGCGCGCCATGAAGTTGATCGCCTCGGGCGTGACGAAATCGGCGGCGAGGACGAGATCGCCTTCGTTCTCGCGGTCTTCCTCGTCGACGAGGATCACCATCCGGCCGGCGGCGATCTCGGCGATGATTTCGGGTGTGCTGGAGAGGGTCATCGAGCCATTCTACCGGCGGCAAGCATGCGCTCCACGTAGCGCGCGATGAGGTCGACCTCGAGGTTCACGCGCCGCCCGGCGTGCAGCGATCGCAAGGTGGTGACGCGGATCGTGTGCGGCACGAGATTGATCTCGAACTCGACGCCCGTCTCGGTGTCGGCGACCCGATTCACCGTCAGGCTCACGCCGTCGACGGTGATCGAACCCTTGTACGCGAGGTAGCGGCCGAGCGATTCGTCGGCTCGCACGACGAGCCGCCACGACTCGCCGATCGGCTCGAAGGAGACGACCTCGCCGATGCCGTCGACGTGCCCCGAGACGAGATGACCGCCGAGCCGATCGGCGAGCGTGAGCGCCTTCTCGAGGTTCACCTCGCCGGGCGCGTCGAGCCCCACCGTCTTCGACAGGCTCTCGCCCGAGACGTCGACGAAGAAACGCCGGCCCTCGATGCGCACGACCGTCATGCAGGCGCCCTGGACGGCAATCGAGTCGCCGGGTGCGACGTCGTGCAGGTCGAGCTCGCCCGCGTCCACTGCGATGCGTACGCCCGCCTGCCGGCCGAGCGATTCGACTTCCTCGATCCGGCCCACGGCCGCGACGATTCCGGTGAACATCGTTGTCAGATCCTGTCGGGTCGGCGCGCAATCACGCGCAGGTCTTCGCCGATGCGTTCGATCGATTCGAAGCGCAGGGCGACGCCGCGGTCGAGCGCCTCCGGGGCGGGCAGCGCGGCGAGCGGGGTCGCGTCGCCGAGCAGCATCGGCGCGACGTACATCAGCAGTTCGTCGACGCAGTCTTCGCGCAGCAGCGAGCCGTTGAGCTTCGAACCCGCTTCGACGTGCAGTTCGTTGACGCCGCGGCGCGCGAGCTCGGCGAGCAGCGCGGGCAGATCGACCTTGCCGCCGGCCCCGGCCAGCGTGATCACCTCGCAGCCCAGCTCGACGAGCGCGGCGCTCTTCTCCGCCCGCGCAGCGGGGTCGATCGCACAGGCGACGAGCGTATTGCCGCCTTCGACGATGCGCGCGGCCGGATTCACGTCGAGTCGGGAATCGACGAGCACCCGCAACGGCTGCCGCGTCGTGGGCACGTGCCGCACGTTCATCTGCGGATTGTCGTCGCGCACGGTGCCGATGCCGGTGAGCACCGCACAGGCACGCGCGCGCCACACGTGGCCGTCGACGCGCGCGGGTTCGCCGGTGATCCATTGGCTGCGGCCGTCGTACAGCGCGGTGCGGCCGTCGAGGCTGGCGGCCACCTTCATCCGCACCCACGGCCTGCCGCGCGTCATCCGCGAGACGAAGCCGATGTTCAGCTCGCGCGCTTCCTGCTCGAGCAGGCCGCATCGCACGTCGATGCCGGCGGCGCGCAGCCGCTCGAGGCCCTGGCCGTTCACGGCCGGGTTGGGATCCTCCATCGCGGCGATGACGCGCCCGACCTGCGCCTCGATGAGCGCGTCGACGCAGGGCGGCGTACTTCCGTGATGGTTGCAGGGCTCGAGCGTCACGTAGGCGGTGGCGCCGCGCGCACGCGCGCCGGCCTCGGCCAGTGCGAGCACCTCGGCGTGCGCCTCCCCGCGACGACGATGCCAGCCTTCGCCGACGACGCCGTGCTCGTGCGCGATCACGCAACCGACGCGCGGGTTCGGCGTGCAGGTGTTGATGCCCTGCGCGGCGAGCCGCAGCGCCTGCAGCATGAATTCGTGGTCGGCCGGGGTGAACATGGCAGGCATTATCCACCGCCGGGCACGGCGGCTTCGGCGGCGCGCCCGCAAACCGGCCGGCCGCGCACGCACGGCGGGGTCCGCTGCACGCGCCCCGGCTCCGGGGCACGCGCCGTAGAATCGACGACCCACGGAGAAAGAGCTTGAACGACACGACTGCGACGCGCGAGCGCATCGGCGGGCACATCGTCGCCGACGCCCTGCTGGGCCAGGGCGTCGACACCGTGTTCGGCGTCCCCGGCGAGAGCTATCTCGCGGTGATCGACGGGCTGTACCGCCACCGCGATCGCCTGCGCTTCGTCGTCTGTCGCCAGGAAGGCGGCGCGGCGTACATGGCCGATGCCTACGCGAAGCTCAGCGGCCGCGTCGGGGTCGTGATGGTCACCCGCGGACCGGGAGCGACGAACGCTTCGGTCGGCGTTCACGCCGCCTTTCAGGACTCGGTGCCGATGCTCGTGCTGATCGGGCAGGTAGGCACCGGATTCGTCGACCGCGAAGCGTTCCAGGAGATCGACTACCGGCGCATGTTCGGGCCGATGTCGAAGTGGGTCGCGCAGGTCGATCGCGCGGATCGCATCCCCGAGTACGTCGCGCGCGCGTTCCAGATCGCGACCAGCGGACGCATGGGACCGGTCGTGCTCGCACTGCCCGAGGACGTTCTCGCGGCGCGCTCGACCGTCGCGGACGCCGGGAGGCATTCGCCGCTGCGCGCGAGCCCCGGCGCAGCGCAGATCGAGCGGCTGCGCGAGCTGCTCGCCGGCGCGAAGCGCCCGCTGGTGCTGCTCGGCGGCAGCGGCTGGACGCGCGAGGCCGGCGAGGACCTGCGCGTCTTCGCCGAAGGCAACCGGCTGCCGGTGGCCTGCGCGTTCCGCTGCCAGGATCTCTTCGACAACCGGCATCCGAACTATGTCGGCGACGTCGGCATCGGCGTCAATCCGAAGCTCGCCGCGCGCGTGCGCGACGCGGATCTGCTGCTCGCGATCGGACCGCGCCTGGGCGAGATGACGACCTCGGGCTACACGCTGCTCGACGCGCCCCGGCCCCGGCAGCGGCTGGTGCACGTGCACGCGGGGATCGAGGAGCTCGGCAGCGTCTACCAGGCAGAGCTGCCGATCGCCTCCGGGATGCCCGAGATCGCCGCCGCGCTGCGCGCCATCTCGGTGAACGCCGACGCCTGGGCCGGATCCGTCGAGCGGGCACGCTCCGAATACGAGGCCTGGCAAGGCGAACCGCCGATCTACGCGCAGGCGGCGCACCCGCCCGCCCTGAACCTGTGGCAGGTCGTGCAGACGCTGCGCCGCCTGCTGCCGCCCGACGCGATCCTGACGAACGGCGCCGGCAACTTCGCGACCTGGGCGAACCGCTTCTGGCCCTACGCGGGGCGGGGAACGCTGCTGTCGACGACCGCGGGCTCGATGGGCTACGGCGTTCCGGCGGCGGTGGCGGCGGCGATCACCGAGCCGCGCCGTACCGTCGTCTGCTTCGCCGGCGACGGCGACTTCCTGATGACCGGGCAGGAACTCGCCACCGCCGCGCAGTACGAGGCGGGCCTGGTCACGATCGTCTTCGACAACGGGATGTACGGCACGATCCGCATGCACCAGGAGCGCGAGTATCCGGGGCGCGCCTTCGGCACGCAGCTCGCCAATCCGGACTTCGCGAAGCTCGGCGAGGCCTACGGCGGCTTCGGCGTGCGGGTGAAGACGACGCAAGCCTTCGAGCCGGCGATGCGGGCGGCGCTCGAGCACGCGCGCACGCAGCGGCGGCCGGCGATCGTCGCGCTCGACGTGGATCCGCAGGCGATCACGCCGAACGCCACGCTGGACGCGATCCGGGGCGGCTGAGGGACGCCGCGGCTTCCGTCTGCTCCTCGTGCAGGCACCCGAGGCGCCGTCCGGGCGCAGCTTGGCGCGCAGCCGATGCCGCCGCGCCCGCCGTCGGAACCGCCGCCCTATCCGTAGACCGGAAACTCCGCCGTCAGCTGCTCGACCTTCTCGCGCACCATCGCGATCCGCGACGCGTCGCCGGGCGCGTCGAGCACGTCGGCGATCAGGTGCCCGACCTGCCGTGCCTCGTCCTCGCGGAAGCCGCGCGTGGTCATCGCCGGCGTGCCGAGCCGGATTCCGCTCGTCACCATCGGCTTCTCGGGGTCGTTCGGGATCGCGTTCTTGTTGCAGGTGATGTGCGCCTCGCCGAGCACGCGCTCGGCCTCCTTGCCGGTGATCCGCTTCGCGCGCAGGTCGACGAGCATCAGGTGCGACTCGGTGCGACCCGAGACGATGCGCAGGCCGCGCTCGATGAGCGTCTGCGCGAGCACGTTCGCGTTCACCATCACCTGCTTCGCGTAGTCGCGGAACGCCGGCTGCAGCGCCTCGTGGAAGGCGACCGCCTTGGCGGCGATCACGTGCATCAGCGGCCCGCCCTGCAATCCGGGGAAGATCGCCGAATTGATCGCCTTCTCGTGCGCCGAGGGCATCAGGATGAAGCCGCCGCGCGGCCCGCGCAGGCTCTTGTGCGTGGTCGACGTGACGATGTCGGCATGGCCGACCGGATTGGGGTAGAGGCCGCCGGCGATCAGCCCCGAGTAGTGCGCCATGTCGGCCATCAGCAAGGCGCCGACGTCGCGCGCGACCTTCGCGAAGCGCGCCCAGTCGATGCGCAGGCTGTACGCGGACGCGCCGGCGATGATCAGCTTCGGCTTGTGCTCGTGCGCCTTGCGCTCCATGGCCTCGTAGTCGATCTCTTCGGCCTCGTTCATGCCGTAGGAGACGACGCGGAACCACTTGCCCGACATGTTCAGCGCCATGCCGTGCGTGAGGTGCCCGCCCTCGGCGAGGTTCATGCCGAGGATCGTGTCGCCGGGCTGCAGGAACGCGAGGAAGACGGCCTCGTTCGCCTGCGCGCCCGAGTGCGCCTGCACGTTCGCGCATTCGGCGCCGAACAGCTGCCGGACCCGATCGATCGCCAGCTGCTCCGCGACGTCGACGTGCTCGCAACCGCCGTAGTAGCGCTTGCCGGGATAGCCTTCCGCGTACTTGTTCGTCAGCTGGCTGCCCTGTGCGGCCATCACCGCGGGGCTCGCGTAGTTCTCCGAGGCGATCATCTCGATGTGCGCCTCCTGCCTCCGGTTCTCGAGCCGGATGGCATTCCAGAGCTCGGGGTCCACCTGGGACAGGGCGATGCTGCGATCGAACATGGGCGGTACCTCGGGAAGAGCGCGGCGAATGGGTGGTGCGGGCGCGAGGCGCGTGCGCGATCGACGAGCGTCGCGCCCGGCGGCCGAATTCTAAAGGATCGTGCTGCGACACCGATCGCGCGGCGTCGCCGGGCACCTACGGGTGCCCGCGCGCCTCGGCGACGTCGTCGAGCGCCTCGACCAGATGCGCGGCGTCGGCCCACGCGAGCAACGCGAACGAATCGTCCTGCCACGCGATGCGGTTCAGGCTCGCGTTGAGCAGCTCGTGCGTGCGCGGCGCTTCGATCGCCAGGCCGGTGGCCACGCGGAACGCGCAGTCGAGGACGCCGCCGTGCGTGACGACGACGATCGTCTCGCCTTCGTGCCGTCGAGCGAGATCGCGAAGCGCAGCCTCGACGCGCTCGTGCAGGGCGAGCAGCGTCTCCCCGCCCCCGGGCAGCGCGAACGCAGGCTCGCGCGCACGCCAGCGCCGGTACGCCGACGCATCGACGCGTTCGATTTCCTCGTAGGTGCGGCCTTCGAAGCCGCCGTAGTGCCGCTCGCGCAGCCGCGGCTCGACGCGCACCTCGAGGCGATGCGGCGCCGCGATCGCCTCGGCCGTCTGCCGCGCCCGCAACAGGTCGCTTGTGTAGACCGCCCCCAGCGTCGAGGAGGCAAGCCGCTGTCCGGTCTTGCGCGCCTGCTCGACTCCCTGCTCGTCGAGCGGCGTGTCGAGCTGCCCCTGGAAGCGGCGTTCGCGGTTCCAGGCTGTGATGCCGTGGCGAACGAGGATGAGTTCGGTCTTCAGGCCAGCCTCGGATTCAGCGTGTAGGTGCCGGTGAGCGAGGCCTGTCCCAGCCGATGGTGCGCGATGACCTTCAGCGCATCGGCGCCGCCGAAGCGCCCCATCAGCGGCAGCCGCTCGACGTCGAGCGCGTATACCGTGAACACGTAGCGGTGCACGATCGAATCGTTCCACGGCGGGCACGGGCCGTCGTACCCGTAATAGTCGCCGTTCATGTCGTGGTCGTCGGCGAACCAGTTCGTGTAGTCGTTGATGCCCTGGCGTGCGCCGTGGCGCGTGGTGGGGCCCGCCTTGCCGCGCGGCGTGACCTTGTCGGAGAACTCTCCCGCGGCGATCTGCTGCAGGCCGACCGGAACGTCGATCAGCGTCCAGTGGTAGAAGTGCACGCGCGGCAGCGTCGACGGGATCTCGCGATCCTCCTGGTTCACGTCGTCGGGCTTGCTCGGCACGTCGACGTCGTGGCAGACGATCGCGAAGGAGCGCGTTCCGATCGGCGCGTCGGACCACGACAGCTGCGGGTTCCGGTTCGAGGACAGCGCGACGCGCGACTTCGGATCGATCCGGCAGAACGCGAACTCCGCCGGGATCGGCTGGCCGTCAGCGAACGATTCGCTGGTTAGTTTCATTCGGAACCTCCTGCCGAGGAAGCGTGTCGGAATCGGATCGGGTACCCGCGCCGCCGCGAGGCTCCCCGAGTGTCGCATGCCAGCGTAGGTTCCCCTCTCGCACGCAGTCAAGCGCGCGCGGCGGTGCGCACCCACAGGGTCACCGGCCCGTCGTTGACGAGCGCCACCTGCATGTCCGCGCCGAAGCGACCGGCCTGCACGCGCTCGTGCTCCTGCCGCGCACGCTGCACGAAACGCTCGAACAGGCGCGCGCCTTCGTCGGGTGCGGCCGCCGCCGAGAAGCCGGGCCGATGGCCGCCGGAGGTGTCGGCGGCGAGCGTGAACTGCGGAACGACGAGCAGCTCGCCGCCGACGTCCTGCACGCTGCGATTCATCCGACCGTCCTGGTCGGGAAAGCAGCGCATGCGCAGCACGCGCGCGAGCAGACGATCGACGTCGCCGGGCTCGTCGCCGCGCTCGGCGCAATAGAAGACGAGCAGGCCGCGGCCGATCGCCGCGACCGTCTCGCCCGCGACGTCGACCTGCGCGCGGGTCACCCGCTGCAGCAGCGCGATCACCTCAGCCGGCCGCGGAGTCGGGCGCCTCGATGCGCACGCGGGCGAAACGGCGCTTGCCGATCTGCACGACGTAGGTGCCCGGGAAGAGCTCGAGCGCGCGGTCGGACACGCGCTCGCCGTCGATGCGCACGCCACCCTGCTCGATGCTGCGGTTGGCTTCGCTGGTCGACGGAACGAGGCCGGCGCGCTTGAGCACCTGCGCGATCGCGACCGGCGCACCGTGCAGCACGGTCTCGGGCATGTCGGCGGGCGCCGCGCCGAGCCGGAAGCGCGCGTCGAAGCCGGCCGCCGCACGCTCGGCGTCGACCCGCGAATGGAAGCGCTCGACGATCTCCCGCGCGAGCAGCACCTTCACGTCGCGCGGATTGCGCCCCTGCGCGCACTCGTCGCGCAGCGCCTGCACTTCGTGCATCGGGCGGAACGACAGCAGCTCGTAGTATCGCCACATCAGCTCGTCGGAGATCGACATCAGCTTGCCGAACATCTCGTCGGGCGGCTCGGTGATGCCGACGTAGTTGTTCTTCGACTTCGACATCTTCTCGACGCCGTCGAGCCCTTCGAGCAGCGGCATCGTCAGGATGCACTGCGGCTGCTGCCCGTACTCGCGCTGCAGTTCGCGGCCGACGAGCAGGTTGAACTTCTGGTCGGTTCCGCCGAGCTCGAGGTCGGAGCGCAACGCGACCGAGTCGTAGCCCTGCATCAACGGGTAGAGCAGCTCGTGGATCGAGATCGGCAGGCCCTCGCGGTAGCGCTTGGCGAAGTCGTCGCGCTCGAGCATCCGGGCGAGCGTGTGCCGCGCGGCGAGCTCGATCATTCCGCGCGCGCCGAGCGCGTCCGACCATTCGGAGTTGTAGCGGATCTCGGTCCTGCCGGCGTCCAGGACGAGGCTCGCCTGGTCGAAGTAGGTGCGGGCGTTCTGCTCGATCTGCTCGCGGGTGAGCGGGGGCCGCGTGACGTTGCGCCCGGACGGGTCGCCGATCATCGCGGTGAAGTCGCCGATCAGGAAGATCACCGTGTGGC
>JBIQJM010000220.1:0-1888 GCA_044507525.1 Burkholderiales bacterium
TCCCCCTTCCCCCCTCGTCGGCAAAGCCGACGAGATCCTCATCCGCGCCGACGGCGACCCGAGGTCGCCGTCGGCGCGCACTCTCGACTTCCACCAGTCCGCCCTGCTCGCCGAAGTCCTCGTCTCGCGCGACGCGCCGGGCGTCGCCTTCGAGCACTTCACGCTGCAAGGTCCGCTCGCGCTGCTTCCGCTGCCGCAGCCGGATCGGCGCGCGGTGGTCTGGTGCGCGACGCCGCAGCAGAGCGAGCGGCGCGCCGCGCTTTCACCGCACGAGTTCGACGCCGAACTGCTCGACGCCTTCGGCGATGCGCTCGGGACGATGCGGCTCGCCGGCGAACGACACGCCGTACCGCTGCAGCGCAGGCTCGCGCTGCGCGACGAAGACCCGCGCCGCGTCTCGATCGGCAACGCGGCGCAGGCGCTGCATCCGGTGGCCGGCCAGGGACTGAACCTCGGCCTGCGCGACGCCTTCGAGCTCGCGCAGGAACTCGGCGCGGCGCACGCGCAGGGCACGCCGCTCGAGGATGCGCTCGCGCGCTTTCGTCGCCGTCGCCGGGCCGATCGCGCGGCAACGGTGGGCATCACCGACACGCTCGCGCGATTGTTCGGCTGGCCCGCGCTCGCGCCGATCCAGTCGGTCGCGTTCGACGCGCTCGACTGGGTCGCTCCGCTGCGCGATCGCTTCGCGAAAGCGCTGATGTTCGGCCTGCGATCGACCTGAACCGGAATCCGCGCATCGTCGCGGACGGTCTTTTTCGATAGAATCGCCTCCCTCCCGTTCGCAACGATCGCAGTCGCGCGATGACGACCACAGCCTTCCGGATCGGCCCGCACGCGATCGCGAATCGCGCGCTGGTCGCACCGATGGCCGGCGTAACGGACCGCCCCTTTCGCCAGTTGTGCAAGCGCCTGGGCGCGGGCTACGCGGTGTCCGAGATGGCGTCGTCGAATCCGCGGCTGCTCGACAGCGTGAAGACCGAGCGACGCATCGATCACGCCGGCGAGATCGAGCCGCGCGCCGTGCAGATCGTCGGCGCCGATCCGTCGGCGATGGCCGAAGCCGCGCGACACAACGTCGCACGCGGCGCGCAGATCGTCGACATCAACATGGGATGTCCGGCGCGCAAGGTGTGCAACACGGCCGCCGGCTCGGCGCTGATGGCGCAGGAAGCGCTCGCCGTGTCGATCGTCGACGCCGTTGCGCGCGCGGTCGACGTTCCCGTCACCGTGAAGCTGCGCACCGGCCCCGACGCGCAGCATCGAAACGCCGTGCGCCTGGCGCGCGCCTTCGCCGACGCGGGCGCGCGGATGCTCGTCGTGCACGGGCGCACGCGCGCCTGCGCTTTCCGCGGCAGCGCCGAATACGAAACCATCGGCGAAGTGAAGGCCGCCGTGCGCGTTCCGGTCGTCGCCAACGGCGACATCGATTCGCCGCGCAAGGCCGCCGAGGTGCTGCGCTTCACCGGCGCCGACGCCGTGATGATCGGCCGCGCCGCGCAGGGACGGCCGTGGATCTTCGGGCAGGTGGCGCACTATCTCGACACCGGCGAAGCGCTGCCCGATCCCGACGACGCGAGCCTTCGCGCCGCGCTGCGCACGCATCTGCTCGATCACTATGCCTTCCACGGCGAAGCGCGCGGCGTGCGCAGCGCGCGCAAGCACGTCGGCTGGTACCTGCGGGCCTTCGAAGGCGCGCAGGCCTTCCTCACCCGGTTCCACGCGCTGCAGAGCGCCGACGAGCAACTCGACGCGATCGACCGCTGGTTCGCCGGCGGCGGCCGGCAGCAGCGCGACGCGGCGGCGAACGACATCCTGTTTCGACGGAGCCACGCAGCATGAATCGCAAGTCCCCCCTGGACGACGCCGTGGTGCGCAGCCTCGAGCGCTA
>JBIQJM010000009.1:0-65373 GCA_044507525.1 Burkholderiales bacterium
CAGAGGCCGCTCGGGCTACCCGAGTTGGTCCGAGACCTGAAGATACAAGGCCGCTGCGCGTCCCGCCGCGGATCGCAACGCAGGCAGTCGAACGATGACGACGTCGCCCGGACCGCAATGCGCCGCCGGCCTTCTGCTCGCGGCGCTCCTCGCATCGCCCGCTGCGCATGCGCAGGCCGCGATCGTCGCGAAGGGCTGCGCGGTCGACGAAGTCGCCGCCGCCATCGCGCTGGCGCACGATGGCGACACGGTGACGATTCCGAAGGGCTCGTGCCGGTGGCTCTCCGGCATCGAGACCGCGAAGCAGATCTCGCTGCAGGGAGCCTCGCCCGGCGCGGTGACGATCACGCACGCGGCCGGCGACCAGGCCTTGCTGCGGATGACGACGGGCCCGCGATACTCGATCCGCATCGCGAACCTGCGCTTCCTGCCCGGCAACGGCAGCGGCGCCTACGTGGAGTTGCGGGGAACGGGAAAGCCCGCGCTGATGCACGACGTCTACTTCAACGTGCCGGACGGCCAGTTGCAGACGGCGGTGCGGTGGTTCGCCCGCGGCGGCCTCGTCTGGCGTGCGACCTTCGAGAGCACCGACCCGGGAGGTTCGCAGAGCGGATGCCTCGTCGTGCGCAATCCGGCGATTCCGTGGGAAGCCGCGTCGACGATGGGAACGCTGGACGTCGACGGAACGAGCAACCTGTACGTCGAGGATTCGGTCTTCCGCAACGTCGGATCCTGCCCGGACGTCGACGACAACGGACGGGTCGTCGTCCGGTACTCCCGCATCGTCGGTTCGAGCGCCACGACGCACGGGTCGACCAGCGCACAGGGCGGTCGCCAGGTCGAGCTGTACGGGAACTCCTACAGCTACCCCGACCGCACGCGCAACATCAATCGCTACTTCTGGTTTCGCGGGGGCACCGCGGTCATCACCGGCAACACGGTCGAGAAGATCGAGGGCCCCATGTGGGGCTCCAAGCTCTCGTTCTCCTTCACCATCGAGAACACGCAGCGCAGGACACACGCCGGGTGCTGCGTGCAGTACATGTGCTGGCACCAGCCGGGCTCCGGCGGCGACGGCGCCTCGCAGGTGCCGGATCCGGTCTACATCTGGAACAACACGGGCAGCGGAGCATCGGCGATCGGCACCAGCGGCGCCGACCGCGAGACCTGCGGATCGCGCCATGCGACCGACGATTTCTTCCGGCCCGGGCGCGACTACTTCATCGAGCAGGGTCCGAAACCGGGCTACGTGCCCTACCCCTACCCGCATCCGCTGCGCGCACGTGCCGCCTCGCCGGGCGGCTGACGAAAGTCCTTCGACCGGACCGCGACAGCACGGGCGCGGAGACCGCGCCGAGCAGGAAGGCGATCCACAGCAGGTGGTTGCGCAGGGCCGCCTCGGTCACGTTGTACAACAGGAGCACGGCCCAGAAGGCCAGGTACAGCGACCACTGGCCCGGCGATTGCGCGAAGCGGCGAACGATCGCGAGATACGCACCGACCAGATACGCGAGCAGCAGCAGCAGGCCGACGAGGCCGAGGTTCAGGTAGATCTCGAGGTAGCCGTTGTGCGCCTGGCCGATGTTGCCGAAATGCTCGAGGACCCAGAGCCTGCGCTCGCCCAGCCAGAAGGACTCGTAGCCGGTTCCGACGAGCGGATTGGTGTCGGCGGCGAGCACCACGCGCCAGATGTCGGCCCTGCCGGTGAGGTCGGGATCGCGCCCGACCGCTTCGGCGACGAGCGCGACGGGATCGACGCCGGCGAACTGGAGCAGCGCGTAGGACGAGAAGCCGAGCGGGAGGAGCGCGGCGAAGGCGACGGGATGACGTCGCACGACCCGCAAGCGAGCCGCGAACAGGATCGCGAGGCCGACCGCGCCGCAGACGATCGAGGTCGCGCTGTCGGCGCGATACAGCAGCCAGGACGTCATCGCGAGGAACACGAGGTCGATGCCGACGCGCAGCGTATCGGCGCTCGCCAGCCGGCGCGGCCGGTGCTGCAGCGCGTCCCAGGTGAAGTAGAGCCCGCTGACCAGGCAGAGCGCGCCGAGCGTGTTCTTGCTCGTCGCGACGCCGATGAAGTAGGCCTGTCCGCCCGACGGGCCGTATTCGCGCGCGAGTTCCGGGTAGTACTTCGCGAGGATCACCGACAGCGAGACGAGGACGAAGCAGGTTCGCCGCAACAGCAGCATCGCCGCGTCGGGTCGATACGGATCCGACAGCGCGACCAGCACGATCAGGTAGACGCCGAAATCGCGAACCCATCGCTTGAACGCGATGGTCGGGTAATCGGACCAGCCGACGCTGAGCAACGCGTACGCGAGGAACGCGACCAGCATCGCATTCCCGGCGAGGATCCGCGTCCACTGCAGCGAGCCGGCGCGCCGCAGCAGGATCGCGAATGCGACCAGGCTCTGCAGCAGGTAGCTTGCTCGGTCGAGCGCGTTCCCCTCGCTCACCAGCTGCGTCGAATCGGCACCGACGCCCAGCCACTGCGACGGCAGGCGCGATGCGGTGACGAGGAGCCAGGCAAGCGAAACGTACAGGGCCGCCGAAGGCCTGGGCCTGCTCGCGGGGTCGAAGCGCCAGAGGACGACCAGCAGGCATGCCCACAGCGGGAGTGCGATCGAGGCGAGCATCTCCTTGCGCCCGGTGCCGCGGCCGACGCGTCCAACATAGCACGGTTCTTCCATTGCGCGAGTGCTGCGACGTATGATCGAAAGGCGGCGGACGATGCAAGCGAGGAGTCGCCATGAATGCTGTTCCACAGCGCAGTCGCGAGACCGCAAAGATCTCGTGGGTGGTACCGGCCTTCAACGAAGTCGACGTCCTGCCCGAGTTCCATCGTCGCGCGTCGGCCGTCGCCGACGGCCTGCCCTACCGCTGCGAGTTCGTCTACGTGAACGACGGCAGCACCGACGGCACCTGGTCGGTGCTGCGGCAGCTCGCCTCGTCCGACAAGCGGGTGCGGCTCGTCGACCTCAGCCGGAACTTCGGCAAGGAAGCCGCGATGACGGCGGGCCTCGACTTCGCCGACGGCGACGCGGTCGTGGTCATCGATGCCGATCTGCAGGACCCGCCCGAAGTCGTCCCGGCGCTCGTTCGCGAATGGGAGAACGGCTACGAGGTCGTGTACGGCAAGCGCAGCGTCCGGCGCGGCGAGACGCTCGTCAAGCGCACGACGGCGCATCTGTTCTACCGCCTGATCCGCCACATGAACCGCGTGGAGATCCCGGCGGACACCGGCGACTTCCGCCTGATGGATCGACAAGCCGTCGAAGCGCTGTCGCGCCTGCGGGAGAGCCACCGCTTCATGAAGGGACTCTTCGCCTGGATCGGATTCCCGCAGAAGGCGGTCGAGTACGACCGTGATCCGCGCTACTCGGGATCCTCGAAGTTCAACTACTGGAAGCTGTGGAACTTCGCGATCGAGGGCTTCACGTCGTTCACGATCGCGCCGCTGAAGGTCGCCACCTACCTCGGCATCCTGACCGCCACGTTCGCGTTCGCCTACGCCGCCTTCATCGTCCTGCGCACGCTGCTGTACGGAGACCCGGTGCGCGGCTATCCGTCGCTCGTCACCATCGTGCTCTTCGTGGGAGGCGTGCAACTGCTGTCGATCGGGATCCTCGGGGAGTACGTCGGGCGCATGTTCAACGAGACCAAGCGCCGCCCCCTCTACCTGGTGCGGGAATCGGTTCCTCCCGCATCCGATCCGAACGATCGGCTGCGGCTGCAGCTCTCCGGCCGGCAGGCAGCGCAGCGGCGCGAGGAGGTCGCGGCGCGCGAACTCGACGTCGTTGCCGCGAGCGGATCGGAGTCCGCCGCTTCGATGCTGGCGGACGGAAGCGCCCCGCTGCCCCTGCGCTGAATCCGCGGAAGCGCCGCGGGAGGCAAGGCGCTTCCGGATGCCGGCTGCCACGAAGGAGCTCATGCTCGCGCTGCTGCGCGCCGCCGCGCATCCGGCCGGCGCGCAAGGCGACGCCGGGAACGACACGACCCGCATGCCCGGGGCCCTCGCGCCGCCCAGGGAAGGATTCGATCCGGCGGCGCTCGACTATGTCGTCTCGGGTGGGCTGGCGCCTTTGCTGCATCGGACACTGGGCGCGCGGGTCGAGGACCTGCCCCGGTGGCAGCGCGACGCACTGATCGGCGCGGAGCTCACGGCGATGGTGCGGCATCGCCGGCTGGTCGACACCGCTGCGGAGCTCGTCGACCTGTGCGCGGAACGCTCGATCCCGGTCACGCTGCTGAAGGGGATCTCGGTCAGCGAACGACACTTCGACGCCGGGCACCTGCGCCCCATGGGCGACCTCGACATCCTCGTGTCGCCGGATGCGCGCCGGCCGGTCGAAGCCGCGTTGCGCGCGCGCGGATACCGCCCCGACCCGGGCGACTGGAGCGAAGCGGCACACGGAGCGCCGCACCGGCACCCCGGCACGGACGTGTGGGTGGAAGTCCACGACCGCCTCTTCGCGGGCCACCAGGCGCCCTCCTGCCCGATGTTCGCGCCCGGGGGGATCGGCGCGCATCTCGTGCGCTCGAGCTTCCAGGGCAGGCCGGTGTGCGTGCTCGGCGACGAATACCAGCTCGTGTACATCGCCACCTACTGGCTGCGCGACCTGTCGATGCACGCGGTGCATCCGAGCTTCGTCATCCCGTTGCTCGACGCCGTGCGACTGCTGCGCAACGTCGGCGATCGACTCGACTGGAACACGGTGCGTTCGCTGCTCGGGGACGATATCGCCGCGGCATCGCTGTACGTGACGCTGTCGTACCTCGAGCGGCATCGGCTCGCGCCCGAAGGCCCGGGCGTGCTGCCGACGCTCGCGCAGCTGCAGCGGCGTGTCGGGTCCGCCGAGCTTCGACTGCTGCACGCGGCGCTCGACCGCTACCTGCTCGGAGGGGAATCGCCGCTGATGGGATGGCGCACCAGCCTTCTGTGGGATGCGCTGCTCTCGCCCGGCACGCCCGCCGCGAAGATGCTCGCACTGCCCTGGCGCATCGTGTTCCCGCAGGCAGTGCCCGACCGCTACAGCCTGCGCCACGTGGTGCGGATGGCGCGCGGTCTGCGTCGGGCGACCCGCCGATAGCCGGTCAGCCGGTGGGGCTCAACCACTTCGGGACGTACCGCCTGTAGCGGTTGAGCACCACCCCGGCGAGATGACCGTGCGCACGATCGATCTGCTCGCGAGCCCACAGGGCCGTCTCGCTGCGCGTCTGTCCCGCGCGAACGACGAGCACGACGCTGTCGGACTTGTTGCACAGCACGAGAGTCTCGGGGTGATCCTGCAGCGACGGAGCGTCGATGACGACGTGGTCGAAGCTCGTGCGGGCCCGCACGAGGAACTCGTCGAAGGCGCACGACTGGACGACCTGGAACACCATGCGCCCCAGGCTCTCGCTCGACAGGCGATACAGGTGCGCCGGTTCCTGCGGAGCGCCGTCCGGCTCCCTGCGGTTCTCCAGCCACGCATTCAGGTCGGGGTTGCGCTGCAGCGGTGCGCGCTGCGCACGCGGCGCGTCGAAATCGATCAACAGGACGCGGCTCTCCGGATTGCGCGCGAGCGCACCGGCGAAGTTGGAGGCGACGGTGGAAGCGCCGCAGCCTTTCGACGCGCCGACGAAGACCGTGACGTTCTTCGAGGCGCCTTCGCCATGGCTCAGCCACAACCCCGTCTGGATCGCCTCGCAGCGGTCCATCGCGAGCGGATGGAACGGGAAGAAGGGCCGGCGCAGTGCGCCGCTCGTCCTGCCGATGGCGGACGGTTCCCGCGTCCGAGGCGCGGCGGTCTCGACCACACCCGGCGTCGAGGGATCGGCGCCACCCGGCATGTGGAGCCACGCTTCGTCCTTCAACTTGCGCACTTCCTCGACGTACGGTTGCGCGGCGACGAAACAGGAAGGGACCGTGACGACGGATCGCCCCGGAACCCTGTGCGGGAAGGGTACTACGGATCGGAACCCCTCGGAAGCAGTGGCAGCACGCGATCGGCGTTGTCAAACGCGCGGGCAGGACGCATTCTTCGCACTGACCGGAGTCGTTCAGCGCCGTCGGCGCCGTCGAGGAAGACGAGGACGAACACGATGCGGATCACGGTCGTCGGAGGGGGGCGCATGGGGCTGCCCCTGGCGTGCACCTTCGCGCGCCATGGTGCCGAGGTCACGGTCGCGGACGTCGATCCCGATCTCGTCGAATGCCTCGAGGCCGGCCGCTGCCCGTACGCGGAACCGGGTCTCGACGGCCTGGTGGGTGAAATGCACGCCGCCGGGCTTCTTCGCGCGACGCGCGATACGACCGCCGCCAGCGCGCGCAGCGACGCCGCCGTGATCATCGTGCCGGCGCATCTGACGCCGCAACGCGATATCGATCTCGGCGTACTGGAAGAGGCATCGGCCGCCGTGGGACAGGGACTGCGCGCCGGCACGCTCGTGGTCTACGAGACGACGGTGAGCGTCGGCGCCACCCGCAAGCGACTGGTTCCGGTGCTGGAGCGTTGCAGCGGCCTGCAGGCGGGAAGCGACCTGTTCGTCGCGTACAGCCCGGAACGCGTGAAGGCCAACCACGTGCTGGCCCGACTGGGCGATACGCCGAAGGTCGTCGGCGGATTCGACGAAGGCTCGCTGCGCAGGGCAGTCGACCTGTACACGCGCTACCTGGGCGCACCCGTCGAGGAAAGCGCGTCGCTCGAGGCAGCCGAGATGACGAAGCTGCTCGGAATGCTCTACCGCGACGTCAACATCGGGCTGGCGAACGAGATGGCGGCCTTCTGCGAGCTCGCGGGGGTCGACTTCGAGGCGGTGCGCAGGGCGGCGAACGGCGACGGCGAAGCGCGCGTGCTCGCTGCGGGCATCGGCGTGGGCGGGCATTGCACGCCGGTCTATCCCTACTTCCTCACGCGCGAATCGCGCAGGCTCGGCTTGCCGCAGCGGCTGTCCGAGGCGGCGCGCGAGATCAACGACCTGCAGCCGGAACGGCAACTGCGCCGCCTCGAGGCCGGATGGCGGCGGCTGGCGAACGCACGCGTGCACCTGCTCGGCCTGGGCTTTCGCCCCGGCGTGAAGGTCGACACGCTCAGTCCGGCCTATGCCCTGCGCGACCTGCTGCTCGAGCGGAACGCTTCGGTCACGCTGTCGGATCCGTACTACTCGCCCGAGGAAGTGCGCAAGGCCGGATTCGAGCCCGGCGCGCCGGAGCAGGCGCAGGTCGTCATCCTGAACACCGCGCACTCCGAGTATGCGTGCGTCGACTTCGGAGCGTGGCGGCAGGCCGGCGTGCAGGCGGTGGTCGACGGACGCAATGCGTGGGACCCGCGGTCGGCGCGTGCGGCCGGCCTCGCCTACTTCGGCATCGGCAAGCCCTTCGAGCCGCCTGCCTAGCCCGGCCGCGGCCTCGACGAGGAAGCAGCGCTGCGGGACGGCCAGCGGGCCGCCAGCGCCGCGCCGGGCAGGTACGAGATCGCGTATCGCGCGACGGAACGCCACGACCGGTCGGCGACGAACGCACGCCGGTACGAATCCCTCGCCGCTGCCCTGTCCCCGGCCAGCATCAGGAGGTTTCCGATCGCGCGACGATTGTTTCCGATGACCGCGGCGAGCGCCCTGCGCTGCGCGTAGCGCAGCGGCTGCGTCGCTCCGAGCTTCTCGTAGACGACTTCGTTCGCCTTGCGCGCACCGATCCAGTCCTTGCGGACCCAATCGGTGAGACATCGGGTCGTCTCGTCCCTGCGGTAGATGTCGACCAGTTCGTCCCGGATCAACCCGAAGTCGCCGTGCAAGGCGACACGCGCCATGAAGTCGAAATCCTCGGAGAGCACGAAACGGGTGTCGTACGGGCCCGCCTTCGCCACGGCGTCCCGGCGGAAGATCGTCGCGCCCACCTGCCACGGACCGTGCGAGACCACGAAGGAGAAGGGATCGCGAACGAGCAGGTAGTCGCGACCGCGGAACGCCCGCATCGTCCCGTTGATCTCGAAGTACGTGCGGCTGCTGCCGTCGAGTTCGACGAGCCGGCAGTCCGTCGATTGCATCGACAACCCAGGGTTGCGGACCGCCCGCTCGATCTGCTTCGCGAGGTACTCCGGCTTCCATTCGTCGTCGGAATCCACGAAGGCCAGCCACTGCCCGCAGGCGACGGCGATTCCCGCGTTCCTCGCTGCGCTCGCCCCGCGGTTGTCCTGGCGGAGACAGCGGATGAGGTCTCCGTACCTGCCGAGCGCCTCGCGCGTCGAGTCGGTGGATCCGTCGTCCACGACGATGACCTCGCGGTTCGCGTAGGTCTGGTGCAGGACGCTGTCGATCGCCTTGGTGACGAAGGCCGACCGGTTGTAGGTCGGTATGACGACGGACACGAGCGGCCCGAGCGCGGTCGTCGCCCGGGCCGGCTTCACGACGTCGCTCCCGGGTCCATTCCGACGCTTGCCTCCCCTTTGCCGCGCGGCGGTGCGTCCGGCAGCGCCTGCGTCGCGCGGTACTCCTGGTACATCTCCGTCGGCCGCGCACCGACCAAGCCGAGGCGCGCCAGCTTCGTCCGCAGCCTGCGGGCGAGCCGGGGCCGATACAGGAAGGCCACCAGCCGGAAGATGCGGCCCGCGAGCGGCAGGGGAAGGCGCTGCAGCAGTCCGTTGCAGAGGAAGACCAGCAGCGGCAAGGGAATGCTCCGACCGGCCCTAGGCGATCGGTGCGCGCGAAAGGCCTGCAGGGCACGGCTCGTCAGCTTCGGCCGCAGGCCCATCGAGACGGCCTTGCTCACGGCGACTTCGCAGCTTTCCTCGTAGCCTTCGGAGATCCTCGTCACGAAACCGGCCCAGTACTCGTGGATCGGCTCGGCCGTGCGGACGGGCGCGAGACAGGCCTGCGGGACGTGCTCGCCGGGCAGCCGCGCGATCGCCGACTCCAGGTACGCGTTCCAGCCCTCGCCCGTGTGGTGCCGTGCGATCGCTTCGCGGATCCTTTCTCCTTCGCGCTCGCGAAGCTCGGCGCGGCACGCCAGCCGCACAACGGTGCGTACGTAGTCTTCGACCGAAGCGGGCCGCTGCAGCGTTGCGTCGAGCGCGACGCCATCCGACCCGAAAGGGGGAGGACACTGCGCAGGTGCGAGGACGACCGGCATCGCCGCCAGCCCGGCTTCGAGCAGGGCCGTCGTCGTTCCGAACGGAAAGCCCTCGATGTAGATGTCGGCCGCCTCGTGAACGGTGGCGACACCGGACGGCGACAGCAGCCCCACTGCCCGGATCCGCGACGCCATCCGATCGGACGCCGCCTGCCAGCGATCGTCGGGGCGAAAGCCGACCGCCAGCAGATGCGCCTGCGGGACCCGCCGCAGGATCTCCTCGCAAGCGGCGAGAAAGTCGAGCGTCCCGGTGGGCAGGTACTTGAAGTAGGCACCGACCGTGACGATGACGACCGCATCGGTTGGGACGCCGATGCACGCCCTCGCCCGACGCTTGCGTTCCTCGCTTCGGCGCACAAGCGCCCGCGGCGGATCGTCCTCCTGCAGCGGGATCGGCAGGATCGCATGGCGCGAGATGCCCCGATGCCGCTGCGTCCAGAGTTGCTCGAGGGCCGATCCGCGAACGTTCAGGACCAGGTCCGCGATGCAGGCACCCGTCCAGAACGCGTGCGCCGTGTAGTTGACGATGCACACCGGCGGACCTCCGTTGCTGCCGAAGGCGACGGCATAGACGACGTCGGCGACGTTGATGTGCAGGATCACGCGGGTCGCCGAGCGACGGGCCAGGGCCCTCAACCAGGCCGCCTGTCGAAGCATGGAGTCATGTGGATCCGCGACGTCGATCCGTCCGCCGGCGTCGGCGACGGCCGAGCGCAACGGATCCGGGATCGAAGGACGCTGCTCCAGCAGCGCGAGGTCGTGGCGCCTGCCCCGGTCGTTGCGGATCCATCTCGTCACCATCGACGTGATTCCGCCCGCGGGCAGCGCCGCGCTCATGACGTGAAGGCAGGTGTCGCTGCCGCAGCGTTCGTCCGGCTGCGTCGTCGGCACCTCCTGCCCGTCGAGGCGTTCGGCGATGAAGCGAAGATTCGACTCGAGACGAGCAGACGACAGGCTGCGGTTCTGCCGCGCGAGGATCGTGGCGGCGACATGGCAGCATTTCGTCGCCTCCTCCAGTCGACCGGCCCGGCCATGCGCGTCGCCCATCTCGAGGAACCACTCGGCGACGGCATCCGCGTAGTCGAGCTTCGACTGCAGGTCGGTCACCCCGCCCTCTCCATGCGCAGCGCTGCTACGGAGCATCCGGCGCGCTCGAGGCGGACGAGACACCCGCTTCGCTGCCGCGATCCGCGTCCGCGGGCGCGCCGAGGCGAGACGTCGCCGTCGGCGTGACGGCGATGCCGGTCCAGGCACCCCCGTCGTGCACGCCGGCCAGCGTGTCGGCGAGACGACGGGCGAGCGCGACGATCGTCAGCGTCGGGTTCGCCTGGCTGCCGCTCGGGAACACGCTGCCCGAAGCGACCCACAGGTTGGCAAGGCCGTGCACGCGCAGATCGGTGTCGACGACGCCGTCGCGGGCATCGCGGCTCATCGCCGAACCGCCGAGCTGGTGATAGCCGTCGCGCGCCGCCGCATGAATGGCGGCGAGACACTGCTCGCGCGTACCCCCGAAGACGAGGTGCCCGGCGCCGGCGGTGCGCAGGTCCGCGTCGAGCAGTTCGTGCGCGCGCAGGACTGCATCGATCTCGGATTCGCGCATGCGGAACTCGATCTTCAGCTTCGGCAGGCCGACGGAATCGAGCGTGTCGGCCAGGCCGATGCGATTCTCGGGGTGGCTGGGCTGCTCGGCGTGGTAGTCGAGACGCCAGGCACCGGCGCCGCTCGGCGTCAGCCAGGTGATCCGCGGGTGGCGACCGACGACGCGCGCGAAGCCGTGCAGCGAAGCGGCGCGAGCCAGCCCGGAGACGGCGCTGAACGGCGCACGCGCGATGTTGGCGAAGTGCGGGCCGAGGGCGCCTGCGCCGCGCCCGGCGCGCATCAGGCACGCGGCCAGGTAGCGCGCCGAGGCGGTGGCCGAGCCGTGCTCCGGGTTCCCGGAAAAGCCGTTCTCGAGCCAGAAGGCGATGTTGACGAGCTTCTCGTCGACGACGGTTTGCGGCAGCGGCCGGATGCGCCGGCGCGCGAAGACTCCGCCGCCCAGCGGACGCATGGTGAATGCGCGGACGTCGACCGGGTCGGCAGGCACGAGCGAGGCGATCGTCCCGGCGAGATGACCCATGTACCCGCGACCCAGCGGACCACCGGGACCGCCGAAGAGCGCGGGCCGCTCGCGCTGCATCAGCAGCAGCAGCTTCAGGCAACCGAGGCCGCCGCTCGTGAGCACGACGTGCCCGGCCCGCAGGCTTCGCCGTTCGCCGCGCGCCCAGAGGCGCAGGCTCGTCACGCGCGTGCCGTCGAGATCCGCTCCGATCACGCGCACGCCGAGGACGATCGCCGGTCCGCGCTCGGCCGTGATGCGCGCGCGCCAGCGGCGCGCCATGTTGAGCTGCGGACCGAAGCACTCGTCGCGCAGCGCGTCGAAACGTCGCAGCCGCGCGAAGGCGCCGGGCGCTGCGCTTTCGCTCGAGCCGCGGCTGCCGAGGAACGCCGCCGCCTTCTCCCACCACGGCAGGATCTCTTCGTGCGCGAGCGGCCAGTGACGGAAATCGACCGGATCTAAGGGCACGCAGCGCCCGCCCCACCAGTGCGAAGTACCCCCCAGCGCGCAGGCGGCGACGATCTCGACCGGGTCGTGGTACTGCGGATAGCGGATCTCCGCCGCCCGCACGTCCGGCTCGCCGGGTACCGGCCGCGAGCCGCCCGCCTCGAGCAGCGCCACCTGCAAGCCGCGATCGTGCAGGTCGAAGGCGCAGGCCAATCCGGCCGGACCGGCGCCGACGACGCAGACGTCGGGTTCTCCGTCGAACGCTTCCAGCCCCACGATCGGCATCGATGCACCTGCGGCGTTGGCGGCGCTGCGACTCAGCGCTCGGATTCCGACGTGCCCAGCGCGGCGCCCCGCCGTCGCGTGTCCAGCAGCCCGTCGACCAGGTCCGTGTAGATCTTCCGGTGCTCGCTCCAACGATATCGGGCGACGAAGCGGTCGCGCGCGTTGGCGACGAGGCCTTCGCGCCGCGCGGGATCGGCGGCGAGCTCGGCGATCGCGTCCGCCAGCGATCCGACGTCGCCCGCCTCGAAGAAGCGGAGCATTTCGTCGTCGAAGTAGCGGCCGATGGTTCCGGTCCGCGGCGCGATGCAGGCGATCCCCAGCGACGCGTACTCGAGGAGCTTGGTCGGCAGCATGACGTCGGTGCCGGCCGATGCGCGCAGCGGCACGAGTCCGATGTCGGCGTCCTGGATGTGTCCGGGAACGCGCTCGACGGGAACGAAGCCGTCGCTGAAGCGCACGGCGTCCACGAGACCCAGTTCGTCGCGAAGCGCGATCAGCGCGCCGCGTTCCTCGCCCGCTCCGAGGATGCGGAACTCGATCGGCACGCATTCGCCTCGCGCGCGCAGCAGCGCCAGCGCGCGCAGGGCGAGGTCGAGCCCCAGCCGATGCGCGAGCGTGCCGTGATAGACGACGACGACCGGTTCGCCGGGCTTGCGCGGCGCGCGGGCGCGCGGCCGGAAGATCCGGTCGTCCGGCAGGTTCATCAGCACCGTGATCTTCGCGGTCGGGATTCCGCGTGCCGACAGGATCGTCTTCAGCCGGTTCTCCACCGTCAGCACCGCGCTGGCGAAGCGTCCGGCTGCGCGCTCCTGCCAGCGCAGGGCACGAACCAGCCAATGCCGTTCGCCGATGCCGAACTTCTCGCAGTACAGCTCGGGCATCAGGTCGTGCACGTCGTGGATCACCGGACGGCCGAGCAGGCGCGGCAACCACGCGGCGAAGACGAGGAAGTCGGGCATGTTGTTGACGTGCACGAGCTCGTAGCGCAATGGATGCCGCACCAGGTGCAGCATCGTCCCTGCGAAGAACAGCGCGTAGTCGACGACGTAGCCGCCGGCCGAAGTGCGGCGATGGGGGATGCCGCGCAGCTTGCGCACCTCGACGCCGGCGAGCCGCTCGCGGACCGGCTCGCCGCGCTGGGCGCTGGCCAGGAACACGACGCGGTGCCCTGCGTCGACGAGCGCCTCCGCTTCGCGCCGCACGCGCGGATCGCGCCGGTAGTTGGTATACGCCGCCATCAGGATCGTGCTCACGCCGCATCTCCCGCAAGTCGCGCGTGCGCGCGTGCGCGCTCGCGCCAGTGCCGATCGATCGTTCTTCCGTCGGTGGCGAGGCCGCCGCCGGACCGGACGCGGTCGACCAGCCGCCAGTAGAGCCGGTCGTATCCCGGGTCGCGCGCACCGCCGAAGACGATCGGATGCCAGACGACCGACGAGCAGCCGCCCGACGCGGCGAGCGAGGCGATCGCCGCGTCGATCGCCGGCCAGGCCTCGTCGCCTTTCAGCCGCAGGTAGCTGCGCAGCGTGACGTCCATGACCGACAGGCCGATCTCGACGACGTCGTAGGGGCGCTCCTCGGCGAGGCAGTACGGGAAGTACGGGAACGAGAACCCGCTGCGCGGCCCGGGCCGGTCGGGGTAGCCCATCGACATGTCGTAGCGGATTCCCGCGCGCTCCTGTGCGCGGAACAGCGCGTCGTAGTCGAAGGACAGGTAGTGCTGGCGGTTGCCGAGCGGCCTGCCCAGCCGCCGTGCGAGCAGGTCGACCTCGGCCTCGTAGCGCCCCGGAAGCTCCGTGGAGCGATAGCTGCCGTGCAGGCACAGGTCGAACTCGGCGTCGAGGATCGCACGCAGGTACGAGCAGACGGCATCGTCGCGGATGTCGTAGTTGACGTCGGCCGGGTGAAGCCGCGCGACCGCCACCTGGAACGACGAGCGCACGCCGCGGCGACGCTCCGCCGCGAGGATCGCCGGCACGCAGCCGTAGGGGTCGCGCCGCTGCGCGGCGCAGCGGACCAGGCCGAGCGCCGCGCGCAACGCGTCGGAGGGATCGCGATGCCGCACGAGGTGACGCAGCACCGTGCGCGCGCCCTGCACCGCGACGTCGCCCGGGCGGCTCGGCAGGAAATCGACGTCGTGCGACAGGACCACCGCGTGGCTGGCGCCGCCCGGCCACTGCGGCCCGAAGCGCGGCAAGGCTGCACCGACGCGCGCGCACAGCGCCGAGACGCGCTGCTGCAGCAGCCGCAGGTAGCGGTCGACGATGTCCTGCGCCACCCCGAGCCGTGCGTAGACGCTCGACGCGTGCAACTGCCGCTCCGCGGGTGCGGCGCCGCGGCGGCGCTCCGACCACGACGAGAGGAAGTAGAAGGCGTTGGCGAGCAGGTCGAATCGAATGTCGCCCTCCGAGGCGAAGCCGGCGGGCACGCCCGGCAGGACGACGTCGAGTCCGTCCACGCGGCTCGCACGCTCGACGTCGGCGCTGCCGTCGAAGAACGACCACGCTTCGATCCGATGCGGCAGCGCGAGGCAGCGATCGAAGGACGCCCCCTCGCCGCGCGTGCCGGAATACAGCAGCCACGGGCCTTCGGGCGGCGCGCAGTGGCGGAACTGCACGCCGATGCCTGCCGCCATCATCAGCGTGTCGATCACGTAGCGGATCCTCGGCCGATGCCGATCGGCGACCTGCAGGACGACCGGCAGCACGAAGTCCGCTTCGCGCACGCTCATGGCAGCACGAACCGGCGACATCCGCGGCGCTGCGCGGTCCGGCCCGATACCGGGAACGACTTCGCGCGGCCGTTTCGTGCTATGCAGGCGGGAACGACACGTGGTGGCAGCGAAGCTCGGCGATCCCCGGCAAGGCGCGAAAACGGATGAACGTCATCGTTCCCCACGGATTCGAACCGAACTACACGGCTGGCTTCACGGCCGGCCTGGCCGCATGCGGCGCGGACTTCGTCGTGATCTCCTGCGATGCCGACGACCGGCTCCTTGCCGCGCGAGGCATCCGGACCGCGAACCTTCGCGGCAGCGTCGCCGAGGACCGCAGGCCGATCGCGAAGGGGTGGAACCTGTTGCGCTACTACCTTCGCCTGCTCGGCTTCCTCGTCACGCATCGCGGCTGCACGCTGCACTTCACGGGGATCTTCCGCAACGAACTCCTGCTCGTCGAGGGGATCGTCCTTCCGGCGATGTTCCGGCTGCTGTCGCGCCGTTACCTCTACACCGCGCACAACGTCCTGCCGCACGACCGCGGGACGCACCCGCTCCATCGCTTCGTCTACCGCTGGGTCTACCGGATGCCGGACACGATCATCGTGCACACGGTGCTCGCCGGCGAGCAGATCGCCCAGCGCTTCGGCGTGCCGCGCGCGCGCATCCGCATCTCGTCGATCGGCGTCAACGAAGAGGTGCCCGCCACCGGCCTCGGACGCCGCGAGGCGCGCGAGCGGCTGGGCCTGCCGCCCGAGGCGAAGGTGCTGCTGTTCTTCGGCAAGATCGGCGAATACAAGGGGCTCGACCTGCTGATCGACGCGCACGAGCGCCTGGCGCGCCCCGACGTGCAGCTGCTCGTCGCCGGCTCCTTCGGCGACGAGGGCTACCGGTCGCGGATCCGCGCAAGGATCGCCGCGTCGACGCAGCGCGGACGCATCCGCCTGCACGAGGGACACGTGCCGAACGACGAAGTGGAGCCCTTCTTCGCGGCGGCGGACGCGCTCGTCCTTCCCTATCGCGAGATCTCGCAGAGCGGCCTGCTCTTCCTGGCGATGCGCTTCGGCGTCCCGATCGTCGCCACCGACGTCGGTTCGTTGCGGGCGTGGCTGGAGCCCGAGCTCGGCCTGGTCGCGACGACGAACGACGCATGCGGAATCGTCGCCGCGCTCGAGCGATTCCTCGAGGCCCCCGATCGCTTCGACCCGCAGCGCATCCTCGCCCGCGGCCGCGAATGTCGCTGGGACAGCATCTGCCGCGCGCTGCGCCCCCTGTACGAATAGCGAACGGCGCACGGCGGTCATGGCGAGGCCTGCAGCAATACGCGATCGATCGCCTCCAGCGTGAGCGCTGCGTTGATCTCCGCGGTGCGATTCCGCCGGCCGCTCGCGTGCTCGTCGACGAGAACGCGCAGCGCCCCGGCGTCGAGGAAGCCGAGCCGGCTCATGCGTGCGTCGTGGACCACCTCGCGCACGTGCGAGGACAGCTCGCTGCGGAACCAGCCGCGGTACGGAAGGAACTTGTGCAGTCCGAGCAAGTGCAGCCGCGCGAGCGAATGCCACCATGGGTCGACCCACGCCAACGCGTCGGGAAGCCCCTCCTTGTGCCAGTAGTCGAGCTTGAAGGTGGCCTCGCAGAACAGCCGACGTGCGAGCGAGCGGGCCGAGCCGGGCGGCCATGCGAGGCCGCGGTCGGTCGCGATCGCCGCCAGTGCCGGCGCCTTGCGGTGGATCAGCTTCAGCGCGGGCCCGGCGACGCGGCGCTGGCGCGCGGATGCGCGAAACGCCAGCTCGACGAGCTCGTTGTCGAGGTACGGAGTGCGAAAGGTCAGCTGCGATCGGGCGGCGGCGAGGCTGCCGAACAGGTGCCAGGGAACCTCCTCGAAAACGGCCCGGGTCACGCAATGCGCGGCGCCGGCCGACCCGGCTTCGTCGCGCAGCGCATGCTGGAAGCCGGCCGTGAACATCGTCTCGGACAGGCGCAGCGGACGCAGCGTGGACATGCTGCGCAGCAGCTCGCTGCCGTAGTTGCCGGTGAGGCGCACCGGCGCCAGCCGGCTCGCGCGTTCCGACAGGTACAGCTCGTGGGCACCGGTGGCGCCGGCGCAGCCGTCGGTGACGAACACGGTGCGATCGACCTGTGCGGCGAAATCGGCGACGAAGTCCTTGCCGATGCGCAGCACGTGGTGGGCGATCCCCATGCGCCCCGCCACTTCCCGCGCAATGCGGACGTCCAGCGTGTCGGCGTCGTCCGCGGCGTAGGTATAGGCGACGGCCGGCCTTCCGGCGGACGGCAGGCAGGCCGCGATCATCCGCGTGTCGAGACCGCCGGTCAGCGACACGCCGACCTGCGCGACGGCGTCGAGATAGCGCGGAAGCACGCGCGCGAAGGTCTCGGCGAAGCGCTCCTCGAAGGCGCCGTCGCTCAGGGGCGCATGCTGCTCCCAGCGCCGCGCGCTGAAGTAGCGCCCGCGCCGCAGCGCGCGCCCGGGCCGGTGGACCCACGACGAAGCGCCCGGAAGCAGCCGGACGCCGCGGAACAGCGTCTGCTCGCCGCGCGTCGATCCGTACGCGAGGAACTGCGCGAGGCCACGCTCGTCGAAGGCGCGCAATCGTTCCAGCACGCGGAGCAGCGCCTTGGCCTCGCTCGCGAAGAGGAACGCTCCGTCGTGCTCCGCGACGTAGATCCGTTCGCTGCCGTAGCGATCGTTGAACAGCACGGCGTGGCCCGCGGACGGATCGATCAGCAAGCCGCTGAAGAGCCCGTTCAGCGTCTCGAGGAACGCGTCTCCGTGCTGGCGATAGCCCTCGAGCACGTCGGTCGCCGGATGGCATTCGCCGCAGAAGGCGAGCATCGTTCCGTCGCGCGCCGGCGCCTGCGACTGGCGCGCAGCGAAGGAATCCTCGTGCGCGACCCAGCCGGCGTAGACGCCGAGCCCGGGCGCGAAATGCGTGCCGCTGGCCGATGCCGGTCGATGCCGCATCGTCGCGAGCATCCGTCGCACCGTCGCCTCGTGTGCGGGCGAAGGCGTGGGCGCGATGAGCCCTGCGATCCCCGGCATGCGTCGCCTCTTCCCTTCAACCCTCGGGCGCGCCCGACGCACGCGTCGCGGAGCCCGATGCATCGAGGGCCCTGTGCGCATACCAGCGCGTGCGGACCTGCTTCAGCGCCGACCTCAGGCGAGGCGGAAGCATCGCCTTCCAGCCGCGGTGCGCGCCGCACGCGAGGGCGAGCCGGCCGCGGACGGTGAGCGGAACGTAGTAGCGCGGCAGCTTCATCGGCCGGAAGCCGCAGCGCCGCTTGAACGCGCCGAGCGTGCTGTCGGACCACAGCGTGTAGACCAGGTGATCGAGCCTGCGTTCGGCGCAGACTTCCACCGCCTTGGCGATCAGCGCGTTGTTGATCGACTTGTCGCGATGCGCGAGGCTGGAGAGGATCTGGTTGATCGTGGCGAAGCGGTCCGCCCTGGCCAACATGAGGAAGCCGACCATCTCGTCGCCGAGATACGCGCCGATCATCGTCTCGCGGTGCACGAAGCGCGAGAACTGCTGCTTCACGGTGTCGAAGCTCTTGCCGTAGTGCCAGAACGGACGCCCCTGGCGCACGGGGGTCTCGTTGAAGATCCGCGTCATGCCCTGCACGAAGCGGTCGTCGAAACGGACTTCCTCGACGACGACGCCCTTGCTGGCCGCCCTGCGGAACTGGTTGCGCGCACGGCACTCGATCTGCGAGGTCCACCATCGCTCGTAGGAGGCGACCGGAAGCGCGGCGATCGCGTCCCATTCGAGGTGAAAGCGGTGCCGAGGCACTTCGTCGGGCGGCCGTTGCCAGAAGCTGAGCAGGTCCGGAGGGCGCGACAGCTCGCGCAGCTCGCGGACGGCGGCCGCGGGATCGTCGAGGTCGACGAACCATTCGTCCTCGAGGCTCGCGATCGAGATCGGCCAGCCCCGGATCCCGAAGCTGCGACCGTCGATCTCGGCGCAGCGAAGCGTCGCCGGCCGCCCGTCGATCAACGTGTGCTTGACGAAGGTTCCGGCGGAAGCGGTCGTCTCGAGCCCGGACATGGAGACCTCCGGCAGGCGATGTCGTTATCGGCCCAGGCGCAGACGGGCGCCCAGCAGTTCGCGCAGGCGCTGCATCTGCTCCGCACGATGGAAGCGCATCAGTTCGGGCGACACCGCCCGCTCGCGTCGCGCGACCCAGCAGCAGGCATAGCCGGCCATCAGCGCGAGGCCGCCCAGCAGGTACGGCGGCCGGGCCATCTGGAAGCCGCCGCGCAGCAGCTCCCACAGCGGATGGCCGCCGAGGTAGTAGTCCTTCCTGCCGTAGTGGAAGCGCGCACCCAGCTCGCTGCTGCCGGCGGTTCCCATCTTCCGGTGGTGCCGGAAGGTCCGCTCGCCGAACGAATAGGTGAGCCAACCCTTCATCCGCGCCGTCGTCACCGCGACCCAGTCGATGCCGCCGCCCCGGATCGGCACGTAGCCTCCGATCTCCTCGAAGCAGGCGCGTCGGAAGAGCTGGATCTGCCCGTTGACGTGGTGCACGTTGATGTAGCTGTCGGTGAAGGAATGGAAGTCGCCCTCCACGTAATGCGTGCCCGCTACGCCGAGCTCGGACATCGTCTCGAACTTGCCGAGCAGGAACGCCATGAAATCGGCGGGAAACGAGACGTCCGCGTCGATGTTTCCCACGACGGCGAACGGCAGATGCCGGACACGCGCGTAGCCGGCATCGAAGGCGTGCACCTTGGCGGCGAAATTGCGCTCGGCACGCGGCGGCAGGCGCAGCAGCTCGAGCCAGGGCCGATCGGGCAGGAAGCGCTCGACGATCTCGTCGGTGCGGTCGGTCGAGCCGTCGCTGACGATGATCCAGCGCAGCGGCAACACGGTCTGCGCGATCACCGAGCGGATCGTCTGCTCGATGAACGCGGCTTCGTTGCGAGCGGGAGTGATCAGCACGTAGTCGAGCGGCATGGTTCGGCGATCCCCTTGCGGTCAGGCTGCGGTGGACGCGAGATCCTCGGCCGGCCGCGCATCGGCAGCGGCGCAGCGATCGATGCGCAGCCACTGCTCGAGCACGACGAGGCTGTAGAGCAGCTTGTGGTTGTCCTCGCGCCGCGACACGTGCTCGGCGAGCAGGCGCTGCACCGCATCGAACTCCAGATGCTCGAAGATCGAGGAAGCGCGGTCGTACAGCGCGGCGACGAGTTCCCCGGCCTTCGGCTGGCGCAGCCAGGCGTCCACCGCCTTGACCGAGAAGCCGAGCTTCCTGCGCGCGAGGATCTCGGCCGGCAGCGAGCGCTCGGCGACGCGTCGATGCAGCCACTTGCGCCGGCCGCGCCGGATCTTGAAGCGGGCCGGCAAGCGGTGCGCGAACTCGACGATCTCGCGGTCGAGATAGGGCACGCGGATCTCGAGCCCGTGCGCCATCGACAGCTTGTCGGTGAACATCAGCAGTTCGTCGGGCAGCGACGAGCGCAGCTCCAGCACCTGGAAAGCGCCGAGCTCGTCGCAGCCGCTCATCTCGGGCTCGAGCGCCACCCAGGCTTCGAGCAGCTCGTCGCCCGCGCCGTCCGGCAGGACGCCGTCGCGGAAGAGCCGGTCGATCCGGTCGCCGGGCAACAGCGAGAACACCGCCTGATGACGACGCAGGCGATCGTCCAGGTCGAGCGCGTGGATGCCCCGCTTCAGCGCTTCGCCGCGCGGCAGCCGCAGGACGGCGCCCGAGACGCCCGCGCGCAGCCATCGAGGCACGCGACGCCACGCACCGCCGTAGCGCACGCCCAGGTGCCGCGTATAGCCGCCGAACAGCTCGTCGGGCCCCTGCCCGACCAGCGCCACCTTGACGTCCTCGCGCACCCTTCGGCACAACGCGTCCATCAGCACGACCGAGGACGAGGCCACGGGTTCCTCGAGCACCTCGACGATCCCCGGCAGGCGTGCGTCGAAGGCCTCGCGCGACAGCGCGATCGGCGTATGGCGTGCGCCCAGGAGCGCCGCCGACCGTCCGGCGGCAGCCAGCTCGTCGGTCCGGTCGTCGGCGCTGCCGTAGCCCGCGGTGAAGCTGCGCCATCCGCTGCCCTGGCCGTTCATCAGCGCGAGCAGCAGGCCGGAGTCGACGCCTCCGCTGAGCAGCAATCCGACCGGCACGTCGCTGACCAGGTGCCGCGCGATCGCGCGCCGATACAGGCTCGACAGCGCGTCGGTGGCGTCCCCGTCCGAGAGGCGATCGAGGCCGGCATCGCAGCCGGCCGCATCCCAGCGTTCGACGGCGCAGCGCCCGCGCTCGAAGAGCGCCATCGTGCCCGGCGCGAGCTTGCGAACGCCCTCGTGCAGCGTGAGCGGCGAAGGCACGTAGCGATAGCGAAGGAACAGGTTCATCGCCGTCGCATCGACCCGCGGCCGGCTGCCCGGGGCGGCGAGCACGGCGCGGAGCTCCGAACCGAAGACGACCGACTCCCGGTCGACGCGGTAGTAGACGGGCTTGATCCCCGCCGCATCGCGCGCCAGGACCAGGCGCCTGCGTGGCGCGTCCCAGATTCCCACGCCGAACATCCCGTTCAGCCGCCGGAACAGCCCGGTACCCCACTGCCTGTAGCCGTGGACGATCACCTCGGTATCCGAGCGCGTGCGGAACTCGTGTCCGTACCGGGCGAGCTCGCCGCGCAGCGCGCGGAAGTTGGAGATCTCGCCGTTGAAGACAACCCAGACGTTGCCGTCGCGGTCGGACATCGGCTGATGGCCGCCGGCCAGATCGATGATCGAGAGCCGGCGGAAGCCGAGTCCGAGCGGACCGTCCAGGTGCAGCCCCTCGTCGTCGGGTCCGCGATGCGCGATCGCTCGCATCATGCTGCGCACGACCTGCGGCGATGCGGGTCGTTCGCTGGCGTAGTGGAACTGTCCGCAGATGCCGCACACGATGCGCGCTCCGTCGAGGTCTCAGGCGAACGTGGCGACGGCCGGAGAAGGCCTCGCCACTGCGGGGTCCGGGAGAGGCCCGGCGCAGGCTTGCCGCCCTGCGGCGAGCAGCCATTGCGAGAGACTGCGAAACACCTGGGCCTGCGCCCAGCGGTGCATCGGCACCTCGTCCCAGCCTGCCAGCAGGCGACGCGTCCGGAACGAACCGTCGCGCTTCTGCCAGTGCGCGAGCAGGTCGTCCAGGCTCGTCGCAAGGCGCTCGTCGAGCGCCGGGAATCGCCCGCGCAGCAGCGTCGCCAGGTTGATGCATTCGGCGTAGTCGTACAGCTCGCGGCGGTAGACGACGAGCCGGGGCGCGCGCGCGAAGGGCCGGGGCAGGCCGTCGGCGTCGAAGAGCCGCGCGGCGTAGTAGCGCACGCCCTTCTCGATCGCGCCCGCGCAGCCTTCGTCGGCGGTGAGCGCGTGGATCCGCGCGAGCGCCTTCAGGACGAAGCAGGTGTGGAAGTGATCGACGAACGCCCGAAGGCCGTCCGTCGCGTAGGGCCAGGAGCCGTCCTCGTGCTGCGCGCCGATCACGTAGTCGAGGTTGCGCTGCGCCGCCCGGCGGTAGTCGTCGCGGCCGAATTCGATCGCAGCGGTCATGAGCAGCCCGGCGCGATAGGCGCTCGCGTTCACGACGCAGGCTAGCCGGTCTCCCGGGTGGTAGCCCGCGCTGGCGACGCCCGGCGACAGGATCCTGTCCGGGATGTCGCGCAGCGCGTGCTCGGCCGACGATCGCATCAGCTCCGTCCAGCGTGCGTCGCCGTCGAGCGCGCGTACCTCCGCGAAGGCCTCGTAGGCGTACGGCGTGGTCGTGATCAACGGCGTCTGGGCCGGCATCACCCCCGTGACGGTGACCCAGTCGAAGGGATAGCCCCAGGCTGCGCGCTCGTAGCCGGGGCAACGCGTGCGCGCGAGCACCTCGGCGAAATGCTGCGCACGCTGCAGGTGCAGGCGATCGCCGGTGCAGCGGTACAGCATCGCGAACCCCGCCGCGTAGTGCGCATCGGCGATCGGAAAGCGCAGCCGATGCCCGAAGAACCGCCGCGCGGCGGGCACGAAGGCCTCCGAGAAGATCATCGGTGCGACGGCGAGCGTCCCGAGCAGCGGCCTGCGGTAGTAGAGCGACTTGGCGCGCCTGCCGATCGGCCCGGCGAAGTAGCTCTGGTGGTCCCGGGACGTCTCTCCGTAGCGTTCGAGCCAGGCGACGAAACGCAGTTGCGCTGCACGAACGCGGGCAGCGGCATCGCGCTGCGCCGCCTTCGTCGCGCTCGCCGGTCGTGCGCGATCGGCCGTCATCGCTCGACCGTCGCCCAGGACCGGACTGCGCCACGACCGCGCGCCCACGCGATGGCCCGGTCCTCGACCTGTCGCGCCCGCAGGTTGAGCAATCGTCGCCGGACGAAGCCCTTGGGCTGCCTCCAGTTGCTCTGCATGAGATGCAGTCCGTAGTCGCCGAAGCGGTTCCAGTTGCGACGATCGGCGACGTCGGGCGGGAACAGCACGCGTACCCGGCGATCCGGATCGCGGTATTCCGCGAGCGTGCGGGTCACCAGTCCCGGACCGGTCGAGTAGATCACCTGCAGGTGGTCGCGCAGCGGCCAGGGCAGCGTGCGCATGAGGTCGTCGACCCAGGGGGCGTCGTTCTGCGCGCGAATGCAGTTCTCGATCACCGCGCGCAGGAAAGGATGTCCCGGCGCGGCGCCGAAGGCGTAGTTGCCCACCTCCCAGTCGATGTCGTAGCGGGTCTTGAAGAAGCCCGCCCAGCTCAACCGCTCGAAGGGAAAGACGCAGCCCGAGGCCCTCAGGTCGGCGAGCGGCGACGTGAGCAGCACGTCGAGATCGAAGTAGAAGCCTCCGAAGCGATACGCGATCAGGTAGCGCAGGAAGTCGTAGCGCTGGATGGGGAACGGGAAGGACGCGAGCACCTGCGCGTACTGCGGGAACTCGTCGTCGACGAACGAAGCGATGCGCTCGTCGTCGTAGAAGCAGTACTCGAAGCCGGGATTGAGCATCCGCACGGTGGCGGCGGAGGCCTTCGCCAGCGCGGGCGGCTCCGTTCCGCCGCCCCAGATCTGGATCAGCCGCGCGGGTATCGCCGGGTTCATCGGGCTCCCCCCTTGTTCGGGAGCAGGCGCCGCAGGCGCGGAGGGAGCCGGTCGGCCGGCAGCAGGCAGACCAGGACCCGCGCCGCATAGGCGGCACTCGCGAGCGTGACGAGCAGACCCACCGCGAAGACAGCGGATTCGGGCAGCACGTAGGTGAGCGCGAGCGTCGCGAAGCAGGCGCCGAGCACCCACGTCGCGGTGACGGCACTGCGCGGACTCCAACGGAACCCGACCATCCGGCGCACGATCGGATAGATCAGCACGTAATGGAACAGGTACGACGCGAAGAAGGCGATGCCGATTCCCGGCAGGCCCAGCCAGTTCACGAGCGCCCAGGTGCTCGCGACGTTGAAGCTCGCCCACGCGAGTTCCGCCAGGAAGAACACCGTCTGCGCGCCCTTCGCGACGATGATGTAGCCCATCGGCCAGGTGACGACGCGCAGCGCCATGCCCACGCACAGCCAGCGGAGCGTTTCCGCGGCAGCCGCGAACTCTCTGCTGTAGAACAGCGAGAGCACCAGCGGAGCGAAGGCGAGCGTCGCGAGGACGCCCGGAATCGCCAGCAGCATGCTCGCGTGCGCCTGTTCATTGACGAGTCGCCGGCATTGCGCACGGTCGTCGACTGCCCCGACCAGGCGCGGATAGAAGTCGGCACCCATCGCCTGCAGGACGAATCCGACGTACAGGCTGCCCAGGCTCCACGCGGCGTGGTACAGGCCGACGCCGTCGAGTCCGGCGCGGTCGAGGACGATGATGCGCCCCGCATAGGCGGCGCCCGCCATCAGCAGGCCGCTGCCCATGAAGGCGAGCCCCAGGCGCAGCAAGGCGCGCACTTCGCCGCGCATCCGGGACAGGGGCAGCCGTACGGAGCGGACGCGGGCCTTGCGGACGAACCACCACGTGCAGGCGAGCGACGCCGCGGACATCGCGATCAGCGCGGGAACGACGCCATCGGCGCGATATCGCCACACCAGGAAGATCGTCGCCGCCGTGCCGAGCAAGGCGGCGGCCACCGTCGCGCGCGCAAGGTCGCCGATGCGGCGCAGGCCCTGCAGCAGCGCCGCCTGGCCGTCGGACACCATGCGCAGGAACACCGCGAGCGCGAGCAGCGCGGTCGCGGCGGCGAGTTCGCCCGTTCCGAAGGTGAAGGATGCGATCGGCGCCGCGAAGGCGAGCAGCAACGCTGCGCCGAGCAGCCCGAGGACGACGGCGACGCGGCGCAGGACGGTGGCGGTGACGGCGATCCGCGAGGCGTCCTCCGAGGCCGCCGACTGCGCGATCTGCCGTACGCCACTGCTGTTGACGCCGATCTCGGCGACGCTTCGCGTGAGGTCGGCCACCGCCTGGAAGGTCCCGACCAGGCCGTAGCCGGCCGGCCCGAGCAGGATCGCCAGCGCTTTCGCGCGCACGATTCCCACCAGCACGTTGGCCAGCGTCGCTGCGCCGATCAGGGCCGACGATTCGAGGATCGTGCCGTAGCTGTTCGATGCCGTGCGCGTCGTGCCCGCGCGATCGTCGACGACGACGGAACCCACGTTGGCGGACATGGACGGACCTGCAGGCGCTGGACGTCGACGACGGACGCTTCAGCGCGCGGAGCAGGCGCTTCGCAACGCATCGACGACCCGCCATTGCGCGTCGGCGTCGAGTCCGGCGAACAGCGGCAACAGGACGTATCGGTCCTGCACCCTCTCGCTCACGGGCAGCGGAAAGCGCAACGCGATCCCGCGGCACGACTCCTCGCGATGCGCGCACATCACCGCCCTGCGGGCGGAGACACCGCAGTCGAGCAGGCGCTGCAGCACCTCGTACTGCTCGAAACCCTCGGGCAGTCCGACGCAGTAGCTCTGCCAGTTGGTGCGCGCCCAGCCCGGCTCGACGGGAAGGACGACATCGGCGGGCTCGGACAGCCGTTCGCGATACCCCGCCGCCAGCATCGCACGCTCGTCGAGCAGCGCCGGCAACCGCTTGAGCTGTTCGCGCCCGACGGCCGCCTGGATGTCGGTCATCCGGTAGTTGAAGCCGAGCGCGACGTACGACTCGAAGATCACCCGGCTCGAGGCGTGCCGCAGGGTGTCGGGCACGCTCATCCCGTGCTGGCGAAGCAGCCGGAACTGCCGGTCCCAGTCGGCGTGGCAGGTGGTGATCATCCCGCCGTCGCCGGTGTTGATCAGCTTGCGCGGATGGAACGAGAAGCAGGCGGCGTCGCCGTGCGGGCGGCCGATCCGCTCCCAGCTTCCGTTCCACAGGATCTCGCTGCCGATCGCGCAGGCCGCGTCCTCGATCAGCGGCACGCCGTGCCTGCGCGCCAGCGGGACGAGCCGTGAGAGATCGCAGGGCATGCCGATCTGGTGCACGCACAGGATCGCGCGCGTACGCTCGGTGATCGCCGCCTCCACGAGCGCCGGGTCGATGTTGAAGGTGTCGGCTTCGATGTCGACGAAGACCGGCATCGCACCGCAATAGCGAATGCTGTTGGCGGTCGCGATGAAGGAGTGGCTGACGGTGACGACTTCGTCGCCCGGACCGACGCCGGCGACGTGCAGGGCCAGGTGCAGCGCGCTCGTGCAGCTCGAGACGGCGCAGGCGTGCGACGCGCCGACGAAGCGCGCGAACTCGCTTTCGAAGGCCGCCACTTCGGGGCCCTGCGTCGTCCAGCCGCCGAGGATGACTCGCCGCGCGGCCTGCGCTTCGGCCTCGCCCATGACGGGGCGGGCGATCGGGATCATGCCGCGGCCCCCAGCATGCGGTTCTCCCTCCACCACTGCACGAGGCTGTCGAGGCCTTCGTGCAGGTCGACCCGTGCCTTGAACCCGAGCAGGCGCTCGGCATTTCCCGTGGAGGCGAGCCGGCGCGACACCGGGTTCACGCTGCGTTCGGGTCCATGCTCGGTGACCAGGTCGGCTCCCATCACCTCGAGCAGCGTGCGCGCCAGCTCGCGGAGCGAGGTCTCGACGCCGCTGCCCACGTTGAACACCTCGCCCACGTGCTCGGTGCGCAGCGCGAGCACGTTGGCACGGGCCACGTCCTCGACGTGGACGAAATCCATCGTCTGGTTGCCGTCGCCGAAGATGAGCGGCGGCTGGTTGCTGGCGATCCGCTCCATCCAGCGGATCAGCACCTCGGTGTACCGGCCGTGCAGGTCCATGCGCGGGCCGTACACGTTGAAGTAGCGCAGCGTCACGTACTCGAGCCCGTACATCGCGTGATACGCGCGCAGCATTCCCTCGAGGAAGGTCTTGGTCGCGCCGTACCAGGTCTGGTCGTTGTAGGGCGAATGCGACTCGGGCGTGGGAAAGACGTCGGCCAGCCCGTAGACCGACGCCGACGAGGCGGCGACCAGTCGCCCGACGCCTTCCTCGCGGGCCGCTTCGACGACGTTGAAGCTGCCGTCGCACATCACTTCCATCGCCTCGCGCGGATTCGCGGCGCAGGCGGTGATCCGCAACGCCGCCAGGTGGAGCACCGCGTCGACGCCCTGCATCGCGGTGCGCACGGCATCGGCGTCGCGCACGTCCGCGCGCACCACTGCGACGCGCGGGTCGATCAACGCGCGCTCGAGATTGCGCGAGCTGCCGCGAACGAAGTTGTCCAGGACGACGATGCGCGCCGGAGCGTGCTCGCGCAGCAGCAGATCGATCGTCGTCGAGCCGATCAGCCCTGCCCCGCCCGTGACCAGAATGTGCGCGCCGTCGATTTCCACGAGAGCTCCAGTGACTTGCCGCGTCTGCCCGCCCCGGTTCCGACCTCGTCGCGATCGATCAGCCCGCTCCCTCGCATCGGAGGACCACCCACGCGGTGCGCGCGAGGATGCGCAGGTCCAGCCACAGCGAGCAGTTCTGCGCGTACTGGATGTCCATGCGGACCATGTCGTCGAAGGAAACCCGACTGCGCCCCGCGACCTGCCACAGGCCGGTGATGCCGGGCTTCACTTCGAGCACGCGCCTCAGGTGCCACGACTGGTAGTTCTCGGCTTCGTACGGTATCGGCGGACGCGGCCCGACCAGGCTCATGTCGCCCCGGAGAACGTTCCAGAGCTGCGGCAGCTCGTCGATGCTCGTCCTGCGGATCCAGCGACCGATGCGCGTGATCCTCGGATCGCCGTTCATCTTGTAGGCGAGACGGTCTTGCGCCTGCGTCGACTCCGAAACGAGGCGACCCTTGATCAGGTCCTCGACGTAGTTGCGATGAGCGTCCTCCGGCGCGCCGACGCGCATCGAGCGGAACTTGAAGAAGACGAAGGGAACGCCGCCCTTGCCGAGCCGCAGCTGGCGGAAGATCACCGGCCCCGGCGACGCGTAGCGGATCGCGACCGCGGTGGCGAAGAGGATCGGCGCAGCCAGCAGCAGGAGTACGAAGGCGCCCACGACGTCGATCGTGCGCTTGAGGGCATAGCCGCCCGTGGCGCGGATCGAGCCGTCGACGTGCTCGTGCGTCGCGAACGCCGGCAAGCGATCGTATTCCTCGAGGAGCGGCTCGAGCCGATCGTCGGGATAGGTTGCACTGCGGCTCGAGTAGCAGATGCCCCAGGACGATCGCAGGCGTTGGTTGAACTGGCGGGTACCGTCCGCGGTCGTCTCGGGAAGCAGGAGGGCGAACACGTCTTCCGCCAGCCTTGCCAGGTAGTCGGTCTCGCGCTTGCGCGCCTGCAGGCGTCGCGCGAAGGACGCGATGGTCGCGGCTCGTCGCGGCCCGCCGGCGTCCACGCGGAACAGCATCAGCGACAACGGCCCGTGCGAGCGGTCGGCACGCCGCTTCTCGAGCTGAAGCAGGCGCACGAAGGAAGACTCGGAGAGGATCGGCGACGCGTCGCTCGCGTCGACGTCGGCCGGGGGCTCGGGTGCGCTGGCCGGGCGCCGCGCGCCGCGGCGGCACTTCACGGCACGAGGCCGCGGCCGGCGGGCACGCAGGAGCTGGAGGATTGCTTCCTCGGGCTCGACCTCGGGCGTTGCCTCGCCCGCGTCGATGCCGCCCAACGAGTCGAGCACCGGGACAGGGACGTCCGTGATGCCCGATGCGCCTACGGAAGCGTCCACTCCCGTGTCGGGGCCGAAGTCGCCGGCGAACCGTGAGATCACAGTCCTCTCCCCGCCCTGCTCTTGCGACGGATTGGATACCGCCCGCACCCCGCAAGTCAAGACGATCGAAGACCGCGCCCGGCTGCATCGCTCGTGCGCGCGCAAGTCGTTGCCGGACAAGGATTCGGTATCGCGAAACGGGCATTGATCCGAGCAAAGCGAAGGGTCTTTGCAGGACGTCGATCGACCTCCTGTTGTAAGCGCCCTCGTTCAGGAGCAGCATGGACACCGCGATCCGACAGCGTCGACGCACACGACGTCGAACCAATCCAGCAGGAGCGGGCGCGATGCCAATCACGGACGACGTGCGACTCGGCTCCGGCGTGCGCATCTTCCAGCCGTCGCTGGTCAACCTCTACGGGTGCTCCATCGGCGACGACACGCGCATCGGCGCCTTCGTCGAGATCCAGAAGAACGCGTCGATCGGTGCGCGCTGCAAGATCTCCTCGCACGCGTTCCTCTGCGAGGGCGTCACCGTCGAGGACGAAGTGTTCGTCGGCCACGGCGTGATGTTCACGAACGACCGCACGCCGCGCGCAACCAACGCCGACGGCAGCCTGCAGGGCGAGGCCGACTGGCGGCTGGTCCCGACCCGCGTGCGCCGCCGCGCGTCGATCGGAAGCAACGCGACGATCCTGGCCGGCATCACGGTCGGCGAGTCGTCGCTCGTCGGCGCCGGTGCCGTCGTCACGCGCGACGTCCCCGATTTCGCGATCGTCGCGGGCGTTCCGGCGCAGGTCATCGGAGACACGCGCGAACGCCATTGATCGGTTCCGATACCAGCATGGCCATCGGGTCGCCGCAGCAGCGACCCGGATCGAAGGGGAGGCATCATGGTCGCGATCGGAGTCATCGGCTACGGGTACTGGGGTCCGAACCTCGTCCGCAACTTTCACGAAGCCAGCGACGCACGCGTCGTCGCGGTCTCCGACCTCGACGGGGTGAAGCTCGAAGCGGTCTGTCGTCGATACCCGACGATCCGCACGACGACCGACTTCCGCGAGCTGCTCAACGACACGTCGATCGACGCGATCGCCGTGGCGACGCCGGTGCGAACGCACTTCGAGCTGGGCATGGCGGCGCTCGCCGCGGGCAAGCACCTGTGGATGGAAAAGCCGATGACCGAGACGCCCGACCAGGCGCGACGCCTGCTCGACGAGGCGCGCCGGCGCGGGCGCGTCCTCATCGTCGACCACACCTTCGTCTACACCGACGCGGTGCGCAAGATCTCGGAGCTCATCCGCGGCGGAGACCTCGGCCGCATCTACTACTACGATTCGATGCGGATCAATCTCGGCCTCTTCCAGCGGGACGTGAGCGTGGTCGCAGACCTCGCGGTGCACGACTTCTCGATCCTCGACTACCTGCTCGACGAGCATCCGGTTGCGGTGTCGGCGAGCGGCATCAACCACTTCCCCGGCACGCCGGAGAACCTCGCCTACGTCGCGCTCTTCTACGACTCGGGAACGATCGCGCACATCAACGTGAGCTGGCTCGCCCCGGTCAAGCTGCGCCAGATCCTGATCGGCGGGAGCCGCCGCATGGTCAAGTACGACGACCTCGAGCCGAGCGAGAAGATCAAGGTCTACGACAAGGGCGTCGACTACACCGACGACCCCGAGCGCATCTTCGAGATGCGCATCGGCTACCGCACCGGCGACATGTGGGCGCCGAAGCTGGGGTTGCGCGAAGCGCTCGGCGTCGAGGCCGAGCACTTCGCCGACTGCGTCCACAACGGAACGCTCCCCGATACCGACGCCGAGCTCGGCCTGCACGTCGTCGAGCTGATCGAGGCTGCCAATCTGTCGATGCGCAGGCGCGGCGAGACCGTACAGATCCGGCGGGAGCATGCGCGATGATTCCCTTCGTCGACCTGAAGGCGCAGTACGCGTCGATCCGCGAGGAGATCGCTCCGGCGATCTGCGGCGTGCTCGAGCGTTGCCAGTTCGTTCTCGGCAGCGAAGTCGCCGCCTTCGAGGCCGAGTTCGCCGCGTACTGCGGCACGGCGCACGGCGTCGGCGTGAACACGGGCACGAGCGCGCTGCACCTCGCGCTCCTGGCCGCCGGCATCGGACGCGGCGACGAAGTCATCACCGTGCCCTTCACCTTCGTGGCGACGGTTTCGGCGATCGACTACGTCGGCGCCACGCCGGTGTTCGTCGACATCGATCCGCGCAGCTTCACGATCGACGTCGAGCGGATCGAAGCGGCGATCACGTCCAGGACGAAGGCGATCCTGCCCGTGCATCTCTACGGAATGCCCGCCGAGATGGATCCGATCCTCGACATCGCGCGCCGGCACGGCCTGCTCGTCATCGAGGACGCGGCACAGGCGCACGGCGCCGAGTACAAGGGTCGGCGCGTCGGCGGCATCGGCGACATGGGCTGCTTCAGCTTCTACCCGGGCAAGAACCTGGGCGCCTACGGCGAGGGCGGCATGGTCACCACCGACGATGCCGGCTACGCGCGCCGGATCCGCATGCTGCGCGACTGGGGGGCGGAACGGAAGTACGAGCACGTGATGAAGGGCTTCAACTTCCGCCTCGAGGAACTCCAGGCCGCGGTGCTCCGGGTGAAGTTGCGGCACCTCGAATCGTGGACCGAAGCGCGACGCCGTGCTGCCGCGTGCTACGACGAACTGCTCGACGCGAGCAGCGTGCAGCGGGCGCCGATCCCCGCGTATGCGCGCCACGTGCACCACATCTACGCGATCCGCACGCCCGGGCGCTCCGCGTGGCAGGCCGCGCTCGCCGCCGACGGGATCCACACCGGAATCCACTACCCGACGCCCGTGCACCTGCTGCCCGCGTTCTCCGAGCTGGGGGGCAGGCCCGGCCAGTTCCCGCACGCCGAGCGCGCGGCGAACGAAGTGCTGTCGCTGCCGATGTTCGCCGAGTTGGCGCCCGAGCAGTGTCGGCGCGTGGCGCACCGAATCCTCGACCTGGCGACGTCGCCGGCGGGAAGCTCCCCGGCCTAGGCGGGCGGCGATGTCGTCGGCCGAGCCGCTCCTGCTCTTTCCGTGCAACGGCAATGCGGTCGAGGCGCTCGACTGCCTCGGCGAGTCCTGGCACGTGCTGGGTTTCGTCGACGACACGCCCGCGAAGCAGGGAACGCTCGTGCACCGCCACCCGGTCCACGGCCGCGAAGCCTTCGAACGATGGCCCGAGGCCCGCGTGCTCGCGGTCCCCGGCGGACCGGCCTCGTTTCGCCGACGCCGCAGGCTGATCGAAGGGCTCGGCGTCGCCCGCGACCGCTACGCACGCGTGCTGCACCCTGCCGCGCGCGTGTCGGCGCTCGCCGCGGTAGGCACCAACGTGCTGCTGATGGCCGGCGTCGTCGTCACCAGCAATGCCACGATCGGCGACCACGTCTGCATCCTGCCCAACACCGTCGTGCATCACGATGCGAGCATCGGCGACCACGCGCTCGTCGGCTCCAACGTGACGATCGCCGGCAGCGTCGCCGTCGAGGAGAACTGCTACATCGGCAGCGGCACCAGCATCATGAACGGCGTCCGGATCGGAGCAGGCGCGCTGGTCGGGCTAGGCAGCGTCGTCCTGCGCGACGTGGCACCCGGCGCGACCGTCGTCGGCGTGCCCGCGCGGGCGATCCGGCCGTGACGTCTCCCGGGTGAACCGCTTCGCGCTGCGTCGGGAGCGACGGCAGCCGGTATCGCGTTCAGCGCAGCACCTCGAGCGCGCGCTCGAGCTCCGCGCGGATCGCGTCCAGGTCGACACCCGGCGCGGCGGTGCCGCCCACCGGAGCCGGCGACGCGGCGACGGTCGTGCCCTCCGCGGCTGCCGCCTCCTCGCCGCGCTTGCCCGTCTGCTGCGCCTCGCCCAGCCGATTGCGCGCGCCGCTGATGGTGAAGCCCTGTTCGTACAGCAGATCGCGGATGCGCCGCACCAGCAGCACTTCGTGGTGCTGGTAGTAGCGCCGGTTGCCGCGCCGCTTCATCGGACGCAGCTGCGTGAACTCCTGCTCCCAGTAGCGCAGCACGTGCGGCTTGACGCCGCACAGCTCGCTCACTTCGCCGATCGTGAAATAACGCTTCGCGGGAATCGGCGGCAACACTGCCTTCGTATCGGTCTTGTTCTGCATCGTGTGCCGTGCCGGACGCGCGTCGGGCGACCTCAGGATTCGGTACCCTCGATCTGCGACTTCAGCTTCTGGCTGGCGTGGAAGGTGACCACGCGGCGCGCCGAGATCGGGATTTCCTCGCCGGTCTTCGGATTGCGCCCGGGGCGCTGCGGCTTGTCGCGCAGCTGGAAGTTGCCGAAACCGGAGAGCTTCACGCACCCGCCGCGCTCGAGCGCGCCACGGATCTCGTCGAAGAAGGTCTCGACCATGTCCTTCGCTTCGCGCTTGTTCAGCCCGACGCGTTCGAAGAGCATCTCGGCGAGTTCGGCCTTGGTGAGCGTGAAGCTCTCGCCGGGTGCAGCCGGCTGCACACCGCCGTCGGCAGACGTCGCGGACGGGGACGCCGCCTCGGCGTGAGCGGCGGACGCGTACGGTGCGGGCGTCGGCGACGGCGAGCGCGGCGCGAGCGCCCGGGCTTGCAGGGGGTCGGCGTTCGGTACGACGGACGCTTCGCTGCGATGGTCCGGGACCGCGTGGCCGAACGGGATCATCGTTTCCGCCATCGTTCTCGAATCTGCGTGGAATTCGGCTACGAACGAAGCCGTGCGCCGATGGAGCGGGCGAGTCGCGAGACGATTTCGTCGACCGCGTCGGCCGCCTCGGCTTCGCTCAGGGTACGCCGAGTATCTTGCATCCACAACCGGAAGGCAAGACTTTTTTCCTTATTTTCCAAACCCTTACCGCGATATTCATCGAACAGCCGCACGTTGCGGACGACCCCCGCCGCGGCCGATTCGGCCCTCGCGCGATCGATCTCGGCGAGCACGCGCGCGGCCGGCAGGTCGACGCCGACGACCAGCGCGAGGTCGCGCACGATCGGCGGAAAACGCGAGGGTTCCTCGTGCGCGGGCAGCCGGCGCACGAGCGCGGCAGCGAGATCGATCTCGGCGACGATCGGCGCCGTCGGCAACTCGAGCGCGTGCTGCAACTCGGGATGCAGCTCGCCGATCCAGCCGATCGGCCCGCCGGGGCCGCCGATGCGCGCGCTGCGCCCGGGGTGCAGCGCCGGATGCCCGGCGGCCTCGAAGTGCAGCGACTGCTCGACGACGGCCTCGAGGTCGCCCTTGAGATCGAAGAAGTCCGTCCGCCGCGGCGCGGCGCCCCACTGCTCGTCGTACTGCGGCCCGTAGGCGAGCAGCGCGACCCGCTGCGGCTGCGCGATGCCCTTCACCGGCTGCGCATCCGATGCGGGTGCGGCTGCGGCGGCGAACACGCGCCCGATCTCGAACACGCGCACGCGCGCGGCCTTGCGGTTCAGGTTCGCGCGCAGCGTCTCGACGAGGCCGCCCCACAGCGTCGTGCGCATGACGTCCATCTGCGCGGCGATCGGGTTGAGCAGCCGGATCGGGTCGACGCCGCTCAGCCGCCGGTCGAGCGAGGAGTCGACGAAGCTGTAGGTGACGATCTCCTGGTAGTCGCGCGCGGCGAGCAGCCGGGCCAGCTGCGCGACGCTGCGCTGTCCCTCCGGCACCGCCCGCATCGGCATCGGCCCGACCGGCGCACGCACCGGCAGGCGCTCATAGCCCCAGATGCGCACGACCTCCTCGATCAGGTCTTCCTCGATCTGCAGGTCGAAGCGATAGGAAGGCGGCTGCACGACGAAGACGCCGGCCTCGCGCTGCGCGGGCAGCTGCAGGCGCTCGAAGACGCCGGCGATCTCGTCGTCGGCGATGTCGACGCCGATCACCTTGCGCGCGCGCGCGGCCCGCATGCGCACCGGCTCGCGCGCCGGCAGGCCGGTGACGACGTCGTCGACCGGGCCGGACTTTCCGCCGCAGACGTCGACGATCAGGCGCGTGATGTACTCGATGTGCTCGACCGTGGTCGACGCGTCGACGCCGCGCTCGAAGCGCGCGCCGGCATCGGTGGACAGGCCGTAGCGACGCGGACGCCCGGCGATCGCCGCCGGCCACCAGAAGGCCGCTTCCACGTAGACGTTGCGCGTGCGGTCGGAGACCGCGGTGGCCTCGCCGCCCATGATGCCGGCGAGGCTCTCGACCTGGCGACCGGCGGCGATGACGCCGACCCGCTCGTCGAGATCGACGGTCTGGCCGTTGAGCAGCTCCAGGCGCTCGCCCGCGCGCCCCCAGCGCACTTCGAGCCCGCCGTCGATGCGATCGAGGTCGAAGACGTGCGTGGGCCTTCCCAGCTCGAGCATCACGTAGTTCGAGATGTCGACGAGCGCGGCGATGCTGCGCTGGCCGGCGCGCTCGAGCCGCCGTTTCATCCACCCGGGCGTCGGCGCCGCCGGATCGACGTCGCGGATCACGCGCCCGGAGAAACGACCGCACAGGTCGGGCGCGAGCACGCGCACCGGCAGGCGATCGTCGAGCGCGGGCACGACCGGCTCGAAGGCGACGGCCTGCAACGGGGCGCCGCTCAGCGCGGACAGCTCGCGCGCCACGCCGAACACGCTCATGCAATGCGCGAGATTCGGCGTGAGCTTCAGCTCGAAGACCGCCTCGTCGAGATCGAGCGCCGCGCGCAGGTCGGTGCCGAGCGCGAGCGCGTCGTCGAGCGCGAGGATGCCCGCGTGGTCGTCCGACAGGCCGAGCTCGCGCGCCGAGCAGAGCATTCCCTCGCTCGCCACTCCGCGCATCTTCATCGGCTTGATCTTCAGGCCGCCGGGAAGCTCGGCGCCGGGCAGCGCGCACGCGACCCGCATGCCCGTAGCGACGTTCGGCGCACCGCAGACGATCGTGCGCGTGCGCCCGTCGCCCGCGTCGACCGTGCAGACGCTCAAGCGGTCGGCGTCGGGGTGGCGTGCCGCCTCGACAACGCGCGCGACGACGACGCCGTGGAACGGCGGCGCGGCGCGCGTCGTTTCCTCGACCTCGAGGCCCGCCATCGTCAGCCGCTCGGCGATCTCGTCGGCGTTCCAGTCGGGAGAGACGAAACGGCGAAGCCAGCTCTCGGGAATGCGCATGGAAACGTCGGCCTCAGCCGTTGAACTGCTGCAGGAAGCGCAGGTCGTTCTCGTAGAACAGGCGCAGGTCGCCCACGCCGTAGCGCAGCATCGCCAGGCGCTCGATGCCCGAGCCGAAGGCGAAGCCGATGTAGCGCTCGGGATCGAGGCCGAAATTGCGCACGACGTTCGGGTGCACCTGCCCCGAACCGCTCACCTCGAGCCAGCGCCCGGCGAGCGGACCGTCGGCGAAGCGCATGTCGATCTCGGCCGACGGCTCGGTGAACGGGAAATACGACGGGCGGAAGCGCACGTCGAGGTCGTCGCGCTCGAAGAAGCGGCGCAGGAAATCGGCGTAGACGCTCTTCAGGTCGGTGAAGCTCACGTGCTCGTCGATCCACAGCCCTTCGAACTGGTGGAACATCGGCGAGTGCGTGGCGTCGGAGTCGACGCGGTAGGTCTTGCCCGGCGCGATCACGCGGATCGGCGGCTCGTGCGCGCGCGCGTAGCGCACCTGCACGGGGCTGGTGTGCGTGCGCAGCAGCAGCGGCCGGCCGTCGGCGTCGCGCGCATCGACGTAGAAGGTGTCGTGCATCGAACGCGCCGGATGGTCGGGCGGCGTGTTCAGCGCGGTGAAGTTGAAGAAGTCTTCCTCGATCTCCGGACCGTCGGCGACGTCGAAGCCGATCGACCGGAAGATCGCCTCGACGCGCTCGATGGTGCGCGTGAGCGGGTGCAGGCCGCCGGCGCCCAGGCCGCGGCCGGGCAGCGTGACGTCGATCGCCTCCTGCGCGAGCCGCTGCTGCAGCGCTTCGGCGGCGAGCGCCGCCTCGCGCGCGTGCACGGCCGCCTCGATCGCCTGCTTCGTCTCGTTCAGCGCGCGTCCGGCGGCAGCGCGTTCGGCCGGCGCGAGCGCGCCGAGCTTCTTCATCTCGGCGCTCAGCGCGCCTTCCTTGCCGACGGCGCGCGCCTTCGCGTTGGCGAGCTCGTGCGCATCGCGGGCGGCGCCGATCTCGGCGAGCAGCCGCTCGATCGTCGCCGCCCAGTCGGCGGATGCGTTCATCCCGGCTCGCTCCGGCGACGGATCAGGCGGTGCCCAGCGAGGCCTTCACCTGCGCGACGATCGCCGCGAAGGCCGGCTTGTCGGCGACGGCGAGGTCGGCGAGCACCTTGCGATCGAGCCCGATCGACGCCTTGTTCAGCCCGGCGATGAAGGTGCTGTAGTTCATGCCGTGCTCGCGCACCGCGGCGTTGATCCGCGTGATCCACAACGCGCGGAACACGCGCTTCTTCGTGCGGCGATCGCGGTACGCATACTGGCCCGCCTTCATCACCGCCTGCTTGGCGACGCGATAGACGTTGCCGCGGCGGCCGCGGAAGCCGCGGGCGGCGGCGAGAACCTTCTTGTGGCGCGCGCGCGCCGTTACTCCACGCTTGACTCGGGGCATCGCGCTCTCCTTATGCGTACGGCAGCAGCGACTTGATCGCCGGCGCGTCGACGGCAGCGACCTCGGTGGTACCGCGCAGCTGACGCTTGTTCTTCGTGGTCTTCTTCGTGAGGATGTGGCGCTTGAACGCCTGGGCGCGCTTCACGCTGCCCGAGGCACGCACGCGAAAACGCTTCGCGGCCCCTCTCTTCGTCTTCATCTTCGGCATGATTGCCCTTGCCTTCTTCGATTGCCTCGTCGGGTGTCCGGCAACGCACCGGAGCTTCGGGAACCCGCTCGGCTTGTGCAGGCCGCCGCACGGCTGCGACGCCCTGTTTCCTGCAGCCGCCGCTCGCCGCGGTGCCTGTCGCGGCACCGCGCACGGCAGCGGCGTGAATCACTTCTTGCGCCTGGGCGAAATCACCATGATCATCTGCCGCCCCTCCAGGCGCGGCATCTGCTCGACCTGCGCGATGTCCTCGACATCGTTGCGCACCCGTTCGAGCAGGCGGATGCCGAACTCCTGGTGCGCCATCTCGCGGCCGCGAAACCGCAACGTGATCTTCGCCTTGTCGCCTTCGTCGAGGAACCGGCGCAGGTTGCGCAGCTTGACCTGGTAGTCGCCCTCGTCGGTACCGGGCCGGAACTTCACTTCCTTGACCTGGATGACCTTCTGCTTGGCCCGCGCCTCGTGCTGGCGCTTCTGTTCCTGGTACTTGAACTTCCCGTAGTCCATCAGCCGGGCTACGGGCGGGCGGGCCTGGGGCGCGATCTCGACGAGGTCGACTTCCGCATCTTCGGCCATCCGCATGGCCTCGCGCAGACTGACGATGCCGATCGGTTCGTTGTCGATTCCGACCAGCCTCAGTTCGGGCACGTTGATTTCGCCGTTGATGCGATGCGGGCGTTCAGTAGCGATGCTGCGTTCTCCGGTTCGTTAGAGGAAAAGGCCGAACGCAACGTCGAAAGCAACGACGACGCCCGCTCCCCGGGGAGCACGGCGAGTCATTGCGGTTGGGATCGCTTCAGCGCGACGTCTTCGGACAGCCGCGCCGCGAACGCCCCGACATCGAGGACACCGACCTCGGCGCCCCCGCGCGCACGCACGGCCACCTTGCCAGCCTGCCGCTCCTTGTCTCCGACGACGAGGATGTACGGAACCTTCTGCAGGCTGTGCTCGCGGATTTTATAGTTGATTTTCTCGTTCCGCAAATCGCTTTCGACCCTAAACCCTTGTTTTACGAGGCTTTCTGCAACCTCGCGCGCATAGGGCGCCTGCGCCTCCGTGATCGTCGCGACGACCGCCTGCACGGGCGCCAGCCACATCGGCATCGCGCCGGCATGGTTCTCGAGCAGGATGCCGATGAAACGCTCCATCGAGCCGACGATCGCCCGGTGCAGCATCACCGGAACCCGACGTGCGTTGTCCTCGGCGACGTACTCCGCACCGAGCAGCCCGGCCATGTTGAAGTCGACCTGGATCGTGCCGCACTGCCACGGCCGGCCGATCGCGTCCTTCAGCGTGTATTCGATCTTCGGACCGTAGAAGGCGCCCTCGCCCGGCGCGATCGTGAACTCGACGCCGGCGCGGCGCAGGCTCTCGGAGAGCGCCTCCTCGGCCTTGTCCCACAGCTCGTCGGAGCCGACGCGCATCTCGGGGCGCGTCGCCACGCGGTAGAGGATCTGCTCGAAGCCGAAGTCGCGATAGACGCGCTGCAGGTCGCGCGTGAACGCGACGCACTCGTCGAGGATCTGGTCTTCGGTGACGAAGGCGTGGCCGTCGTCCTGCGTGAAGCCGCGCACGCGCATGATCCCGTGCAGCGCGCCCGAAGGCTCGTTGCGATGGCACTGGCCGAACTCGCCGTAGCGCAGCGGCAGGTCGCGATACGAGCGCAGGTCGGACTTGAAGATCTGGATGTGCCCGGGGCAGTTCATCGGCTTCAACGCGTACGACCGGTTCTCCGACTCGGTCGTGAACATGTTCTCGCGGTAGTTCTGCCAGTGGCCGGTGCGCTCCCACAGGCTGCGGTCGAGGATCTGCGGACCCTTCACCTCGAGATAGCCGGTGTCGCGGTAGACGCCGCGCATGTACTGCTCGACCTGCTGCCAGATCGCCCAGCCCTTCGGATGCCAGAAGACGAGCCCGGGCGCCTCGTCCTGCATGTGGAAGAGATCGAGCTCGCGGCCGAGCTTGCGGTGGTCGCGCTTCTCGGCCTCCTCGAGCATGTGCAGGTACGCGTCCTGCTCGTCCTTCCTCGCCCACGCGGTGCCGTAGATGCGCTGGAGCATCTCGTTGTTCGAATCGCCGCGCCAGTAGGCGCCGGCGAGCTTCATCAGCTTGAAGACCTTCAGCCGGCCGGTGGAGGGCACGTGCGGGCCGCGGCACAGGTCGACGAAGTCGCCTTCGCGGTACAGCGTGATCGGCTCGTCGGACGGGATCGACGCGATGATCTCGGCCTTGTAGCGTTCGCCGATCGACTCGAAGAAGCGAACCGCTTCGTCGCGCTCCCACAGCTCGCGCACCACCGGTTCGTCGCGCTTCGCGAGCTCGACCATCTTCGCCTCGATCGCCTGGAGATCCTCGGGCGTGAAGGGGCGCTTGTATGAGAAATCGTAATAGAAGCCGTTTTCTATTACGGGTCCTATCGTGACTTGCGCGTCGGGGAACAGCGATTTCACCGCGTACGCCAGCAGGTGCGCGGTGGAGTGGCGCAGGATGTCGAGCCCTTCGGGGTCGCGCTCGGTGACGATCGCGACGCGCGCGTCGCGCTCGATGCGGAACGACGTGTCGACCAGCCTGCCGTCGACCTTGCCGGCCAGCGCCGCACGCGCGAGCCCGCTGCCGATCGACGCGGCGACGTCGGCTACGGTGGGCGGCGCATCGAAGCGCCGTTGCGAGCCATCGGGAAGCGTGATCTGGACCATGTCGAATCGAAAAACCTGGCGATGAGGCGTCGCGCATTGCCGCCCGGGGCGCCCGCCCGAAGCGCCCCACGAGCGCCCGCATCGAAGACTCGTCGGGGCCGTGTCGGAGCGCGGGTCGATTCGATCGACGCGAGAGCTGGTAGGCGCGAGTGGACTCGAACCACCGACCCCCACCATGTCAAGGTGGTGCTCTAACCAGCTGAGCTACGCGCCTGCGAAAGCGACGGAGTATACCGCAGCGCCGCGACGCGTGCGGCGCGCCGTCATCCTTTTTCCGACAACGCGACGCGCGACAGCCACACGACCGGGATGACGCCGACCACGACGATCATCAGCCCCGGCAGCGCCGCTTCGGCGAGGCGCTCGTCGGAGGCGAACTGGTAGGTCATGACGGCGAGCGTGTCGAAGTCGAAGGGACGCAGCACCAGCGTCGCCGGGAGCTCCTTCAGGCAGTCGATGAAGACGAGCAGCGCGGCCGCGCCGACGCTGCGTCGCATCAGCGGCCAGTGGACTTCGCGCAGCACCTGCAGCGGACGCCGGCCGAGGCTGCGTGCGCTCTGGTCCATCGACGGGCTGATGCGCGCGAGTCCGGAGTCGATGCTCTGGTAGGCCACCGGGAAGAAGCGCACCGCATAGGCGTAGATGCAGGCGATCGCGCTGCCGCCGGCGAACAGCGCCGGCATCCCGATCGCCTGCGTGAACGGCGCGAGCGTGCGGTCGAGCCAGCCGGAGATGATCAGCAGGCCGACGCCGAGCACGACGCCGGGCAGCGCGTAGCCGGTGTTGGCGAGCACGAGCGCGCCGCGCAGCACCGGCGACGCGGCCAGGCGCGCCGCGTAGGTGGCGACGAGCGCCCCGGGCAGCACGACCAGGACCCCGCCGCCGGCGAGGATCGCCGTGTTGCGGATCCATTGCGGCAGCCGCGCGTCGAGCAGCGCGCCCCCCTGCACCCACGCCACGACGAGCAGCGCCGCCGGCAGCACGAAGCCGAAGACGATCGGAAGCGTGCAGACCAGCGTCGCGCGCAGCGCCGCCCCGCCGTGCAGCCGCGTGCGCGGCGCCGGGTGCGGATTGCGCACGTGGAACTGCATCCGGCCGCGCTGCCCGCGCTCGACGAGCAGCAGCGCGACGACGAGGACGAGCAGCATCGTCGCCAGGCGCGCCGCGCCGACGCGATCGCCCATCGCCTGCCACGCGCGATAGATGCCGGCGGTGAAGGAGTCGACCGAGAAGTACGCGACCGTGCCGAAGTCGGCGAGCGTCTCCATCAGCGCGAGCGCACAGCCGGCGACGACCGCGGGGCGCGCGACCGGCCAGGTGATGCGCCACCAGGTCCGCCGCCGGCTCATGCCGAGCGAGCGGGCGGCGTCGGCCAGCGACGCGCTGCGGTCGGCGAACGCGGCGCGCGCGAGCAGGTAGACGTACGGATAGAGCGCCAGCCCCAGGAACAGGCCCGCCGCCGGCCACGAGTGGATGTCGGGAAACCAGTATTCGCCGACCCTCAGTCCGGTGATCGAGCGCAGGCCGCGCTGCAGCGGGCCCCAGCTCGCGAGGAAGTCGGTGTACGCGTAGGCCATCACGAAGGCCGGCGTCGACAACGGCAGCACGAGCGTCCACGAGAGCAGGCGACGGCCCGGGAACTCGTAGGCCGCCACCAGCCATCCGGTACTGACGCCGATCCACAGCACGACGGCCAGTACCATCACGGCGAGCTTCGCGGTGGTGATCGTGTAGCGCGGCAACACGGTGCCGAACAGGTGCGCCAGCACGTCGACGTCGGTACCGGCGTCCGTCGGCGACAGGGCGAGCCAGACGACCGCGATGATCGGCAGCGCGACGACGAGCGAGCCCAGCACGGACCCGCCGGCGAGCAATTGCGTCGACAACGTTCCGCTCGGGGCGACGGAGCGCGGAAACGTGCTGTTCGGCGTCACGGTTGCTAGAATCCGTAATTGCGAATTATAGGCATTTTCAATGAGCGCCCGATTCCCGAGCGCAGTGCCCGACTGCGTGCCCGAAACTGCGCTGCACGCGCCCGACGGCCGCCCGTGGGCGCTGCAGGTCGAAGATCTTTGCGTCTCCTTCGGCGCGGCCCGCACGCGGGTCGCGGCGCTCGACCGGCTGACCTTCCGCCTGCGGTCGGGCGAGATCGGCTGCCTGCTCGGCGCGTCCGGGTGCGGCAAGACTACCGCGCTGCGCGCGATCGCCGGGTTCGTCCGGCCCGACGACGGCTGCGTGCACATCGAAGCGCAATGCGTGGCGTCGCGGCAGCAGTGCACCGAGCCCGAGCGGCGCGGCGTCGGCGTCGTGTTCCAGGACTACGCACTGTTCCCGCATCTCGACGTCGCGTCGAACGTCGGCTTCGGACTGCGCCGCCGCTCGCCGGCCGAGCGCGCGCGACGCGTGCACGAGATGCTCGATCTCGTCGGGCTTCCCGGCGCCGGCGCGCGCTTCCCGCACGAACTGTCCGGCGGGCAGCAGCAGCGCGTCGCGCTCGCCCGCGCGCTCGCGCCGGCGCCGTCGATCCTGCTGCTCGACGAACCCTTCTCGAACCTCGATCCGGACCTGCGCGAACGGCTCGCGCTCGACCTGCGCGACATCCTCAAGCGGGCCGGCACGACCGCGCTGCTCGTCACGCACGACCAGTACGAAGCCTTCGCGATGGCCGACCGCGTCGGCGTGATGCAGCACGGGCACATCGAGCAATGGGATACGCCCTACCGGCTCTACCACCAGCCGGCGACGCGCGAGGTGGCCGATTTCGTCGGGCTCGGTGCGTTCCTGCCGGGCATCGTCGAGCACGACGACGGCCGCTCCCGCGTGCGCATCGAACTCGGAACGCTGCCGATCCGCGCGCGCACCGACCAGGCGATCGCCGGAGCCGCAGCCAACGAGCGCGGCGAGGTGCTCGTGCTGCTGCGTCCCGACGACGTCGTGCACGACGACGCGAGCACGCTGCGCGCGCAGGTGGTGCGCAAGGCCTTTCGCGGCGCGCAGTTCCTGTACACGCTGCGGCTGCCGAGCGGCGCGACGCTGCTCGCGCTGGTGCCCAGCCATCACGACCACGCGATCGGCGAGAGCATCGGGATTCGCTTCGATGCCGACCACGTCGTCACCTTCGACGTGGAAGCCGCGTCGCACTAGCGGGTCAGACTCCGAGGTAGGTCTGCAAGGCGCGCTCGTCGGCAGCCAGCGATTCCGAGCTTCCTTCGAGCACGACGCGGCCGCGCTCGAGCACGACGCAGCGTCCGGTGTGCGCGAGCACCGCGCGGTAGTTGCGATCGACGACGAGCGACGCGATGCCGCTGTCGCGGATGCTCGCGACGATGCGCCAGATCTCGCGCACGATCAGCGGCGCCAGCCCTTCGGTCGCCTCGTCGAGCACGATGAGGTCGGGGTTGGTCATCAGTGCGCGACCGATGGCCAGCATCTGCTGCTCGCCGCCCGAGAGCTGGTTGCCGCCGTTGCGCAGGCGCTCGGACAGCCGCGGGAAGGTTTCGAGCACGCGCTCGAGCGTCCAGTCGACCTGGCCGCGCACGCCCGGGCGCGCCGCCATCACGAGGTTCTCGCGCACGCTCAGGTTCGGGAAGATGCCGCGGCCCTCGGGCACGTAGCCGATGCCCAGGCGTGCGACGCGATCGGGACGGTCGTTCGCGCGATCGCGTCCGCCGATCGTGATGCGCCCGGTGGTCGAGCGCAGCAGGCGCAGCATGCTGCGGATCAGCGTCGTCTTGCCCATGCCGTTGCGCCCGAGCAGGCCGACCGCCTCGCCCGGCTCGATGCGCAGGTTCACGCCCTGCAGCACGTGGCTCTGGCCGTAGTACGCGTGCAGGTTGGCGATGTCGACGATCGGCTCGCGCGGCGAAGGCGTCGCGCGCGCCGCGGCGGAGGAATCGGCGGAGGCGGTCATCGGGGCGCTCAATGCACGGCCTCGTCGCCGAGATACGCTTCCTGCACCTCGGGGTTGCCGCGGATCTCCTCTGGCGCCCCGGTGGCGATGACGCGGCCGTTGACCATCACCGTGATCTCGTCGGAGACGCGGAACACCGCGTCCATGTCGTGCTCGACGAGCAGGATCGCGTGCTCGGCCTTCAGGCTTTCGAGCAGCGAAAGCATGCGGTCGGACTCCTCGGCGCCCATGCCGGCGAGCGGCTCGTCGAGCACGAGCACGCGCGGTGCGGTCGCCAGGCACATCGCGATCTCGAGCTGGCGCTTCTGCCCGTGCGACAGCGTTCCCGCCTCGCGGTCGGCCTGCGCCGACAGCCCCGCCTTCTCGAGCGCCTGCCGTGCGGCGGCGCCGCTGAAGTCGCAACGCGACGCGCCCGACCACCAGTCCCACGGCCGCTGGCGACGTGCCTGCGCGCTCAGGCGACAGTTCTCGAAGACCGTGAACGGCGCGTAGATCGTGTTGCGCTGGTAGCTGCGCCCGAGGCCCGCCTGCGCGCGCCGCGGCTGCGACCAGCGCGAGACGTCGCGCCCGAGCAGCTCGACGCTGCCTTCGCTGGCGGGAATCTCGCCGCACAGCACGTTGATCAGCGTCGACTTGCCGGCGCCGTTGGTGCCGATCACGGCATGCACGGTGCCGCGGCGCACGTCGAGCGAGACGCGGTCGACGGCCTTCAGCCCGCCGAAGCTGCGCGAGACGCCCTTCGCGCGCAGCAGCATTTCGCCGCCGTCGGCGCGCACGGCATGGAGGGGGGACGGATCAGGCATGGCGCAACCTGCGACGAAGCGAGACGCGTCGCCCGAGCTGGCGCCCGATGCCGATCAGGCCTGCGGGCATCAGCGCGACGCAGGCGATGATCGCCAGCCCCAGCGTGAGCTGCCAGTGCCGGGCGAAGTCGCCGAAGATCGGGTACGACTGGAAGAACTCCTGCAGCAGGACGAAGGCGAAGGCGCCGAGCGCCGCGCCCCACAGGCTGCCGATGCCGCCGAGGATGATCATGATCAGCACGGCCCCCGATTCGTGCCACGACAGCAGCTCGGGGTTGACGAAGCCATCCTTCAGCGCGAACAGGAACCCTGCGAGCCCGGCGAGCATCGCGGCGACGACGAAGGCGGCGAGCTTGTACGGATAGGTGGGAAACCCCGCCGCGCGCATGCGCTGCTCGTTGACGCGGATGCCGGCGAGCGCCCGTCCGAAGCGGCTGCGCACGATCATTGCGAGCAGCCCGGCGGTGAACGCGAGCGAACCCAGCACGAAGTAGTAGAAGCTCTGGCCCGCGTCGAGATCGATCAGTTGCCGGCCGCCGATCGCGATCTCCGGCCGGAAGTACAGGTAGATGCCGTCGCTGCCGCGGCCGAGCGCGGTGTCGTGGAACACGTAGTAGGCCATCTGCGCGAAGGCGAGCGTGACCATGATGAAGTAGATGCCGCGCGTGCGCAGCGACAGCGCGCCGACGAAGAGCGCATAGGCCCCGGAGATCAGCAGCGCGGCGGGCAGCACCACCCAGATCGACGCCGGGCCGCTCTGCGGCGTCATCAGCGCGACGACGTAGGCCGCGATACCGAGGAAGGCCGCATGGCCGAAGGAAACGAGGCCGGTCTGTCCGACGAGCAGCTCGAGGCTCAGCGCGAAGATGGCGAGGATCATCATCTTCGTGACGAGGTCGACGCCGAACTTGCTGCCGGCCAGCGGAACGAGCGCGAGCGCCGCCAGCAGCACGAGCGCGACGACGATGGAAACGGAGGTCGACGAGCGCACGGTCTCAGGCACTCCGGAACAGCCCTTCCGGGCGCCACAACAGGATCGCGGCCATCAGCACGTAGACGAGCAGGCCGGCCGCGGACGGAAAGAAGACGGTGCCGAAGGTCTCGACGAAGCCGACCAGCATCGCCGCGAGCAGCGCGCCGCGGATCGAGCCGATGCCGCCGATGACGACGACGACGAAGCAGATGATCAGCACCTGGTTGCCCATGCCCGGGTACACCGACGAGACGGGCGCGGCGATCGCGCCGGCGAGCGCGGCCAGCGCCACGCCGGCGGCGAAGACCACGCGATACAGGAACTGGATGTCGATGCCCATCGCCTGCACCATCTCGCGGTTCGACGCGCCGGCGCGGATCGTCATGCCCAGCTTCGTGCGCGTGATCACCCAGAACAGGCCGAGCGCCACCAGCAGGCACACCGCCGAGACGAGCAGCCGGTACACCGGATAGGTCATCAGCTCGCCCAGCGGGATGGTGCCCGACAGCCAGGCGGGCACGGGAACGCCGTGCACGTCGTCGCCGACGAGCAGGCTGCGCATCTCCTCGAAGACGAGGATCAGCGCGTAGGTCATCAGCACCTGCTGCAGGTGCTCGCGCTCGTAGAGGTAGCTGAAGAACACCCACTCGAGCACGTACCCGAGCGCGACGGCGAGCAGCACGACGACGGCCAGCGTGAGGAAGAAGCCGCCGCCGATCGCCTGCTCCACCACCGGCCCGAGCGCGAACGCCATGTACGCGCCGATCATGTAGAAGCTGCCGTGGGCGAGGTTGATGACGCCCATGATCCCGAAGATCAGCGTCAGCCCGCTGGCGACGAGGAAGAGCAGCAGCCCGTACTGGATCGCGTTCAGGCACTGGACGAGAAAGACGACCGGATCCATCGTACGTCGTTGTGAAGCTGGGGAAAGGCGGAACGGGCGCAGCGACCCGGCGGAAAAAAAACGGGCCGCCGGACCGCTGGTCGCAAGTCCGACGGCCTGCCCGATCAGGCCGGGCTACCTGATTACATCTTGCAGCCGCGTCCCGGATCGGCCAGCGCCTTCACCGCCACGCTCTGCACCTGGTTCACGTTGCCCTTCACTTCGCGCAGGTAGATGTCCTGCACCGGATTGTGCGACGGCGACAGCGTGAACGTGCCGCGCGGGCTGTCGACCTTCGCCTTCGCGATCGCCGCCACCAGCGCCTTGCGGTTCGACTTGTCGCCCTTGTTCGCGGCCAGGCCGATGCCGAGCATCTGCGCGGCGTCGTAGCCCTGCATCGCGTAGACGTCCGGCTGCATCTTGTACGCCTTGGCATAGCCGAGACGGAAGGCCTTGTCCTTCTCGGTCTCGAGGCCGTCGGCGTAATGCAGCGTGGTCAACAGGCCCTGCGCGGCCGCGCCCTGCGCCTCGAGCGTGCCGTCGGTGAGGAAGCCGGCGCCGACGAGCGGAATCGAATCCTTCAGCCCGGCCGCGGCGTAGTCCTTGACGAACTTCACCGCACCCGCGCCGGCGAAGAACGTGTAGACGACGTCGGGCTTGATCGACGCGATCTCGGTGAGCAGTGCCTGGAACTCCTCGCGCGGGAACGGCAGCGTGAGGTCCTTCTCGACCTTGCCGCCACCCTTCGTGAACGCTTCCTTGAAGCCGTTGACGCTCTCCTTGCCGGCCGCGTAGTCCCAGGTGATGGTGACGGCGCGCTTGTAGCCCTTCTCGGCGGCGACGACGCCCATCGCGTAGGCCGGCTGCCAGTTCGAGAACGAGCTGCGGAAGATGTTCGGCGCGCACATCGGTCCGGTGACCGCGTCGGCGCCGGCGTTCGGGACGATCAGCAGCGTGCCGGTGTCCTTCGCGACCTTCGCCATCGCCATCGCGACGCCCGAGTGGACCGTGCCGACGACGACGTCGACGTTGTCGCGGTTGATCAGCTTGTTGATGTTGTCGGTGGCTTTCGCGGGCGCGCTCTCGTCGTCGACGCGCACGTATTCGACGTTCAGGCCCCCGAGCTTGCCGCCCTGCTCGTCGACGTACTGCTTGAATCCGTTCTCGATGGCGTTGCCGAGCGCGGTGTAGGTGCCGGAGTACGGCAGCATGAAGCCGACCTTGATCGACTTGTCCTGGGCCGACGTGCCCAGCGCCAGCGAGGCGAGCGCAGCCGCGACGGCCAGCTTCATTGCCTGTGAACCCTTCATCGAATCTCCTCCAGGGGGTTTTCGCACACCCGGCATTATCGAACCGGATCGGATGCCGCGCGACTGATGGGTTACCCGAGCACGACGCGGACGCACGACGCAGCCGCTCCAGGCTGCGAGGCGCACGCAAAGTACTTCCCGCTCGCGATGCTGTCAAGCACTATAGTGCAGCTACCGACCGGGCCGTGCCGCGATAGTCAGCGCTCGACGAGGAAGGCGCGACCCCGCGCGAAGCGATCGCGCAACTCGTCGACGCGCAGCGACATCGCGCGCCGATCGGCGCGACGCGCGAGCAGCACGACGGTGCGCCGCCGGTTGATCCACGCGACCTTCGAATATCCGCTGTCGCCGCCGCGAGCGACGATCTCGACCCAGTCGCCGCGCGCGAGCCGATCGACCGCGTACGCGGCATCGAGCCGCAACCGGCGCGGCGGGTCCGGAAGGTCGTCGAGGTCCAGCGATTCGAGGATCTCGAGCAGTCGGCGGCCGGCGTCCGTGTCGGCGTCCCCCGTTGCCGCGGGAACGCTCGGCGGCGACGCGGGAGCTGCCTGCAACGCCGGGGCGCCCTGCGGCGCGGCAGCGGCCTGCGGCGCGCGTGCTGCAGCGGGCGACGCGGCACCGCTCTTCCCGCCGTCCTTTCGCGCGTCCTCGCGATTCGCGACGGGCACGATCGTCGTTCCCGCTTCGTCGCCGCTGCGCGTGCGCGTCGCGCCGCGCTCGCGGTCGCGCCGTTGCATGCGGCGCAGGTGGATCAGGAACAGCTCGTCGAAGAACGCCTTGAACTCCTCGTCCTTCGCGCCGATCTCGCGAACGCCCTGCGTCATCAGGCGGATCAGCGGCGGGATGCGCTGCGCCAGTTCGCGCCGACTGTGCTGCTCGCCGCTTTCGTCGAGGCTCCACAGCAGGTCGTCGACCACGCGCAGCGACACCTGGAACTCCGCGCTCTGCTCGCCGTCGCGCAGCGCCGCGGTGCGCAGGTGGCGAAGCCAGACGTTCATCACGAAGTCGCGCACCGACTCGGGCGCCGAGTGCCGCTGCAGCCGCTCGGCGAGCATCGCATGCAGCTGGCCGGTGACCTGCTCCTCGCGCTCGCGGGTCGGGCGCCGCGCATAGTCGCGCCGGTTGCGCCGGCCCGGCGCTTCCTCGAGCGAGCGACGCTCGCGAGCGACGTGCTCGATCAGCTGGCCGACGCTGCGGGCCGCTCGCGCGTATTCCTTCTGCACCTGCTGCGCCATCACGGTGGAGCGCGCCTGCAGTGCGCCGGTGACGATCTCGACCGCGCGCACGACGGTCTCGAGCCGGCGGTGCAGCTCGCTGCCGCGCGTGATCTCGTCGGAGAACGCGGTCGAGATCGCGCCGAAGTGCTCGACGAGCCGACGCAGCGAACGCGGTTCGTCGCCCAGATAGCCGGAGTCGAGCAGCGCCAACGCGAGCGCCGGCTGCTGCAACCGCCAGGCGAGCGGGCGCGCCGCCTCCGGCATGCGTCGATCGTCGATCACGTAGTCGAACATCGCGGCGACCAGCTCGACGACCGCGACCTGCGCGGGCGCCGCGCCCGCCTCGCGCAGGCGCGCACGGACGTTGCCGAAGAACTCGGCACGCGCCTCGCGGCTGTACGGCATCGCGCCGATCGAGTGCGCGAAGGCGACGGCGTCGCGCTCGAGGTCGAGCACGGGCTGCAGCGTCGGCAGCGCACGCAGCCGATGGCCGGCCGGGTCGCCGGCGAGCGGCGATGTGCCGAGCGTCGCGGCGTCGCGCTCGGAGCGGGCGGCGAACTCGATCGCACGGGCGGGCTCGGCCGGCGCCCCGGGATCCGGCGAGGCCCGCTCGTGCTCGTCCGCGTCCGGCTCGCGAGCGTCTTCGTCCGGCGCCTGCGCGTGCCCCGCCGGCGCAGGCGCGTCGCGGTACGGCGCCTGCGCGCCTTCGTCCTGCGCATGCGCATCCGGGTCCCGCGCCTGCGTGTCTCCGTCCCGCCCCTGCTCGTCGCGCGCGTCCTCGAGCGGATCGTCCGGGATGCCCATCTGTGCGAGCAGGCGTTCCGACCGGTCGATCACGTCCGCGAGCGGCTCGGCGAAGCGCTTCCACGCGAAGTGTCGGAGCCGGTCGCGCGCGCGCGCGCCTTCGGCGACGTCGGCGACGCTGGCGAGAATCGACGCCGCCATCGTTCGCGCGCCGAGCGGATTGTGCTCGTCGTCCTCCCACGAGAACGACGCGCCGAGCAGCCGGCGCAGGCGGGCGACGTAGCGCGGATACACGGCGCCGGCGAGCTCGCGCGCCTCGCGCGCGAGGTCTCCTGCGGCGATCTGCTGCTCGAGTTCGTCGTCGTCGACGAGCGCCAGCGCATCCGCGGCGTCGCTGCGCGCCGCGTCCAGGCAGCGCTGCGCACGGCGTTCGAGCGCACGTCCGACCTCGTCGACCCGCTGCACGGCTTCCCGGCGCAGACGCGTCGCAGCCGCGAAGATCGCCTGGCGATCGCGCCCGTCGAGCGCACGGTCGGCCGCCTCGTCGAGCGCTTCGGCCAGTGCCTGCAGTCCCGTCGCGGCCGCGGCGCGCAGCGCCTCGCCGACGCGATCGCGAACGTGCTCGAACAGCGGCAGGGACGGCGGCGATCCGGGAGATGACGGAAGCGTTGCGGGCATCGAGCTCATCGGGCGCTACCCGCAACCGGGAACGTGAGGAGACCGGGCAGGTCGTGCGAACAGGCGCGATGCTATCGGATCGGATCGCGCCCGGACGTGAACAAATCGATCGATGCGCTGCACCGGGCCCGGTCGCGCACGCCGTCGCCGTGCCGTGCGGAAGAATGCCTCATTCCTCGTGTGACGGAATGCACACCGGGCGATCGCCGCGGGCGACGAGGGCAGGCTGCGAAAGCGCGTCGTCGAGGACGCCGGAGCGCCGCTTCGCGATCGCAGCGCGACGGTGCGGCGAGGGGAACGGTGCGGACCGGAGCTTCGTGGCGTCGCGGGTGCGGCGAGGCCTGGCGGAAAGGGTGGGATTCGAACCCACGGTACGGATTGACCGTACACCGGATTTCGAGTCCGGCGCATTCGACCACTCTGCCACCTTTCCGGGCTCGCACGCGTTGCACGTGCGAAGCCCGCGAGTATAGCAAAGAGCCCCTTCTCCAGGGCCTGCGAGACGCCTGCGGGGCCTCAGCCGAGGCGCTCGACGCCGCCCATGTACGGCACGAGCGCCGCCGGCAGGCGCACCGACCCGTCGGCCTGCTGCCCGTTCTCGAGCACGGCGACCAGTGCGCGTCCGACCGCGAGCCCCGAGCCGTTCAGCGTGTGCACGAACGCCGGCTTGCCGTCGGCGCCGCGGTAGCGCGCCTGCATGCGCCGCGCCTGGAATGCCTCGCAGTTCGACACCGACGAGATCTCGCGGTAGGCGCGCTGCGACGGCAGCCACACCTCGAGGTCATAGGTCTTCGCCGCCGAGAAGCCCATGTCGCCGGCGCACAGCAGCACGACGCGGTACGGCAGTTCCAGCCGGCGCAGGATGCCCTCGGCGTGCCCCACCATCTGCTCGAGCGCGTCGTACGAACGTGCGGGCTCGACGACCTGCACCATCTCGACCTTGTCGAACTGGTGCTGGCGGATCATGCCGCGCGTGTCGCGCCCGTAGGCGCCGGCCTCGGAGCGAAAGCACGGCGTGTGCGCGGTCAGCCGCATCGGCAGCGACGCGGCCGGCAGGATCTCGTCGCGCACGAAGTTCGTCAGCGGAACCTCGGAAGTCGGAATCAGGTAGAGCGGCTCGCCTTCGCCCTGCTGGCCGCCCTTGCGCGCCGCGAACAGGTCGGCCTCGAACTTCGGCAGCTGCCCCGTTCCGCGCATCGTCGCGGCGTTGACGACGTACGGCGTGTAGCACTCGACGTAGCCGTGCTCGACCGTCTGCACGTCGAGCATCAGCTGCGCGAGCGCACGATGCAGGCGCGCGACCTGCCCCTTCATCACGACGAAGCGCGCGCCCGAGAGCTTCGAGGCAGTCTCGAAGTCGAGCCCCAGCGGAACGCCGAGGTCGACGTGGTCGCGCGGCTCGAACGCGAGTTCCGCCGGCGCGGTGCCCGAGGGGCTCCAGCGTCGGATCTCCACGTTGGCGCTCTCGTCGGTTCCCGGCGGAACCGATTCGTGCGGCAGGTTCGGCCACTGCAGCAGCCATTGGCCGAGGCGCGCACGGACCTCGTCGTTGTCGCGTGCGATCGCGTCGATCGCCTCGTTGACCTGCGTCGACTCGGCGAGTGCGGCGGAGACGTCCTCCCCGGCCGCCTTCCCGCGGCCGATCGCCTTCGACAGCGCGTTGCGTTGCGCCTGCAGCGCTTCCGTGCGCGTCTGCAGCTCCTTGCGATTCGCCTCGAGCGTGCGAAAGCCGTCGAGGTCGAAGGCGACCCCGCGCTCGCGCAGGCGAACGGCGACGGCGTCGGGATCCTTTCGTAGCTGGGCGAGGTCGAGCACGGCTATGGCGCAGGTTGGCGATCGTCGATCGAGTGTATCAAGGGGTGTCGCGTCCTCGCAGCGCCGCGAGCTTCTCGCCGATGCGCAGCTCGAGACCGCGGTCGACCGGCTCGTAGAAGCGCTGCGCCTCGACGCCGTCGGGGAAATAGCGCTCGCCGGCCGCGTAGCCGCCCGGTTCGTCGTGCGCGTAGCGGTAGCCGCGCCCGTAGCCGAGTCCCTTCATCAAGCGCGTGGGCGCGTTGCGAAGGTGCATCGGCACCGGCGCCGAGCCGTGCTCGGCGACGAAGGCGCGTGCGCGCTTCCAGGCGACGTACACCGCGTTCGACTTCGCTGCGCACGCGAGATAGACGACCGCCTGCGCGAGCGCGAGCTCGCCCTCGGGCGAGCCGAGTCGTTCGTAGACCTGGGCGGCTCCCAGCGCGAGTTCCTGCGCGCGCGGATCGGCCAGGCCGATGTCCTCGTTCGCCATGCGCACGATGCGCCGCGCCAGGTAGCGCGGGTCGGCGCCGCCGTCGAGCATGCGCGCGAGCCAGTAGAGCGCGGCATCGGGATCCGAGCCGCGCACCGACTTGTGCAGCGCGCTGATCTGGTCGTAGAAGGCCTCGCCGCCCTTGTCGAAGCGGCGCAGGTTCTGCGACAGTGCGGTCTCCAGGAACGCGGCATCGACCGATTCGCGCGTCGCGCTGCGCGCGGCGTCGGCGACGACCTCGATCGCGTTCAGCAGCCGCCTGGCGTCGCCGTCGGCCCAGCCGATCAGGCGCTCGCGCGCGGCGGCGTCGAAGGCGACGCCGATGGCGTCGTCGCACAGCAGCGCGAGCGCGCGATCGAACAGCGTCGCGAGCTCCTCCGGCGACAGCGGCTCCAGCACGTAGACGCGCGCGCGCGACAACAGCGCACCGACGACCTCGAAGGACGGGTTCTCCGTGGTCGCGCCGATGAACACGAACAGCCCGCTCTCGACGTGCGGCAGGAACGCATCCTGCTGCGCGCGATTGAAGCGATGCACCTCGTCGACGAAGACGATCGTGCGCCTGCCGTCCTCGCGCGCGGCCTGTGCCGCGGCGACGGCGTCGCGGATGTCCTTCACGCCGCCGAGCACCGCCGAGATCGCGATGAACTGCGCGTCGAAGGCGTCGGCCATCAGTCGCGCGAGCGTCGTCTTGCCGACGCCCGGCGGGCCCCAGAAGATCATCGAATGCGGCCGGCCCGACTCGAAGGCGACGCGCAGCGGACGACCCGCGCCGAGCAGGTGCGACTGCCCGATCACCTCGTCGAGCGTGCGCGGCCGAAGGCGCTCGGCCAGCGGCACGGCGGCGGGACGCGCGCCCGCCGCTTCAGGCGGCTTCCGGGGCGACACCGCTGGGCCGCGTCGCTCGACCTGTGCGGAACGCCCCGAAGATCAGCAGCGCCTGCGCGGCGGCGATCCCGACGAAGACGAGCTTCGGCGAGCTCGCGTCCATCAGCATCCCGAACAACAGCGGCGAGGTCGACATGCCGATGTCGAGGCCCGAATAGACGACGCCGTAGACGCGACCGGTGGCACCCGCCGGCGTCACGCGCCGGATCAGCAGGTCGCGCGACGGGTTCGCCATGCCGGCGGCGACGCCCATCGCGGCGAAGACGAAAGGCACGGCCATGCCCGGCCACGACAGCCAGGCGAGGCTCAGGGCGAGCAGCGCCGCCGCGCCGAAGCAGGCGCCGATCACGCGCTCGGCCCGCTCGGCGTCGCCGGCGATGAAGCCGCCCAGCACCGTGCCGACGGCGCTCGCCAGCATGTACGAGGTGAGGCACCAGGCCACTGCGTCGAGCGGAACGTCGTGCAGCAGGCGCGCCGCCTCGGGGGCGAAGCTCTGCACGCCGCCCAGGGCGAACGCGAACGCGCAGAAGAACGCGAATCCGAGCCACACCGCCGGCAGGCGCAGGAAATCGAAGGCGCCCTGCCCGTTCGCCGCCGCTACCGGAGCCACCGCGTGCCTCTGCGACGTCTCGAGCGCATCGCGATGCCACCAGACGACGGCGAGCACGACGAGGGAGACGAGTGCCGCGCCCACGAAGGCCGCGCGCCAGCCGGCGACCTGCGCGATGCTGACGAGGAACACCGGCGCGAAGGCCCAGCCGAGATTTCCCGAGACGCCGTGCGCGGCGTAGGCATGGCCGATGCGCTCGCGCGAGATGCGCGCGTTCAGGATCGAGTAGTCCACCGGATGGAAAGGCGCGTTGGCCAGCCCCGCCAGCACGGCCCCGATCGACAGCATCAGGTAGCCGTTGCTCGCCGCGAAGAACAGCGCCGCCAGCACGATCAGCGCGATCGACGCGAGCATCACCGGCAGCGCGCCGACGCGGTCGACGAGAAAACCGGCCAGCGACTGCCCGACGCCGGAGACGACGAAGAACATCGTCATCAGCAGCCCGAGCTCGGCGTACGACAGCGCGAACGCGTCCTTCAGCCACGGGAACAGCGGCGCCAGCAGCAGCTGCGAGAAGTGCGAGAGCGCGTGCGCGAGTCCGACGACGCCCATGACGCGCGTGTCTTCGGCACGCGACGGACCCGGGGTGCGCGGAAGATCTTTCATCGGCGCGATTCTACGCGGACGCCGAGGCCGCCGTGCGCCGACGCCGACCCGGACGCAGGCGCACCGCGCTGCGCCCGCGCGTCATTGGCGAACGACGTCGGCGCCCGGCGGCGGCACGAAGCGGAAGGCGTCGTCCGCCAGTTCGGGATCGCGCACGACGTCGTCGAAGTCGAAGCGGACGGTCCGCCCGAAGGCGTCCTGCACCTGCATGACCGCCGGAAGTCCGCTGCGGAAGCCGAACTCGATGCGCTGGTAGCCGGTCTCGGCGCTGCGCGGCAGCGCCTCGACCCACGAGAGCCCGTCGCGCGCGGGCAGCGTGCGCAGCGTGAAGCCGTCGCCGACCTCGCTCGATCCGAACAGGATCGCCGCCGGCGTCGACGCCAGCGCGTCGCGCAGTGCGCGCACGGTCACCTGCTCCAGGTCCTTGTCGTAGAAGTACAGGCTCTCGCCGTCGGCGACCAGCAACTGCTCGAAGGGCTCGGTGACTTCCCAGCGGAAGCGCCCGGGACGCTCGAAGGCGAAGCGCCCGCGGCTCGACTCGACGACGCGCCCGTCGCGCAGGACCTGCTGCGTGAAGCTGCCGCTCGCCGAACGCGTGCTCGACAGGAACTCGTGCAGCGGGTCGGAGGCCGCCGCCGCTTGCGCGCGCGCCGCATCGACCGGCATCCACGCCTGCGCGGCAAAGGCTGCCACGGCGAGGACGAAGGCGACGGCGCGCAGGCTGCCCGATCGGTCGCCCGAGCGACGGCGCGCGCTGCACGCGCACGCCGAGGCCGCAGCGCCTGCGCCCATCGGCTTCACGCGTCCTGCGACGCGGGAACGAGGATCTCGCGGTTGCCGTTCGTCGCCATCGCCGACACCAGCCCCGAACGCTCCATCTGCTCGAGCAGCCTCGCCGAGCGGTTGTATCCGATGCGCAGGTGCCGCTGCACGAGCGAGATCGACGCACGCCGATGCTTGACGACGACGGCGACCGCCTGGTCGTACAGCGGATCGGCTTCGCCGTCGACGCCCGCGTCCGCGAGCGTCTGCGACAGGCCGCCGAAGCCGACCGCGCTGCCCGCGTCGACCTCCTCGGGAACGCCGCCTTCGAGGATGCCTTCGACGTACTGCGGCTCGGCGAGCTCCCGCCAGTGCTCGACGACCTTGTGCACCTCGCCGTCGGCGACGAAGGCGCCGTGCACGCGCATCGGCACGCCGCCGCCGGGCGGCAGGTAGAGCATGTCGCCCTGCCCCAGCAGCGACTCGGCGCCCATCTGGTCGAGGATCGTGCGCGAGTCGATCTTCGACGAGACCTGGAACGCGATCCGCGTCGGGATGTTCGCCTTGATCAGCCCGGTGATCACGTCGACCGACGGGCGCTGCGTGGCGAGGATCAGGTGGATGCCGGCCGCGCGCGCCTTCTGCGCGAGCCGGGCGATCAGCTCCTCGATCTTCTTGCCGACGACCATCATCAGGTCGGCGAGCTCGTCGATGACGACGACGATCTGCGGCAGCGCGCCCAGCGGCTCGGGCTGGTCGGGCGTCAGCGAGAACGGGTTCGGGATCAGTTCCTCGCGCCGCGCCGCATCGGCGATCCGGTTGTTGTAGCCGGAGAGGTTGCGCACGCCCAGCTTGCTCATCAACCGGTAGCGGCGCTCCATCTCGGCGACGCACCAGTTCAGCGCGTTGCCCGCCTGCCGCATGTCGGTGACCACCGGCGCGAGCAGGTGCGGGATGCCCTCGTAGGTGCTCATCTCGAGCATCTTCGGATCGATGAGGATCAGGCGGACCTGCGACGGGTCGCTCTTGTAGAGCAGCGACAGCAGCATCGCGTTGATGCCGACCGACTTGCCGGAGCCGGTGGTTCCCGCCACGAGCAGGTGCGGCATCTTGGCGAGATCGACGACGATCGGCATCCCGGCGATGTCCTTGCCGAGCGCGAGCGTGAGGGGCGAGGCGCTCGTCGCGTACACCTGCGACGCGAGAATCTCCGAGAGACGCACCGTCTGCCGGCGCGCGTTCGGCAGCTCGAGCCCCATCAGGTTCTTGCCCGGGATGGTCTCGACGACGCGGATCGACACGAGCGACAGCGCGCGCGCAAGGTCCTTCGACAGGTTGACGATCTGCGCGCCCTTCACGCCGGTGGCCGGCTCGATCTCGTAGCGCGTGATCACCGGCCCGGGATAGGCGGCGACGACGTTGGCGGCGACGTTGAAGTCGGAGAGCTTCTTCTCGATCAGCCGCGACGTGTACTCGAGCGTCTCCGCCGTCACCGTCTCGGTCGCCACCGGCGGCTCGTCGAGCAGCGAGATCGGCGGCAACTGCGTGTCGGCCGGCAGGTCGACGAACAGCGGCGTCTGCCGTTCGGCCTCGGCGCGCTCGGAGCGCTCGATGCGCGGCGGCGGCGCCTCGATGCGCACCGGTTCGGGATCGTCGTCGAGGATGCGGCGCTTGACCTGCACCTGCTCGTCGCGCACGGTGGCCGCGACCTCGCCGATGCGCCGGTCCTTCCACGCGGTCGCCGCGTAGACCATCCGCTGCACCAGCCATTCGATGGCGAAGCCGACCCGCTCGAAGATCGTCAGCCACGACCAGCCCGACCACAGGCTGAAGCCGGCGGCGATCATGACCAGCAGCGCGAGCGTGCCGCCGACGGCGCCGAAGCCGACGAACATCGGCTCGGCGAGCAGCGCGCCGACGATTCCGCCCGGCCCCATCGGCAGCTCGGCGCGCAGCGAATGCAGTCGCGCCGACTCGATGCCCACCGAGCCGAACAGCAGCAACGCGAAGCCGAGCCAGCGCTCCCACGCGAAGCGGTTGTTCGCGGCGTTCGCATCGGGCGCCGTGCGCAGCGCGCGAAAGCCGCGCAGCACCGCGACCGCGAGCAGCGCGACGAACAGGTAGGCGCTGAAGCCGAACAGGTACAGCAGCAGGTCGGCGAACCACGCGCCGACGCGTCCTCCGGCGTTCGCGGTCGCGCTGCCGGGCACCGCATGCGACCAGGCCGGGTCGGCCTTGTCGTAGGTGGCGAGGATCAGCAGCAGGAACACGCCGAGCGCAGCCATCGCGATCCAGCGCGCTTCGTGCAGCAGCCGAAGCGCACGCTCGGGGATGCCGAAATCGATGCCGACCGGGGTGCGCGGGGCCGCTCGACGCGACGAAGCCGCTGGCGCGCTCATTCTTGCCATCGGATACCGCGTGCCTTCAGCTGATGTACGAAGCGATCTTCTCGCGCAGCATCAGCCGGCCCTCGGGCATCGGCACGATGTATCCGTCGATCTCCAGGCCCTTCATCACGCGCGAGACCATCTCGCGCGAGGCGCCGATCATCTTGGCGATCTCCTGGCGCGGCAGCCGGTTGCGCACGATGCGCTCGCCGTTCACCTGCTCGGAGAAGTCGAGCAGCACGCGCGCGACGCGCCCGTAGACGTCGAGCAGCGCGAGCGTCTCGATCTTCTGGTCGGCCTCGCGCAGCCTGCGTACGAGGCCGCGCATCACCGCCATGCACATGTCGTTGCTCTGCAGGAGCATCGCCTTGAAGCTCTCCTTGGCGATCGACATGAAGTCGCAGGACTCGAGCGTGATCACGCTCGCCGAGCGCGGCGCCTCGTCGATCAGGCTCATCTCGCCGAAGAAGTCGCCGGAGCCGAGCACGGCGAGGATGACCTCCTTGCCTTCGGAATCGGAGCGCTGCACCTTCGCGCGGCCCGACAGCAGGATGTACAGCGACTGCGACGGCTCGCCTTCGGAGACGATCGTGCGGCCTTTCGGGAAGTTGCGGCGTGCGCTGCCCGCGGCGAGCGATTCGATCTGCTGCTCGTTCAGGCCCGACAGCAACGGCACCCGGCGCAGGAACGCCTTGTTTTCTTCGAGAGCCATACCCACCTCTGGTCTGGATACCGGGGTGCCTGCTGGAGCGCACCGCACTCCTATAATTCTGCACTACCCGTGGCAAATATCACGAAACGCTTCTAGAATCATCGCCTAAGTTTATGATTCTTTGAGTTTTTTACAACGCAACTTCCACCCGTCCGCTCATGTCCACCGCTCGCCACATCCGTCTGCTGATCCTGGGCTCCGGCCCCGCCGGCTATACCGCCGCCGTATACGCCGCCCGCGCGAACCTGCAGCCGGTACTGATCACCGGGCTGGCGCAGGGCGGGCAGCTGATGACTACCACCGACGTCGACAACTGGCCGGCCGACCCCGAGGGTGTCCAGGGGCCGGAGCTGATGGCGCGTTTCCAGCAGCATGCCGAGCGCTTCGGCACCGAGATCGTCTTCGACCAGATCCACACCGTGCACCTGAACGAGAAACCGATGCGGCTCGTCGGTGACGCCGGCGAGTACACCTGCGACGCGCTGATCGTCGCCACCGGGGCGTCGGCGCAATACCTCGGGCTGCCGTCCGAGGAGGCGTTCATGGGCAAGGGCGTCTCGGCCTGCGCCACCTGCGACGGATTCTTCTATAGAGGCGAGGACGTCGTCGTCGTGGGCGGCGGCAACACGGCGGTCGAGGAGGCGCTGTACCTGGCGAACATCGCACGCAAGGTCACCGTGCTGCACCGGCGCGACAAGTTCCGCGCCGAGCCGATCCTCTCCGACCGCCTGCTCGCGCACACCGAGGAGAAGGACGGCCAGGCGGGCAACGTCGAGGTCCGCTGGTTCCACGAGCTCGACGAGATCCTCGGCGACGAAAGCGGCGTGAACGCGGTGCGCGTGTTCGACAACCGCACCGGCGAGAGAAGCGAGATCCCCGTGCAGGGCGTCTTCATCGCGATCGGGCACGTGCCGAACACCGGGATCTTCGAAGGCCAGCTCGAGATGCGCAACGGGTACATCGTCACGCGGGGCGGGCTCGACGGCGACGCGACGGCCACCAGCGTGCCCGGCGTGTTCGCGGCGGGCGACGTGCAGGACCACGTCTACCGCCAGGCGGTCACCAGCGCCGGCACCGGTTGCATGGCTGCGCTCGACGCGCAGCGCTACCTGGAATCGCTGTCCGTGCGATGACGCGCTCGTCGGGCCCCGGCCGGCAGTCGGCACGCCGATCGCTCGACGGACTCCAGTCGCTCGAGGCACTCGGCAGGCGCCTGCGCGCCGAGGCGCGCGAGCGCGAGCAACGGGAACGCCAGCGCGAACAACGCGAACGCGAACGCCTGCGCGAGGCGAACGTGTTCCGCGACGCGGTGGCCGACGCGGTGCCGCTGCGCCCGACCGGGCGCGTCGATCCGCACCGGCGGGACGTGCCCGTCACCGCCGTCCAGCGCGAACGCGACGAGCGAGCGGCACTCGCGGCGTCGCTGTCCGACGAGATCGGCATCGAGCAGCACCTCGAGACCGACGAGGCCCTCTCCTATCGCCGGGCGTCGGTCGGCCACGACGTCGTGCGTCGGCTGCGCCGCGGCGAATGGGCGATCCGCGGACAGATCGACCTGCACGGCCTGCGCGTCGACGAAGCGCGCGCGGCGCTCGCCACATTCCTCGACGAGGCGCTGCGCCGCGAGTGGCGCTGCGTGCGCGTCATCCACGGCAAGGGGCTCGGCTCGATCGGCCGCGAACCGGTGCTCAAGGCGAAGGTGCCGCGCTGGCTCGTGCAGCGCCGGGAGGTGCTCGCCTTCTGCCAGGCGAGGCCGAACGACGGCGGCGCCGGCGCCGTCGTCGTGCTGCTGCAGTGACGAGGCAAGCGCTTTCGCGCTATTCGACCGCGATTCCCCGCCGCGCCAGCCGCGCGAGGTCGTCGGGCGTGTCGAGATCGACGACGTAGTGATCGTTCGGCGTCTCGACGCGGTGCACGCATTCCGGATGCGCGGCCAGCCAGCCGCGGCATCCGACAGCCGGGCCGGCGGCGAGAACCGCCTCGCGCATCGAGGCTGCCAGGACGACCGGGTTGCCGCGGGCACCGCGATGGAAAGGAATCGCGGCGCTGCCGGCCGGGAGTTCGCGCCATCGTGCGAGCAGCCAGCGCAGGTCGTCGGTATCGACGAGCGGCTGGTCGGCGAGCGCGATGACGATCGCGTCGAGTCCCGCGGGCAGCGCCCGCAACCCGGCGTCGACCGACACCTGCTGGTCGCAGCCGACGTCCACCCGACAGAACGCCCGCACCGGAAAGGTGTCGAGCTCGGTGCGCACGCGCTGCGCGTCGCGCCCGAGCACGACGACGAGGTGGCCGATCGGCACACGCTGCAGCGCGCGCAGCGACCGCCGCACCAGCGGCTCCTCGTCGATGCGCAGCAGCAGCTTGTTCGGCCCGCCCATGCGCACCGCGCTGCCCGCGGCGAGCAGCACGGCGCCGAGCCGGGCGGCATCGGGCGGCGCTGGCACAATGGAAGGGCTCACGTCGGGAGGCTGCATCCGCGTTCCGGAGGCGTGATGTCCGATATGCGATCGAGTGTAGCCCAGCGCGGCCCGCCGCCCTCGCCCTGCGCGCGGCACGCGCGATGAACGCGCTGGCGATGCAGTGGCTGGCGCTGCTGCCCGAGGCCGTGCGCGATCACCTGCCCTCGCTCGCCCTCGCGGCGGCGCTCGCGTGGGGTGCCGGCCTTCGCCTGTACCTGGTGATCTTCGTCTTCGGCCTGCTCGGCCGGCTGGGCTGGTGGCCGCTGCCGGAGAACCTCGAGGTGCTCGCGCACCCGGTCGTGCTCGCCGCCTCGGGCTTCATGTCGGTGGTCGAGCTCGCTGCCGACAAGATCGCGTTCGTCGACAGTGCGTGGGACGCGGTGAACACCTTTCTGCGGATTCCGGCCGGCGCTGCGCTCGCCGCGGGCGTGTTCGGCGATTCCGGTGCGGCATGGACGCTCGCCGCGGCGCTGCTCGGCGGCACGCTCACCGCGACGACGCATTTCGCGAAATCGGGGACGCGCGCTGCGGTGAACACCTCGCCCGAGCCCTTCTCGAACGTCGCGCTGTCGCTCGGCGAGGACGCGGGCGTGCTCGCCGGGCTATGGCTCGCCATCGCGCACCCGGTCGTGTTCCTCGTCGCGCTGCTCGTGTTCCTGGTCGGGGCCGTGGTGCTGCTGCGCGCGATCGCGCGCGGCCTGCGGCGCCTGTTCGGCGGCGAACGCACGCCTTCGTCGGCGCTCGATCGCTGAAGCCGGCGCTCGAAGGCCGACGTCGGGAGCCACGGAAGCTGCAGGGAGCGGGAGGAAGCGGCGGCGGGTGATCGGCCGCGCAAGCGGGCTGCTGCCCGCGGCGTCAGACGGCGGCTTCGCCGGTCTCGCCGGTGCGGATGCGCACGACCTGCTCGACCTCGGAGACGAAGATCTTGCCGTCGCCGATGCGACCGGTGCGCGCCGCACGCACGACGGCGTCGATGACGGCTTCGACGACGTTGTCGGCCGCGATGACCTCGACCTTCACCTTCGGCAGGAAGTCGACGACGTACTCGGCACCCCGATACAGCTCGGTGTGCCCCTTCTGGCGGCCGAAGCCCTTCACCTCGGTCACGGTCAGACCCGTCACACCGACCTCGGCGAGCGCCTCGCGCACTTCGTCGAGCTTGAACGGTTTGATGATCGCCGTAATCTTCTTCATGTTGGCTCCGAAGCTGCCCGTCGGTTCCCCGTTGTTTCCGGCTCTGTATGCGACGGCGTTGGCAAAGGGTGAATCCTACCCGAGACGACCCTCAGTCGCGAAAGGCCGACGTGACCGGATAGCGCCAGTCGCGGCCGAACGCACGATGCGTGACGCGCACGCCCAGCGGCGCCTGCCGGCGCTTGTACTCGGCGGCGCGGATCATCCGCGTGACCCGACGCACGGTTTCCTCGTCGGGCCCGGTGGCCACGATCTCCTCGACGCTGCGATCGAGCTCGACGTACTGCTCGACGATGGAATCGAGCACTTCGTAGGGCGGCAGCGAATCCTGGTCGGTCTGCCCCGCCTTGAGTTCGGCCGACGGCGGGCGCGTGATGATCCGCCGGGGAATCACCTCGCCCCGCGTGTTGCGCCAGTTCGAGAGCCGCCAGACCATCGTCTTGGCGACGTCCTTGATCACCGCGAAGCCGCCGGCCATGTCGCCGTACAGCGTGCTGTAGCCGACCGCCAGCTCGCTCTTGTTGCCGGTGGTGAGCACCAGCGAGCCGGTGCGGTTCGACAGCGCCATCAGCAGCACTGCACGGATGCGCGCCTGGATGTTCTCCTGCGTCGTGTCCGGCGGCCCCGGCAGGTGCGCCGCCAGCGCCGCGTCGAAAGCGTCGAAGCACCCCGCGATCGGGATCTCGTCGTAGCGCACGCCCACGCGCGTCGCCATGTCGCGGGCATCGGCGAGCGAGATGTCGGCGGTGTACTGCGACGGCATCATCACCGCGCGCACGCGTGCGGCGCCGAGCGCGTCGACGGCGATCGCGAGCGTGAGCGCCGAATCGACCCCGCCCGACAGGCCCAGGAGCACGCCCGGAAAGCCGTTCTTGCCGATGTAGTCGCGAACGCCGAGGACGAGCGCCCCGTAGAGCGTCTCCTCCGGAGACTGCTCGGGCGGCGTCGGCCCGACGGCGAAGGCGGCGGGCGTCCCCGGCGCCAGTTCGGCGACGAAGAGCGCCTCCTCGAAGGCGGGCGCCTGTGCCGCGAGCACGCCGTCGGCGTTCAACGCGAACGACAGCCCGTCGAAGACGAGCTCGTCCTGGCCGCCGACGAGGTTCGCCGCGAACAGCGGCACGCCGAGCTTGGAGACGTTGACGCGGGCGACGTCCAGGCGCAGGTGCTGCTTGTCGGTTTCGTAGGGAGAGGCGTTGAGCGCGAGCAGCACCTGCGCGCCCGCCGCGACCGCACGCCGCGGCGCCTGCGCGGCCCAGTAGTCTTCGCAGACGAGCACGCCGAAGCGCACGCCGTCGACTTCGAAGACGAGCGGCTCGTCGCCGGTCGCGAAATAGCGCTCGTCGTCGAAGACGCGGTAGTTGGGCAGCTCGTGCTTGTGGTACTCGGCGACGACCCGTCCGCGATGCACCAGGCTCGCCGCGTTGTAGCAGGCGGCGCCGTCGAGCGCGGGATGGCCGACGAGCAGGTGCAGGTCGAGCGATGCCGTGCCCGCGCAGACCGCTTCCAGCGCGCGTTGCGCGCCGGCGAGGAAGGAGGCGCGGAAGAGCAGGTCTTCGGGCGGGTAGCCGACGACCGCGAGTTCGGGCGTGACCAATACCCGCGCACCCGACGAGGCAGCCGCCTGCGCCGAAGCGATAATCCGCCGTGCGTTGCCGTCGAAGTCTCCGACGACCGGGTTGATCTGCGCGGCAGCGATGCGCATCGAAGGCGAAGGGAGGCGGTTCTGGCGAACGATGGATTGCGAGGCGATTATCGCACGCGGATTCTCTCCGCCGCGTCGGCGATCGGCGCGCGACAGTGGAACCGACTCGCCGCCCTCGGCGCCCGCCGCGAACGCGCACAGCCCTTCCTGCGGCACGAGTTCTTCGACGCACTCGAGCGCACAGGCTGCGTCGGCGCGCACGCCGGATGGCAGGTGCAGCACCTCCTGCTGCACGACGCCGACGGCGCGCCGGCGGCGCTGGTACCGCTGTACCGCAAGTCGCATTCGTACGGCGAGTACGTCTTCGACTGGGCCTGGGCCGACGCCTATGCGCGCAGCGGACTTCACTACTACCCGAAATGGCTCGTCGCCGTGCCGTTCACGCCGGTCCCGGGCGTGCGCATCGCGGCGCGCGACGCGGATGCGCGGCGCGCGGCGATCGAGGCCCTGCTCGCGCATGCACGCCGATCGACGCTGTCGTCGCTGCACGTGCTCTTTCCGCTCGACGAGGAGGCCGCACTGCTGAACGAGGCGGGCATGATGCTGCGGCACGGCGTCCAGTTCCACTGGCGCAACGACGGGTATCCGCACTTCGACGCCTTCCTCGCCACGCTCACGCAGCCCAAGCGCAAGAAGATCCGCGCCGAACGCCGCCGCGTCGCCGACGCCGGCGTGCGCATCCGGCGCATCCCCGGCGGCGGGATCCGCGCGTCCGACTGGCGCTTCTTCGCACGCTGCTACGAAGCCACCTACGACGCGCACGCGTCGACGCCGTACCTGAACCTCGAGTTCTTCGAGCGCATCGGCGCGACCATGCCCGAGCACCTGCTCCTGGTCGTTGCCGAGCGCGACGGGGTCGCCCTCGCCTCGGCGCTGTTCGTGCACGACGAAGAGCGGCTGTACGGGCGCTACTGGGGTGCGCTCGAGACGGTTCCGCTGCTGCACTTCGAGCTCTGCTACTACCAGGCGATCGAGATCGCGATCGAGATGCGGCTGCGCATCGTGGAAGGCGGCGCGCAGGGCGAGCACAAGCTCGCGCGCGGCTTCGAGGCGGTGC